>NZ_QUHH01000041.1:0-24203 GCF_003479515.1 Parabacteroides sp. AF14-59 | reverse complement strand
TTTACACATTTTCTTTTTGTGATTGTGTAAACTTTTTTCAGTACAAGTCAAACCTGTTCACTATACCTATATTTATTAACGGCCAGTTCTATGTATTTCCGGTCGTTCAACCCTATTAACTGTGCATAAGCCAAAGTATCAGGTATTCCCCTGTCAAAGAACAGGACACCTTCCTCTTTTGCATGTGCAAGATACGAATCGACAGAGCGTTCCAGCATTATCTTCGTATATAACCCGGTATCTTTCCAGGGCAAGGCATCTCCTCCCTGCAGTTGTTGTTCTTTGATTATATCTCGTGCAACCTCTTTTACAGTCTTTAATCCATCTTTTTTAAGTTCTTCAATTAGCGATGTTTTACCTGTTCCAGGCCCTCCGGTAATCACATACAAGCCTTTATTATTCAACATGTTCAGTCACCTTTAAGATTGTTATGGTAAAAGGAAACACAATCCGGAAGAAAAGCTATAATGCCGGATATGTACTCGCAAATATACTGGATTATTTCTTTATATGTATCAATTCTCTCTTAAATTTAACATTTCACTTTTGTTTTCTCCTGTCAATCTTTCTACCTTTGTCCGCGAAAAGGGGGTGCCATACTGTAAACGGGCTGAGATTATACCCTGTGAACCTGATGCGGGTAATGCCGCCGTAGGAAAGACAGATAAGGCTTTTCCCTCCTTTGGTATGTAAACATGAAAACAGATACGACGTATCGCTATCCGGTAGCACTTACAATTGCCGGTTCCGACAGTGGTGGCGGAGCTGGCATACAAGCAGATATCAAGACATTCTCCGCCATCGGTGTTTACGGAGCTTCCGTCATAACATCGGTCACAGCTCAGAACACCCAGGGTGTCAGAGGCATTCAGGCTATTTCTCCCGAGATATTGAAAGGGCAACTCGATGCTGTCTTTGAAGATATTACGATCGATGCTGTGAAAATAGGAATGGTACATAACAAGACTGCAGCCGAAATTATCGTTGAAACAATAGACAAATTTTCTCCCGCATATATCATACTGGACCCGGTGATGATCTCTACCAGCGGGAATAAATTGCTACAGGATGATGCCATCGAAATCATAGTCCGCGAACTGTTCGTCCGAAGTACATTAGTCACTCCCAATATCGACGAAGCAGAATACCTGTCAGGTGTAAAGATCTTCTCCGAAAAAGACATGGATCTGGCTGCCGGGAAATTATTGTCCCGGGGCTGCAAGGCCGTTCTAATGAAAGGCGGCCATCTGAAAACAAAAGATATGACCGATATATTATATATGTCGGAGATGTCTCCTGTCCGCCTGTCCGCCGAAACGATAGAAACGACGAACGGTCATGGGACTGGCTGTACATTATCTTCAGCTATTGCTGCTTATCTTGCTTTGGGTATGAATCTGCCTGAAGCAGTCGGTTCTGCCAAAGAGTATATCACACAAGCTATTCAGAGTGGAAAAGATGTAAAAACGGGGCATGGTCATGGCCCTTTGAATCATTTTTTTGCCCCGGTTCCATTACATAAAATAGAAATGAATAGGTCATGAAACTGATAGCCATAACGACTCCTAATTTCTTTGAAGGCGAAGGTCTGATCCTGACGGCTTTATTTCAGGAAGGAATGGAAAAAGTGCATTTGCGTAAACCCCAGGGGGATAAACAGGTATTACGTTTATTATTAGATACCGTCCCGGAGGTGTTTCACTCCCGTATCGTCTTACATGATCATTTTGAACTGACATCGGAATATAATCTTGCCGGCATCCATCTGAACAGCAGGAACCATATTATACCGGAAGGTTTCAAAGGTAGTATCAGCCGTTCCTGTCATTCCTTACAGGAAGTAAAAGAAAATCGGCAACTCGATTATGTCTTTCTCAGCCCTGTCTTTGAGAGCATATCTAAAGAAGGATACGGTAGCGGTTTCTCTTTGGAAACTTTGCAGGATGCCGCTTCCCATAAGATAATAAATGAAAAAGTAATCGCTTTGGGTGGTATCAGTAACGAAACGATCCCATCGATCCGTTCAATAGGTTTCGGAGGCGTAGCCGTTTTAGGTGCATTGTGGGGAAAAGTGCCGGATATATCACAAAAAGAAACAATTATCAATCAATATAAAAATATACAACTATGCCTGAAAAGATAAACAGCCGGTATGCTTGTTTCACGGAAGAGAACACACTTCCGTTGATGTTCATCACACACCGTACTGAAAAATATACAGAAGAAGACCAGATCAAAATAGCCCTGGAAGGCGGATGTAACTGGATACAGATACGAATGAAAGACAATCTTACCCTCGAAGCTGCCGAAAAGCTGGTTCATTTAGCAGGATCATCCTGTCGGGTATGCATAGACGACAACCTGGAGATCGCTATTAAAAGCAAAGCTCTCACTGTACATCTGGGTAAGAAAGATATGCCGGTCAGCGATGCCTGGAAGATTATCCGTCAACAAGGATACGGCAACCTTTTCCTGGTAGGTGCTACAGCCAATACCTTTGAAGATATCGTGGAAGCAGACAGGCAGGGCGCCTCCTATATCGGTCTTGGCCCATATCGTTTTACAGAAACAAAAAAGAACCTGAGTCCGATACTCGGTCTCGAAGGATACAAAAGAATCATGGAACAATGCCGGGAAGCAGGACTAAAAATTCCTATATTTGCAATCGGAGGAATCCGGTATGAGGATATCGCCCCTTTGATGAGTACCGGAATTACAGGGATCGCCGTATCATCGGCTATTACCCAGGCGCCCGATCCTGTAAAGGAGATGGAACGTTTCTGTTTAATAATAAAAAAGTATAGCAAGCAAATAGATTTACATTGATCAAAATATAAACAATATAACAATGGCAAACAAGAAAAATACGATGCGTATCACCTACCCGTCATCGGAGAAGATATACATTCCGGGAGAGATCAACAAGATCAAAGTTGGAATGCGTAAGATAAAACTTCTGGATACCGTTACACTGGATGAAAACGGAGAAAAAGTTTGTAAGAAAAACAATCCGGTAATTGTCTACGACACAAGCGGACCATTCTCCGATCCGAAGATAAACATCGACATAACAGCCGGTATCCCACGTATCCGTGAAGAATGGTGCAGCAAGCGCAAGGATATCGAACAGCTGAGCGAACTTACATCGGAATACGGACGTAGCCGCCTGGAAGATAAAAGCCTGGATGCTATCCGTTTCCCGAAACGCCACCTCCCCTATCGTGCCAAAGAAGGTAAGAACATCACCCAAATGTATTATGCCAAACGCCGGATCATTACGCCTGAAATGGAATACGTTGCCATACGTGAAAACCAACAGATCGAGGCATTGGGACTGAAATCGTATATTACACCGGATTTTGTCCGCAAGGAAATAGCAGCCGGGCGTGCGATCATACCGTCCAACGTCAACCATCCGGAAGCGGAACCGATGATCATCGGTAAGAAGTTCCTGGTGAAGATCAATACGAATATCGGAAACTCGGCCCTCTCTTCCGGTATCAGCGAAGAAATAGAGAAGGCGGTATGGAGTTGCAAATGGGGAGGCGATACGTTAATGGACCTTTCCACAGGCGACAATATCCACGAAACACGCGAATGGATCATTCGTAACTGCCCTGTTCCGATGGGGACTGTTCCTATCTACCAGGCTTTGGAAAAAGTGAACGGAAATGTGGAAGCACTAAGTTGGGATATCTATCGTGATACATTGATCGAACAGGCCGAACAAGGTGTAGATTATTTCACGATCCATGCCGGTCTACTGAAAAGTCATATCGATCTGACGGCAACCCGCCTGTCGGGCATCGTGTCACGCGGCGGTTCCATCATGGCGAAATGGATGCAACTGCACAATGAAGAGAACTTCCTTTATACCCATTTCGCAGAGATTTGCGATATATTGAGCCGGTATGACGTAGCTGTTTCGATTGGCGACGGACTTCGTCCGGGTTCTATTTATGATGCGAACGATGCCGCCCAGTTTGCCGAGTTGCATGCAATGGGTGATCTGACAAAGATTGCCTGGGAGAAATTCGTTCAGGTAATCATCGAAGGTCCGGGACATGTCCCAATGAACAAGATACATGAAAATATGAAGGAGCAGCAATATGCTTGCCATGGGGCACCTTTCTATACATTAGGCCCGTTAACAACAGATATCGCTCCCGGTTATGACCATATCACTTCCGCTATCGGTGCGGCACAGATTGCATGGCACGGAACAGCCATGATCTGTTATGTAACTCCGAAAGAACATTTAGGATTGCCGAATAAAGAAGATGTACGTAACGGTGTGGTTGCTTATAAGATAGCTGCCCATGCAGCCGACCTGGCAAAGGGACATCCGGGTGCTCAGGTACGCGACAACGCTTTGAGTAAAGCACGCTTCGACTTCCGCTGGAAAGACCAGTTCAACCTGTCGCTCGATCCGGAACGGGCTTTGCAATACTATAAGGAAAGCGCTGTCACCGATGGGGAATACTGTACGATGTGTGGTCCGAATTTCTGTGCTATGCGCCTGAGTAAGGATTTACATAAAGAATGTAAAGAATAAAAAGAACGAGGGGGTGTCAAAAGCTAGTATTTACCGGACGCAGAATTCTACGATATCTGCGTCCGGTTTATTTGTTTTGACATACCCTCAAATTATTCATGCTTCCCTGAAAACAACCTTGCAGCCAGCGCATACCCTTCATTGTATAACGCTTCCAGCTTCTCCGGATTACTTTCCGTCCGCCCCACCTCCATCTTATTTTCAGGACGGATCACAAAGGCTTTCCCTTCCGCTTCCAGTTGGTCGATATAATCGAGTACTTCGTTATAACGCTTATATCTCAGTTTGAGTTGTTCACGTATAGCCGGATATTGTTTATAGATAAATCCTGGCAGATAAAAATTCTTATCTTTCTTGCGATACCCTTTATTCCGTGTCAGAATGATCACGTTTTTACTGAAACCGTCATCGATAGCCCGTTGGATGGGAATAGCATCACACACACCACCGTCTACCATCGGAATGCCGTCTACATGAGCAACCGGACAAAGGATCGGCAACGTGCAAGAAGCACAACAAATGTCCACCAACCTCTTTTTATCCTTCTTCTCTTCAAAGTATTCCGCCTTTCCCGTCAGACAATTACTCGTGACCATCACGAAGCGATCTTTCGACCTGAAGTAGGCATCATAATCGAGCGGATAGAGTTTTTCCGGATAAATATAGAACAGATATTTCATATCGATATATCCTCTGCCACGCAGAAAATGGTGCAGACCGATATAATTATATTCTTTCAATAAATCTATATTGCTGTAACGGGAGCGTCCCCGTTGCCGGGAAGCATACGAAATACCGTTGCTGGCCCCTGCCGACACTCCGATCGTATAAGGGAACCAGAGATTGTGGTCCATAAAGTAATCCAATACCCCTACTGTAAAAACGGCGCGCATTCCCCCACCTTCTAAAACAAGTCCTGTCTGATCATCTATTTTCATAATACGTAAAATTAAAAGACCATTGCCTGGCTCACACCGGACAATGGCCACAAAAATATAATAAATCAGCGATAAAAAAATAGTCTGTTTATAGAATAACTTCGTTCACTAGTGGACGATTTTGCCGGAAATCTTCGATGTTCTGCAAAGTCGTTTCTGCAATATTATGCATTGCCTCCTTGGTAAAGAAAGCCTGATGCGAAGTGACGATCACGTTATTGAAAGATAATAAACGTGCCAGCACGTCATCATCGATAATCTTGTCGGATTTATCCTCATAGAAATAATCTCCTTCTTCCTCGTATACATCCAGTCCGGCTGCCGAAATCTTCTTTTCCTTCAGTCCTTCGATCAGGGCATTCGTGTGAATCAATTGCCCGCGGCCGGTATTAATGATCATTACACCGTCTTTCATTTTGTCTATCGAATCCTCATTAATGAGGTAACGGGTCTGATCCGTCAACGGACAATGAAGCGAGATGATATCCGACCCGCGATATAATTCATCCAATGTCACATAAGTAATACCTTCTTCCTCCGCAAACTTATGATCGGGATAAAGATCATAAGCAAGGATATGCATACCCAACCCTTTCAATATCCGGATCAATATCTTGGCAATCTTTCCCGTACCGATTATACCGACTGTCTTTCCGTGCATATCGAATCCCATCAATCCGTTCAGGGAGAAGTTTCCGTCGCGTGTACGCCAATAGGCACGATGTATCTTCCGGTTCAATGACAACATCAATGCCAGCGAATACTCGGCTACGGCATAAGGAGAATAAGCCGGAACGCGGACGACCGGAAGTTTTCCTTTGGCAGCAGCAAGGTCTACATTATTAAAACCGGCACAACGCAGAGCCAGTAGCTTGACACCGTTGTCTGCCATCGCATCGATTACGGCCGCATCGGCTGTATCGTTCACAAAGATACAGACAGCGTCGGCATCTTGCGTCAGGACCACATTATTGGGATTAAGATGTCCTTTATAATACTTTATATCGTAATTATATTTCTCGTTTACCTGATCAAAGGAAGCTATATCATAAGGTTTAGCTCCAAAAAATGCAATCTTGTATGACATATTCATTTATTTGTTTTTATTAAAACAGATAAAAGATATGAAATGTTGAAAAAATATCTACTTTTACTCCCGTTTTAAACAAGAAGAATATATGCATCAACCTGTTAGGAAAGTAATTGCGGCAGGTGTCATTCTTTTAGCTGTTTTGGTTCTGCTTTCGTTTTCCATACGGAACATATTCGTACGGCAATACATCGACCGTAAACTGGAGAAGCTGGAAGAAACGCGCCGGATATCTGTTCATTACGACGACATAAGCATGATCGGTCTCAGCGGCATACAGATCAAAGGATTATCTGTGACACCGTCGGATGCCGATACGTTCCTGCGAAGCCATTCTTTCCGGGTGAAGCTGGACCGTTCCGCACTTCTTCTTTTTAAAGTCTCCGTAAAGAGTATAGAAGCCGACGACGTGAATATTTCCTTTATAAAGAAAGACAATACGTCCAATTTTGAATTTCTGTATCATTCTGTCCCATCTGCGGAGATAAATGCCCATACTGAAACAGAACAGAATTTTGCACGGAAGACAGGCAGGTTGTTCGGGCTGCTTTTCAAGTTACTTCCCGATAATGCGACCTTACGCAATCTAAGTGTTTCTTATCTGAACAAAGGAGATGAACTCCTGATCGAGATACCTTCACTGATCATAAAGGATAGCCGTTTCGCTACCGGAATACGAAGCACGGAAAACGGAATACGAAGCGAATGGGTTTGTGAAGGTTCGCTGCTGGACAAGGGAAAAAAGATCGAAGCACAGCTGCATGCCAAAGAGAATACAAAGATCACCCTACCCTTCCTGAACTATCGCTGGGGAGCACAGATACAGTTCGATACACTCACATTCAAACTGGAGGAAATACTCAAAAAGAATGAGCTACACGCTGTCCGGGGACAGGCACATATCAGCGGACTAACACTTCATCAACGACGCATTTCTCCCGATACAGTTTTACTGGACCGGGGAACTGTCGACTGCCAGGTGAATATCGGAAAAAACTATCTGGAACTGGATAGTGTCTCCCAGGTAAACTTCAATCAATTGGATTTTCATCCTTATCTGAAGGCTGAGAAAAAAGACGACTGGCATATAACTGCCTCGGTGAATAAACAGGACTTTCCGGCAAATGACTTGTTCGCATCCCTGCCGAAAGGTTTGTTTTACAATCTGGAAGGATTAAAAGCCGACGGAACATTATCATATCGGTTTTTACTGGATGTCGATTTTGCCTCATTGGATAGCCTGCAACTGGAATCGTCGCTTACCGCCCGCAATTTCCAGATCATTCAATATGGGAATACCGATCTGCGAAAAATGAACGAACCGTTCGAATATACCGTTTACGAGAATGAAGAACCGGTGCGTACGTTCGAGGTCGGTGAAGGCAATCCTTCTTTCCGGCCTTTCCCGGCTGTATCCCGTTATTTGCCTCTGGCCATCATGCAAAGCGAGGATGCCGGTTTCTTTTATCACAATGGTTTTATCCCGAGTGCGATCCGTGAATCCCTGATACTGGACCTCAAAGAACGGCGGTTTGCACGGGGTGGAAGTACGTTGAGTATGCAGCTGGTAAAAAATGTCTTCCTGAGTCGTAACAAAACGATTGCCCGGAAACTGGAAGAGATGTTGATTGTCTGGCTGATAGAAAGTAACCGTCTTACCTCGAAGGAACGGATGTTTGAAGTCTATCTGAATATCGTCGAATGGGGACCGCTTGTCTACGGTGCAGCCGAGGCTTCACATTTTTACTTTGCCAAAGAACCTTCGGCCCTGACTTTAGGAGAATGTATCTTCCTGGCAAGTATCGTACCTAAGCCGAAACATGTTCGCTATTGCTTTGAAGGTTTGCAATTAAAACCCTATTATACGGAGTTCTATCAGGTAATTCTTAGTCGTCTGGTCGATCGCGGACTGATAACGCCTCAGGAAGCAGAAGGTATACGTCCCGAAGATTTGAAAATAACAGGACCTGCCAAATATTACTTGACAGATACCCACTAAATATTCATTGCAACCAACAATTGTATAAACAGTTTCTTCTTCTATCCTGTTTTTTATATAGCTTTGCACAACTATGTATAACAATTAAAGCAAAAAGAAAATGTTTAAGAACAAAGCTTTGTGGATTACACTTGCCATTATCGTGGTACTTTTATTTGCCGGATACTCTTGGGTAAAAAGTACATACAACACAATGGTCACACAGGATGAAGGAGTAAAAACAGCCTGGAGTCAGGTAGAAAATCAATATCAGCGTCGTATGGACCTGATCCCAAACCTGGTCAATACAGTAAAAGGATATGCTACTCATGAAAAGGAAACATTGGAAGGTGTAGTCAGTGCCCGTGCCGAGGCCACCAAGACCACCATCGATCCGTCTAACCTGAATGAAGAGTCGATGAAGAAATTTCAGGCTGCACAGGGAGAACTGAGCAGTGCCCTTTCTCGCCTGATGGTCGTACTGGAACGTTATCCGGACCTGAAAGCCAATCAGAACTTCTCTGAATTGCAAGCCCAACTGGAAGGAACAGAGAATCGTATTTCCGTAGAACGTAAGCGTTTCAATGAAACCGCACAAACGTATAATACTTATATCCGCAGTTTCCCTACCAATATCCTCGCCGGTATGTTCGGATTCCAGCCGAAAGCTTATTTCAGTGCGGAAAGTGGTGCCGAGAAAGCTCCGAAAGTAGAATTTTAATTCGATAAGTTCAGATAAAAATGAGAAATCTGAATAAAATACTGACGGATAATCGCCTGCAGGCTTTACTGCTTGCAGGTCTGTTCCTGTTCTCTATTTTCCCGCTACAACTTTCTGCAGCACAGGATTATACTATCGAGACAGTTCCAAATGTCCGTCTCTCCGACCGGAGCAATCATGTAAGCAATCCGGATGGGATCATTCATCCGCAGGATGTCGAGCATATCAACCGTTTGCTGCAGATTGTAGAAGACAGTCTGGGGATCGAAGTGGCCGTAGTTGCTGTGGAAAGTATCGGTGATAATGACGCCCGTATGTTTGCCACAGACCTGTTTCGGCATTGGGGATTGGGAAAGAAAGACAAAGACAACGGCCTTCTGATCCAGCTTGTCACTGAGCCGTCACAGCGTTCGGTTGTTTTCGAGACTGGTTACGGTATAGAAGGTATTCTTCCGGATGCGATCTGTTACCGCCTGCAACAAAAATACATGATTCCTGATCTGAAAACGGGCGATTATAGTGCCGGTATGCTGAAAGGGGTTGCCGCAGTAAAAGAATACCTGATGGCAAGCGATTATGAACGCGCAGCCATGACCGGAGGAAATACCAGCAGACAAACGGAAGGTGACGATCTTTTTCTATGGCTATTCCTGGTCATGATGATCATTTTTCCTGCCGGGATCTTTATACTTGTATCCATCCTCAAATACCGTCCTCGTATCTGTCCCCGTTGCGGACAAAAAACATTGGTATATGTGGGCCAGCAAGTGATACAAAGGGCTACTTACAGTTCAGAAGGATTGGCAGAAGATACCTACAGATGTAAGAATTGCGGCTATACAGAAAAGAAAAACCGTCATATCAGCCGGTTAAGACGCAGTACGGGACCTATCATCATTGGCGGCAGCGGACGAGGCGGAGGCTTTGGAGGCGGTTTTGGTGGTGGCGGTGGCTCCTGGGGCGGAGGACGTTCGGGGGGCGGCGGTTCTATTAGTCGTTTTTAAGCAAAATAAGTAGTCTGATTTGCGTAAACAGGGTAGATATTTTACCGAAAACAGGTAGAAAAGTTATTTGAGATCCCCTTCTTCATCCGGTTTACACCCGGGTGTAAACAATAACGAGACCCGGGTGCTGATGCTATTCACACCCGGGTCTCACCGTATTTTTCTACCTACTCTTCTGAAAATAAACTATATACTTTATCAGAATATCTCCTTATATATTCTTTTAATGAGAGTATGATAGGTACTATGATAGTTAAAACAAACAACTATCATTATACATATCACTGATTATAAATAACATATATCGATTTATGATAGTATGATAGTTGTTTTGCAAAACATGTTTGTACTATCATGAATTTAGTAGTCAAAACAAACATACATTTGAAACCACATCATTGCAGCTATCATCAAGTAATAATTCCATGTATGACCACCGGATATGAGCATCTGTATATTGTTTCTTATCATCAGTTTAGAAATGCTGTTGCTATGTATGAAATATGGATATGAACATATAAGCAGCGCATTAAATCGATCAGAGCTTTATCAGAATACCCCTTTTCATATGTTGAAAGAGTAGTAAATTGCTAAGAATATTTGCATATATTAGGTAAGTTACCTACATTTGCGTAATTAATTACATATCTACTTAAATAAAACCGATAAAACATGGATTTCTTTAATCAAACAGGTAAAATGGCAATTGGTAGCAGGCTACGGATGTTAACCGATAAAATAACTAACGATGCCGAACGGATTCACAAAATGTATGGAATAGACATTCGTGCAAAATGGTTTCCTGTCTTTTTCGTATTAGCACATGGGGAAGCAAAAACAATTACTGCTATCGCAAAGGAAATAGGACATTCTCATCCTTCAGTTAGTAATATTGTAAAAGAGATGGTTACAAGAGGAATTGTAAAGGAGACAAAAGATAAGTCTGACGGAAGAAGAAACTTAATAATGCTATCTCCCAAAGGAAAAAAAATGTCAGAGATACTCATCGAAGAATGCTCTGATATGACCGTTACTATAGAAAATATTTCATCTGAAGCGCATAATGATTTATGGCAAGCCATTGAAGAATGGGAATGTTTATTATCAGGCAAATCATTACTGGAACGTGTAAAAGAGGTAAAAAAGCAAAGAGAAAGCAAGGACATTCAAATAACACTTTATGAACCTTGTTATCAGGAAGCTTTCAAGTCGCTCAGTGAAGAATGGATAAACAAATACTTCAAAATGGAAGAAACCGATTATGCAGCAGTCAATAATCCCCAAGAGCTTATTATAGATAAAGGGGGAGAAATTTTTGTTGCACTTTACAAAAACGAACCTGTTGGTGTTTGCGCTTTGCTTAAAATGAATGATGAACATTATGATTATGAGTTATCTAAACTTGCTGTTAGTCCTAAAGTACAAGGGAAAGGCATCGGGCTGCTTTTAGGGCAGGCTGTTATCAATAAAGTAAAAGAATTAGGGGGGAGAAATCTGTACTTAGAAAGCAACACTGCTTTAAAACCGGCAATTCATATCTATGAAAAATTAGGTTTTAAAAGGATTTTTGGGCATAGTACATCCTATCAGAGATGCAATATTCAAATGGAATTGATACTAAAATGAATAAAATACTATGGTGAGTAAATTGTTTATCTTGAGTATTGCACAACTATGCACAAAAAAATCTCAGCTCCTCCAGAATAACACTACGCAAAATAGTATGAATAAGCAAGAAAGATGCAAATTCGTGGGACTTTTTCGACTAAACTTTAGCCCCACGATTTATCCACCGATAATATGCTTGAAACGACTATTTTCTGCGATCTTCCCAAAAAAAAGAAAGCCCTGATAACATCTAATTATCAGGGCTTTGCTTGATTTTTCTTTTATTTTCAGTGATCCGCCTGGGATTCTCCTTGCAGAGTTACCACGCTGATATTTAAAACTTTATATTTTTTGCTTCAAGCATATCCCATGATTTATCCCACTAATTTGCTACGTGCTTTTGCGGTAGTTTGCTCATGGAGAATACTGAGGGTAAAGATAACTCTTTCTTATCAAGTTTGCAAATTCAAGAGATTGTTATCCTGATGAATTTATTGTGTATTTGTAGAATAAACTAATGATTGTGCTGCGGAATAAACTAATAGCTGTACATCAGAGTAAACTAACTGAAATATAAAGTATCATATTTTCATATCGGCAAGCCTGTTCGTCTTTGTCTGATAAAGTATGAGGTGTTGCCTAAAGCACAAGAATAGATTTGTCTATCTCTTGAGCATCTCTTATCAGAAGTGTCTTAGTGCTTGCTGTCTACTGTTTATAGACTTACAATTTATGCTTAAATGTCATGTAATTCAATACTTATCATCTCATAAATACGTAAATCTAATGACGTTTTCTGTAATACGCAAGTATAATATCCTGCATACACCCTGCAATGCGCACTAATTAAGAGCATTATTTTACTTGAAATACGCACTTTTTTGTCTATTTATAATTTATCCTGTATTCAAATTAAATTATAGTTGTAGGAAAAATAATAAACTGAAGTCTTTGCGGTCTGGCTAACATTATTTATATTTGCTCCTATTACAATATTAATAAAATGACTGAAGGCGCAAAAAATAAACCAATCAAAGATAAGCAACTTGATGCAGGACTATCCCAAAGAACTTGTGTTACTATCTTCTTGGCTTGTTTCGAAAGGATATCCGTATGAACTTCAACAATAGTATAGGAGAAACGGATGGATGAGGGCAGTTGGAACAGGTGTGATGTTAAAGGTAGGAGACCCATTTCTACTGTCCAGTAGCTTACAGCTTTGCAATCTCAAGCAGGTTAATTTTCTTGTTGAACTTACACCTTCATTAATTTCACAAAAATAGTAAAATAAGTGAATCATGAAAGCATTTAAAAATCATCAGTCAATCATTGAAGATTACAAGAAATTTCTAAAAAGTTTCTTCACTATTTCTGATAGACGGATAAAAGAAGAAGTAGAGAAGAAATTTGAAGAGAACTCGAGTTGCGATTCCTATATTCCTGAACCACTTATTCAATTCAACCCTTCCTATAAGACAGGTTTATCTTTGGATGATATCCCGGGGGCTCACTCAGAACTAAAAAATATCCTGGGAAAGTTTAGCCTTTATCATCATCAAGTGGAAGCCATTAAGAAAGGAATAGAAAATAAAGGATTTATAGTCACGTCGGGAACAGGTTCAGGTAAATCACTGACATTCCTTGCCACTATATTTAACGATGTTCTGAAGAGTCCGGGAAAAGGAATCAGAGCAATTATTGTATACCCGATGAATGCCCTGATCAATTCACAAGAAGAAGAAATTAAAAAATATGAGATAAACTATCTAAAGTCACTACTTCGACCAAATATTCCTTTGCAACAACAAAACGAAGGACTGGATGAGCAGATAACGGAACTCAAGTCGCTGACTAAAGGAACTTTTCCTGTGACTTATGCTAAATATACTGGACAGGAAAATGCCACAACTAAAGAAATTATTCGGGAAGAAGAACCACATATTATTCTGACCAACTATATGATGTTGGAACTGATTATGACCCGGTATGAAGAAAGAGTATTTAGAGAATCAATGTCTAAATATCTGAAATTTTTGGCTTTCGACGAATTACACACATATAGAGGTCGACAAGGGGCGGATGTAGCTATGTTAATCCGGAGAATTAAAAATCTGTGCAACAATAAACTTGTTTGCATCGGAACTTCTGCTACCATGAGTTCAGAAGGAAATGCAGATGAAAGGAAAAAAGCAGTCGGAGCCGTTGCCGACCTAATTTTTGATGAAAGTTATTCTCTCAATCAAATCATTGGAGAACAATTGGAAACATCTACCGATTATGCTGAACAGATTCCCTCTTCATCTCAGTTAAGCCGATCTGTCCATGAATCTATTGATTCAAATGATGGTGCTGACAAATTTAAATCTCACCCTTTGGCTATTTGGCTTGAACGCAAAATTGCACTTGATGATACGAACGGATATTTTGAACGGGGAAAACCTCAACCTCTATCTGCCATCATTCAACAATTATCCAAAGATTCTGGAGAAAATTCGGACGATTGTAAAAATGCAATGGATGGATTATTAGGATGGATAGAGCAACTAAACATAAAAGCTGCTGATGAAAATCCAAGAAAATCCTATCTGCCATTCAAAATTCACCAATTCATCTCTCAAACTGGTACAGTACAAGTAACTCTTGACTCAAGAGATGCCAGATACATAACACTCAATGATGAACTTTATACAAAGATAAACGGTGCTGAAACGCTATTGTATCCGGTGTTATTCAGCCGTTATTCGGGTGTAGATTTTCTATGCGTAAAGCTCATTAATGATAAAATTATGCCACGAGATCCAGATAATATGGATGACTTGCCGCCAAAAATTACACAAGAGGACATTAAAGCAGATAAAGTAACAGGGAGGCAAAAACGTATCTTAAATATCGAAGATTTTCCTTATGGATATTTAATTTTGCAAGATGATGATGAAGATGAAGTATGGAATGAAGACGACAAAGATTATCTCCCAGATAGCTGGTTTACAGAAACATTGAAATATGGTAGAAGAATAAAAAACTTTTATGAGTATCGCTTGCCTCAATTATTGCATTTTGACAAAAATGGCAATTATTCCTGGAAGAATGACAATAAATTGCCATTAAAAGCCTGGTATATACCTGCGTATCTATTATTCGACCCGACGTCAGGTATTATTTTCGATTTAAAGACGAATGAAAATACTAAATTGTCGCGATTAGGGAATGAAGGACGTAGTTCTGCCACAACCATATTAGGAGCAAACATATTAAAATCTTTATCTGAGAATAATATTCCACTCAGGAACCAAAAGTTTTTGAGTTTTACAGATAATCGACAAGATGCATCATTGCAAGCAGGTCATTTCAATGATTTCTTTACCATAGCCCGTTTGCGTTCTGCAATTCATAAATCCGTTAGAAATAACCTTGATGGGCTGGATAGTAATCGAATTGGCATCGAAGTTTTCAAAGAACTCAATTTACGCGAAGATGAATATGCAAAGTACCTTTCCAAAAACCCGAATTGGCCTGATGAAGGGAACATAAATGCTATTCAAAAATACATTATCATAAGAATTTTATATGATTTGAAATTAGGGTGGAGATATACTACTCCTAATCTGGAGCAAACAGCTTTAGTGCAAATAGGATACAAAAAGCTGAATGATTTTTGTAAAATAGATAGTTTCTTTTCCCACCTGAGTTGGCTAAAAAATATGTCTTCTGAGGAGCGGGAATATACGTTCACACAAATCCTGAACTACTTCCGTACCTCATTTGCCTTTGACCACATTTACTTAGTACAAAAAAGAGAAGAAATTGAGACTGAGCTAAAGAACCTATTAGATGAAAAAAAACCATGGTCTTTGGATTTTGAAGAAAAAATAGATGTCCCCTATGTGTTGCTTCCCTATTCAAAAGGTAAGGCAAAAACAAGAGAATATACAGCTTCTATCGGCCCTGCGAGTTATTTAGGGAAATATATAAAAAGGCTTGTCAAGGATAGAACCGGACAAATTCTAAAGCAAGATGATTTATCAAAAGAAATAGATACAATTTGCCAAATTCTGGTAGAAGGGCATTATTTGAATCAAATACCTGTAAAAACAAGTGAGGGAACGATGCATGGCTACCGCATCCGTGTTGACCACATCCTTTGGAAACCTGGAGATGAGGTGCATACGCTCAGAGATGAAGTCCGCTTTATGAAATATAAAAATATCGAGAGTACCCCTAATCTTTATTTTCAGGACTTTTACAAGCAAGACTTCAAAACCTACGAAAGACAAGGAAAAGAACATACCGGACAGTTGGGAAATGCAAAACGTATCGAACGGGAAGATGATTTTCGTGAAGGCAAGCTCTCAGCCCTGTTTTGTAGTCCTACTATGGAATTGGGAATCGATATCAGTCAATTGAATATTGTTCACATGCGGAATGTCCCGCCACGTCCCGACAATTATTCGCAAAGAAGCGGACGTGCTGGGCGAAGCGGACAGTCAGCATTGGTATTTACTTTCTGTTCTCAAAAATCACCTCACGATCGTAATTACTTTAAGGACCCGACAAAAATGGTTCATGGATCAGTTATTCCGCCAAGGATGGATATCACCAACATGGAATTGATAAGGAGCCATCTAGATGCTTTTATCATGATGGAACTGGGGATTGATATCAAAGTTTCCATAAGTGAAATCATCGATATCAATAAACCGGAACTGCCGGTTTATGAGCATATCAGATTAAAAATAGAAGAAATACAAAAACACCAATTCCTGCAATGGGCCAAACAATTTGATAACATACTTCGAAATATCAATAAAATAGATGATACAAGTTGGTATAGTGACAAGAACTGGCTGATTGATCAAGTACAATTTTTTTATAAAAGGTTTGACAATGCATTCAAACGGTGGAGGATATTATATACAAATACCAAAAAAACACTGGAAGAGGCTCACTCGGTTATATCAACCCCCAATAGCCCTAAAATTGGTGATGCGAAGAGGATGCAAGCCATAGCGCTAAGACAGAGAGATTTATTGCTTAACAAAAGCAATTCTTCATCCGGAAATGAATCAGAATTTTATGTGTTTCGTTATCTTGCATCAGAAGGTTTTCTTCCGGGGTATAATTTCACACGTCTCCCTGTACGTACTTTTGTCGGAAATAAATCTGCCGAGCAGGGAGAATATGTCTCTCGCCCACGTTTTATCGCCCTTAAAGAATTTGGTCCCAACAACCTTATTTATCATGACGGGAGTAAATATAAAGTCGTTAAAATGCAGCTCAACCAAAATGGGGAACAGATGCATACCATAAAAATATCGAAAGAAACTGGTTATGTGTTTGTAGGGAAAGAGGCAGAGAATGCAAGCAATGATCCTATTACAAGAAAAGAGCTTAAAGACTTTGATTCTTTTGAGAAGTTTTCCAATGTTGTAGAATTAAACGAATCCGAAGCTAGAATAGAAGAACGTATATCCTGCAATGAAGAATACCGTACATCGCAGGGATATGATATCGACCATTATTTTTCTTTTTCCAAAGGAATCGACAATACGCAAAAAGCAATAATTAAAGCGGCAGAACATGATTTGTTGCAGGTTATTTATGACCAGTCGGCTACGTTACTACAAATCAACAATAAGTGGAAAATTACAAAAGATGATTCATTTCCTATCGGAACAATTTCTGGACGCTGGAAATCCAGAATTGAGGCGGAACAATCCAATCCTGATGAACCTATTGCAGGGGTAAGAATATACACCACCACTACTTCAGATATTTTGTATATCCAACCTGTTAAAGAGTTGCATTTGAAAGAGGAAGGAGTATGCACCTTAGCTTATGCTTTAAAACGGGCCATTGAAAAGGTCTGCCAAGTTGAAGAGAGCGAAATCGGTGTTTGGATAATGGGGAAAAATGAAAGCAAGAATATTCTTCTGTACGAATCCTCTGAAGGTAGTCTGGGAATACTTAAAGATCTACTGAATAATGCTGCTCAACTTCAGGCTATTTTCAAAGAAGCTTATAATCTGTTAGGATTCGATCCGGAAACATTAATCGATACACGTCCTGATACTCCAAAAGCTTCTTACGACGATTTATTATCTTATTATAATCAGCAATATCACGAAAAATTAGATCGTTTCAGCGTCAAAGAAGCGTTAGAGAAATTGATGCGATGCAATATAGACAATCAACAAGGTGGTCGCACATTAGAAGAACAGTACAATTATCTGCTTCGAACTTACGACCTCAATTCGTCTACTGAGAAACCGCTAATTGAATATTTATACCGGAACGGTCTTAAATTACCTGATAAGGCTCAAATGAACATTCAAAACTTATATGTAAATGCCGATTTCGTTTATAAAATATCTGACAACCAATTTGCCTTGATATTTTGCGACGGTTCAGTACACGACCAATACGAGATTAAAAAGGAGGATCAAATGAAGCGTCAGAACTGTAGAGACGCCGGATACGAAGTCGTCGAATGGCATTATACGGAGCCTATCGAGGAATTTGTAAAGCGAAATAAACATATATTCAAAGTTGTGAGGTAAAATGACAGAATCAATCACCAATCAGGATATCAAACCGGGAATGCTCGTTTACTTCCGACATCGGCAGTGGGTAGTACTCCCTTCCAATGATAAAGACATCGTGCAGCTGAAACCCATCGGGGGCTCAGACGCAGAGGCGACGGCAGTATATCGTCCGCTACAATTGCCCTCCGACAGCATGTATAAGGCAGAGTTCCAATATCCGGAGAAAAAAGATTTGGCAGATTTTCAATCGGCTAAAATTTTATACAATGCCGCCAAATTATCTTTCAGAAATGCTTGTGGTCCTTTCCGTTGTATGGGCAAATTAAGTTTTCGTCCACGTTCCTACCAGGTAGTTCCGTTAGTCATGGCCTTGAAACAAAAGGTTGTACGATTACTTATCGCCGACGATGTAGGAGTCGGGAAAACCATCGAAGCCCTTATGATACTGAAAGAACTGATTGAGCGGGGTGAAATAGAACGTTTTACCATTATTTGTTTGCCACACTTGTGCGAACAATGGCAAAAAGAATTGAAGGATAAATTGGATATCGATGCCGAAATAATCCGTTCAAGCACCATTGCTTCCTTGGAACGAAAATTGCAAGGTGATATTTCAGTATTCAAGCATTACCCCTATCAAGTAATATCCATCGATTATATCAAGTTGAAAGATAAACTGGGGCGAAGAGAGATGTTTATGAATGATTGTCCTGAATTGGTAATTGTTGATGAGGTTCACACCTGTGCTCGCCCTGCGGGCAAAGGCGACCAACTGCGATATGATTTATTGAAAGAGGTAAGTTCCCGACCCGACAGACACATCGTGTTGTTAACCGCAACACCTCATAGTGGAAAAGATGAAGAATTTCAATCGCTTATTGGTCTTTTGAACCCCGAATTCGCCGAATATAACATCTCCGGGATGGATGAAAATAAGCGAAAAAAGTTAGCCCGACATTTCGTTCAACGAAAGCGTGAAAACCTGAAACGCTGGCGTAAACATTCGGAAGAACAGAATCCCTTTCCCGAAAGAGATTCAAAGGAAATTCGTTATTCATTATCAGAAGAATATTTGAGCCTTTACAACGGAATCCTTGATTTTGCTCGTGGGTTGAGCACACAAACCGGGAAGAAAATTAAAAATACTTCTCCAATTAAGTATTGGGCAGCCTTGGCTTTGCTACGAGGTGCCATGTCAAGTCCGGCAGCCGGACTAAGTATGTTGAAGAACCGGAAAAACAAGCTTTCTGAAGAGATCCAGGAAGATGAGGAAGATTTCTATTTCAGAAGTACACTTTTTGATAAAGAGTTGAATCGGGATGACTCTCTGACAACAAATGCGATTAACGAATATGAGGTACAGGAAAAAAACGACGATTTTCTGGAAATATTGACTCAACGAGCAGAGGAACTGTGCAATTACCCTTCTGACAATAAATTATCCAAAGCAATTTCTGTATTATCCGACTGGACAAAAGGGGTACAAGAAATAGTCGATGGAGTAAAACAAAAGGTTGTATATCACCCCATTGTATTCTGCAAATACATTCAAACAGCCAAATATATTGGAGAGAAACTGAAAGACTATTTTGGAAATAAAGTGCAGGTAGTGGTGGCTACGTCCGAACTGGCCGACGAACAACGTCGTGACCTGATAGACTCTATCCATCCAGATAAACCCCGGATACTGGTTGCCACCGACTGTTTAAGTGAAGGTATCAACCTGCAGGAGTTATTCAATGCCGTCTTGCATTATGATCTTCCCTGGAACCCGAACCGTATTGAGCAACGCGATGGGCGTGTCGACCGTTTTGGTCAGGAAAGCCCTAGGATAAAAACATTTATTCTCTTAGGAGAGAATAACGATGTAGATAAAATCGTTTGGGATGTACTCATCAAAAAGATATATGAAATCCGGAATAGTATCGGGGTAAACATATCCATCGGCGATGATGACAGTTCGGTCATGGAAGGATTGATAAAAAAACTGATTACAGGGGAAGAAGAAGCCAGCAATAAGCAACTGAGTCTTTTTGCTGACGACCACATCACCAATGTGATTGAACAAATGCGGCGGAAAGCAGAAAACATACGTAGTATTTTTGCCCATGAAGCTGTCAGTGCGGAAGAAATTGAAAACGAGTTGAAAGAAGTAGACGATGCCATTGGAGATATTTCTTCCGTAGAATCTTTTGTAACATCCTCTATTATTGCTTTGAGAGGGACTTGTACTCCGATCTATGCCCGGAAAACAAACAGGGAAGATGGGATTCAATCCTACAAACAGGGATATAGAATCGATTTGACCAATCTTCCGACACATTTGCAGTCAATGCTGCCAAAAAATGGTAAGAATATTACCATCTGCTTCGAATCGCCTACCCCTGCCGGGCTCGTATATGTCGGGCGAAATCATAAATTTGTGGAGCAGCTGTGCCAGTTTATGCTATCATTAGCAATTGATATGAATAAGAACTCAGCCTATCCACGGGTAGCCAGAAGCGCTGTCGTGCTCACACAGAAAGTAAAAACTCGTACAACACTTATTCAATTCCGCGTGCGGAACGTAATTCGTGAAATCGGCAGTAAACGAGAAGTCATTGCAGAAGAAGTATTCTTATGGGGATACGAAGGAAGTCATGCTGATAGTCGTATATTGTCCGAAGATGAAAGTAAACAACTACTTTTTGAAGTAGAATCAGAAGAAAATATGTCGCAGGAATCACAGGAGAACGAATTTGACTATGAGCAACAACGGTTTTCTTCCAAAGCTGAGGCTTTTAAAGAAGTGGCGCAACAACGGGCCGATCACTTGGTCGAAGCACATGGGCGTTTTCGTTCACTAGTAGGCGGAAAAAGCTATGAAACTGTTATTCCCGTTTTGCCACCCGATATTCTGGGAGTATATATTTTCAAACCTGTAGCAACTCCATTATTTTAAGATTGAAAGAATATGAACAATACATCCGTCAATATACAAGGAAATATTATCTCGAGTGAAATCATTGAGAAGATTCGTTCGGAAGAACAAGGATATTATCAACGACCTTCGTATTTCGATACAGATCACTCCCTCCGTGAGGAAATAGGTAATGCATGGATTAACGCCAAAGCACTGTGGAACATATTTAAGTCTAAAAAAGAACGGGTTAAAGATGAAGATAGCGGTACTACCGAAACCCGGAAATCTTGGATGGAGCCTTTCCTTGCCGAATTAAACTTCACTGCCACCAAAGCACTTGTCTACCAACATGCTGAGAGTGGTAAAAGATTTGATATCAGCCACAGGGATGACGAACTAGACGGGTTTCCTATACATCTGGTTTCCTTCAAACAAAGCCTTGACAAAGCCACTGTCAACGGAAAATCGTCCCCACATGCACTTGTACAGGAATACCTGAATAAAGTGGAGCATACTTATGCGTTGGTTAGTAATGGAATATTCCTGCGATTGCTTCGCGATTCATCCCGGATTGTGCGAATCAGCTATTACGAGTTCAACCTCGAAAAAATGATGGAAGAAGATCTGTTCTCCGATTTCGCTATTCTGTATCGCACATTACACTCCTCGCGATTTAAACAAAAAAATGATTTTCCTGACGGATGTATTTTTGAAACGTACCACTTGCAATCGTTGGAATCCGGTTCCCGGCTTCGAAGTAGCCTGAGCAGTGCTGTTATTAACGCTCTGGTAGGGTATCCAAACGGAATCGTTTCTGCTAAAAATCAAAACTTCAAGAAACAAACAGGTTTAGCCAACGGATTTATACAAAATCCGCATAATTTGGAACTGAGAGAACAAATAGCATCTGGAAGAATTGCTGCAGATACGTTTTACGCCGAATTATTGCGATTGATATACCGCTTTCTTTTTCTGATTGTAACTGAAGAACGGGACCTTGTATATCCGGAAACGAGAGATGAGGAAGTCCTACGGAAGAAGCAAATTTATTACCGGTATTACAGTATTGAGCGACTCCGGAAACTGGCCGGAAAACTGCTATATGCCGATAATAGTAAAGACGACCTGTGGGAGGGAATGAAATCTACATTCATGTTGTTCGAAAACAAATATTACGGGGAAAAACTTGGTATACAAGCCCTTTCATCCGGCATTTTTGCAACAGATGCTTTACGTACATTGATGACACTCCGTTTGGACAACTGTACATTGATAGATACGATTGCTGGCTTATGTTTTTTTGTCAATAATCAGACCGGACAAACCGTACGAGTGAATTATTCGGATCTGGATGTGGAAGAGTTCGGCTCTGTATATGAGGGATTATTAGAGTATAGCCCTGCTTTCAATCTAAAGAACGAAACACCTCACTTTCAGCTCAAAGAGGGAAAATTCAGAAGCGATTCCGGTTCGCATTATACTCCAGAAGAATTATGTAAACCACTTATTCAGTATTCTTTAGAGTATATTCTCGAAGAGAGGTTACTGCAATCGAAAATAGATAAAACAATCCCCCTGCATCGTATCATTGGTCAGGAGCGTGAAACAGCCATAAGAGCATTGCTTGGAATTAAAGTTTGTGACGTAGCATGTGGCAGTGGGCATTTGTTGCTTTCTGCTGCCCGGAGAATCGCTTTGGAAGTGGCTCGTTTATATACAGGAGAAGAGCAGCCTAATCCGGTGGCAATGAGGCAAGCCATGCGGATAGTTATTAAGAATTGCATTTATGGTGTTGATAAGAATCCGTTGGCCGTCGAGCTTTGTAAAGTCGCTTTATGGTTGGAAGCCCACAATCCGGGCGAACCGCTCAATTTCCTCGATCATCACATCAAGTGCGGAGATTCGATAGTCGGGTTAGGTCATAAAGACGAGTTGATGAATGGTATTCCGGATGAGGCTTTCAAAGTGCTTCCGGAGGACGATAAAGAGATTGCAAAGCTTTATCGAACGGAGAATAAAAAAGGAGCCGGCTTGATTCAACAAATAGGATTGTTTGAGAACAAAGTTGGTGACTCTCTTGAAGAACTTATTAAACAGTTTGATTCACTGAATCAAATGCAGGAAAATACGCCAGAACAAGTTGCAGAAAAAGAAAGGCAATACCGGATGTTGATGAATAAATCAGCTATGCAAAGATTGAGAACTTTGGCAGACATGCAGGTTGCTCAATTCTTTGTACCCAAAACGGATGAGAATAAAAATAAGTTAGTCACAAACAAAGATTATTTTGAATATCTCCGGGGAGGTCAGATTCCAATGCAATTAGCGAGTGGAATAATTGAGGTATTTACTAAATATCAATTCTTTCATTGGTTTTTAGAGTTCCCAGAAGTCTTCACACAAGGTGGATTTGATTGCATTATAGGGAACCCGCCGTTCCTTGGCGGACAAAAGCTAAGTGGAGCTTTTGGAAATAGTTTTTTGAAGTTTGTAAAATATGCTTATAAGCCTGCCGGGGCAGTTGATCTTGTTACTTATTTTTTCAGACGGATTTTCAATATTCTACGGCCAAATGGTTTTCAATCATTAGTATCTACTAATACTATATCTCAAGGTTCCGCTCGTGAAGGAGGATTAGATGTCATTTGTTCGAAAGAAGGTGTCATTAACCATGCGGTTCGTTCTATGCGCTGGCCGGGTGATGCGGCTGTCGAGATTTCGCTTGTTACCATCCATAAAGGAGAGTGGAGTAAAGATATAGTTTTAGATAAAAAGAAGGTCGAAAGAATCACTCCTTATTTGGATGATTCCGAGGTGTTGGGAAATCCATATCCTCTGAAACAGAATGCTGGGAAAAGTTTTATC
>NZ_QUHH01000040.1:277-32541 GCF_003479515.1 Parabacteroides sp. AF14-59 | reverse complement strand
AACATACGCTCCAAACTTTTTAGAAACTATTTTTTAGATAATAACGTTATCATAACACTATAATTCTGAAGGACTGACTATTACAAACGAAAATAAATTCAACATTGGACACACCAACAACGTTCCTTCAAAATTCAGTGCTTATGACCATTCTTTACCCAAAAGTCCAGCATTACTATACATTATAATATGTGAGAAGCCGGCAGATACAACAAAGCCTCCTTCTTTTTTGTTTTACTAAAAAATAAGGAGATTATTTATGACAATAAAAAAAGTAGAAAGTATCATAGCACCTCCGGCACCGCACATGGTCGGAGACGGATTCAGAGTACATAACTTCATACCTCATCTGGAAGAATTAAGTAGAGAACGTATGAATCCTTTTATCCTACTCGACTATAATGCAAAAATGGAATTTTCACCACGAAAAGAGCCAAGAGGAGTCGGAGTTCATCCACATCGTGGGTTTGAAACCGTCACGATCGTATATAAAGGTAAGGTTGCCCACCATGACAGCAGAGGAAACAGCGGTGTGATCGGTCCGGGCGATATCCAGTGGATGACAGCAGCATCCGGTGTTCTTCACAAAGAATACCATGAAGAACAATTCAGCCAGAAAGGAGGAGAATTTCATGTCGTACAACTATGGATCAATCTCCCGGCTAAAGATAAAAAGGCTGATCCCAAATACCAGTCTATCGTCAACAGCCAGATACCGAAAGTTGAATTACCCGACAATGCCGGGCTGGTCGAAGTCATTGCCGGAAGCTATCAGGAAACAAATGGAATAGCATCCACTTTTACTCCCATGCATTTACTTAATGTAAAACTGAATAAGGGTGGAAATGCCGATTTTTCGTTTCCGGCAAATTACAATACAGCAATTCTGGTTATTGAAGGCTCTGTCAAAATCAATAATAACGAACTGGTTCCAACCGACTATTTTGCCTTATTTGAAAATAAAGGAGAAAGTTTCAACCTCCAGGCTGTAAACAAAGCGACCATCCTAGTCCTGAGCGGAGAACCTATCAAAGAAGCCATTGCCGCTTACGGTCCGTTTGTCATGAATAATGTGGCAGAATTGAAACAAGCCTATATCGACCTGGCAGCCGGTAAGTTCGGTAAACTGGAAGATTAAGCCATTATAACCCAACATAAAAGCATTGTCAGTTTTGAAACCATAAATATCATATTTATAAGTTTCAGGAACAGACAATGCTTTACTTTTGCCCCCCTGTTACAGTTATAACCTAAAGAAAAACTATATGAGCATGAACAGAATCATATTAAATGAAACTTCTTACTTTGGCCCGGGGGCAAGAGCTATTATTCCCGAAGAAGTTAAAAGAAGGAATCTGAAGAAAGCATTTATCGTTACAGACAATGATCTTGTAAAATTTGGGGTTGTAAAATTAATTACCGACGTATTGGAGCAGGCAGCTATTCCCTACTCCATTTTCCCGGAAGTTAAACAAAACCCGACAGTAACTAATGTAAAGAGCGGAGTTAAAGCTTATGCCGCTTCCGGTGCCGATTTCATTATTGCCATAGGCGGAGGTTCTCCCACAGATACAGCAAAGGCAATAGGTATTATCACCAATAATCCGGAATTCGCAGACGTCATTTCTTTGGAAGGTGTAGCCAACACAAAAAACAAATCCGTACCCGTTATTGCATTGCCAACAACAGCCGGAACAGCAGCAGAAGTCACTATCAACTATGTCATTACAGACGAAGAGAATGTCAAAAAGATGGTCTGTGTAGATCCTAACGATATTCCTGTTCTGGCTATTGTCGATGCAGAACTAATGAGTTCCATGCCTAAATCATTAACCGCAGCAACCGGAATGGATGCCCTTACCCATGCGATCGAGGGATATATTACAAAAGGAGCCTGGGAAATGTCGGATATGTTTGAATTAAAAGCCATTGAAATGATAGCCCGTTACCTGCCAGCCGTCGTAGAAAACGGTCATGATCTGGAAGCACGGAACGGTATGGCCGTTGCCCAGTATATAGCTGGTATGGGATTCAGCAATGTCGGATTAGGCGCCGTACATGGAATGGCTCATCCGCTGGGAGCATTCTATAATATACCTCACGGGGTTGCCAACGCACTTTTGTTGCCTTACGTTATGGAATATAATATGCCGTCTTCCATAGAGAAATACAAAAAAATAGCTGAGGCAATGGGATGCAACGTACAAGGGATGAATGACGACGAGGCAGCTGTTGCAGCCGTAAAAGCAGTCAAAGAATTATCTCTCAAAATCGGTATTCCTCAAAAACTAAGCGAAATAGGCGTCAAAGAAGAAGACCTGGAGCAATTGGCACAATCTGCTTATGCAGACGTTTGTACACCTGGTAACCCCAGAGATATCACCGTTGAAGACCTTTTAACCCTATATCGGAAAGCTTATATCTAACAGAATAGAAAAAATAATAAATTACTGTTTCAATTTAGTTTAGTATGAACAAACGCCCGGCAGCATTGTTTGAACAAGACAAACGAGCATTATACTAAACTAAATTTTACAGTTATGGCAAAAGAAAGTGTTAAGATTCTACAGCAGAAACTAGACGTAGAAAGTTTATTATCACAGCTTAACGCTGCATTATCAGAAGAATGGTTAGCATACTATCAATATTGGGTAGGCGCTTTGGTAGCAGAAGGTGCTATGCGTGCAAACGTACAGGCTGAATTTGAAGAACATGCCAACGAAGAATTAGGACATGCCAAACTACTGGCTGACCGTATCATCGAACTGGAAGGCGTTCCAGTTCTCGATCCGAAACAATGGTTTGAACTGGCAAGATGCAAATATGACACACCTAATGATTTCGATGTTGTCAGCCTGTTGAACCAGAACGTTGCTTCAGAACGTTGCGCTATCGTCAGATACCAGCAAATTGCTGAATTTACAGATGGCAAAGACTTTACTACCTGCGAAATCGCCAAACATATCCTGGGTATGGAAGAAGAACATGAGCAGGATCTGCAAGACTATCTGACTGATATTGCCAGAATGAAAAGTTCTTTCTTAAAGTAATACCTGGTCCGGTATAAATTACTGAAAAATAAACCCGCTCCTTTCAATAGAAAGCTGTGGGTTTATTTTTTATTGTGCCATCTGCTTCAATGCAGGCATGTTACATACTTTTACCACTTTCCTGTCTATAGAGATGATTCCCTCCTGCTCCATCTCTGCCAGCGCCCGTGCCAATGACGGCCGGGTAACACCGAACGAATCGGCTATCTCCTGCTGTGTTTCTGTTAAATGAATCACAGTCGACAATGCATCCGGTAACTTACGCAACAAATAATCCGCAATCTTATTCTTTATGTTCTTCAGGGACAGGAACATGATCTTATCGCTCAGGAAATGGCTTCTTCCGGATATCAACATCAGGAAGTTCTGAAGAAGTTGCCTGTTCTGTTGCATCCAAACGGTAAAATCATCCCGATGAATAAATAAGATCTCCGACGATTCCATAGCAATAATGTTTACCGGCAGATTATTTTTCGGAGCATATAAAAATGCAGGGGCTAATAATTGAGCCGCTTCCAACTCCTCAATAACAACGAGTTTACCTGCATCATTCACCATTTGCCCTTGTAAAAGTCCGTTCAAAACGATCATCAGATGATTACAGGGCGTTCCCTGTAAAGCAACGACATCTTTTGTCCGGTAAGTAACAACCCGGTAAGCCGCCGTTTCCAACAAAGCGGAAATCTCAGATTCCGGGATATCCCGGAATAGGATGGATTTAGAGAGAATAGCTATCATATTCAATTATATATACAGGCAAATATAACAAAAGATATGGAGGAAAGCTTCTTTTTCTGCAAGGGAAAGTTGTTGCCGACACTGTCGGCAAAATAATCGACAGCGTCGGCAAAGCTTTCGACAGTGTCGACAATATTGTTGACACTGTCGGCAACAACTTTCATCGGCAACTAAACAAAGTTACATAAGGTCCCATACTGCTTTCATTCCTATCCTACTAAAAGTTTTACCGTGTCTATCTAAAAAATATCCACGTTTGTAACATTTGGTACAATATAAGAAACCTTACCACCTTACTTTTGTTTCCAGAATAATATAAACCAATAAATTATAGAATAGTATGGATGCAAAAATGTTTTGTTTTCAGTGTCAGGAAGCCGCAAAAGGTACAGGTTGTACAATCAAAGGTGTCTGTGGAAAAGATGATGAAACAGCCAACCGGATGGACCTGCTTTTATTTGTTACTAAAGGTGTTTCCGTTGTAGCTACTCTATTACGGAACGCCGGAGTTGAAATTCCCTCACATATCGACCACTTCGTTGTCGATGCCCTTTTCTCTACAATCACGAATGCGAACTTTGACATAGAAAGTATTACTAAACGAATTGTCGAAGGTATCACTTTAAGAGACCGGTTAAAGGAAGAAGCCCGCAAACAGGCAATCGAACTTCCGATCATCGACGAACTGGTATGGATAGGCGATGAAAGCAGTTTTGAAGGGAAAGCACTGACCGTCGGTGTTTTACGCGAAGCTAACCCGGACATCCGTTCGTTGAAAGAACTAACCATCTACGGATTGAAAGGCATGGCAGCTTATGTGGAACATGCCGGAAACCTGGGATTCGAGGATAAAGACCTGCACCGATTTATCCAATATGCCCTGGCGGAAACTTTAAGAAAAGACCTTTCCGCAGAGCAATTAACAGCATTGGTTCTGGAAACCGGAAGTTATGGTGTGAAGGCCATGGCTTTATTAGACAAGGCAAACACCAGCAGTTACGGTAACCCGGAAATCACACAGGTGAACATCGGTGTCCGCAATAATCCGGCAATCCTTATCAGCGGTCATGATCTGAAGGATATGGAAGAACTGCTTGCACAGACAGAAGGAACCGGAGTCGATGTTTATACACATAGTGAAATGTTACCGGCCAATTATTATCCGGCTTTCAAGAAGTACAAACATTTTGTCGGCAACTACGGAAATGCCTGGTGGCAGCAACGGGAAGAGTTCGAGAGCTTTAACGGACCGATCCTGTTCACAACAAACTGTATCGTACCGCCGCTGGAAGGAGCTTCCTACAAAGACCGTGTCTATACAACCAACTCGACCGGTTTCCCGGGATGGAAACATATACCTTCCAGAGAAGATGGTAAAACAAAAGACTTTTCAGAGATCATAGCACATGCCAAACGTTGTGCAGCACCGAAAGAGATCGAACATGGACAGATCACCGGAGGTTTTGCCCATAACCAGGTAATGGCTTTGGCTGATAAAGTGATCGATGCCGTTAAAAGCGGTGCAATCCGTAAGTTCGTGGTGATGGCCGGATGCGATGGACGTATGAAGAGCCGTAACTATTATACGGAATTCGCCAGCGAATTACCCTCCGACTGCGTGATCCTGACTGCCGGTTGTGCCAAATACCGTTACAACAAATTGCCATTGGGAGATATAGGCGGTATTCCCCGCGTATTGGATGCCGGACAATGTAACGACAGTTATTCACTTGCCGTTATAGCCATGAAGCTGCAGGAGGCTTTCGGACTGGAAGATATCAACCAGCTGCCGATCGTCTATAATATCGCCTGGTACGAACAAAAGGCGGTGATCGTCCTGCTCGCCCTGCTGAGTCTTGGAGTCAAAAACATTCACTTGGGTCCGACGCTTCCGGCTTTCCTTTCTCCCAACGTGGCAAAGGTATTGGTTGAGAACTTCGGTATCGGGACGATCAGCACTGTAGACGAGGATATTGAAAAACTGATTCTTGCCTGATATTTTAACGAAACTTTGTATATTCGCAACCAAATCCGGATAAGAATGGTTATATCATAAAAAAGGCGAATATATATGGGGAAGTTTTTACAAGAATTTAAGCAGTTCGCCATGCGCGGCAACGTCGTTGACATGGCTGTCGGTATCATCATCGGTGGTGCTTTCGGAAAAATCGTATCTTCTGTCGTTGGAGATATTATTATGCCAGCAGTAGGGTTACTGGTGGGTGGTGTGAACTTTACGGATTTGAAAATCGTATTGAAGCACGCGGTAATGGAAGGTGACAAAGTAATCACTCCTGCCGTATCCATCAACTACGGGAACTTTTTACAGGTGACATTGGACTTTATCATCATTGCGTTTGCAATCTTTCTGATGATAAAAGGGATGAATGCCCTCAACAAGAAGAAGGCAGAGGAAACTCCCGCCGCCCCTCCCGCTCCACCGGCTGATGTTCAGTTGCTGACTGAAATACGTGACTTACTGAAAGAAAAGAAATAAGCAAAAGCCTTACGAATAAGGTTTCCACAAAGATAGGGAAGCGTGTCAAAACAGAGGTCTGCCTCTTTTGACACGCTTTTATTTTCTATGCACCGACAGTTTCCGGTACATCCGGTTTCGGGAACAGGCGAGAGCTTAATGCTTGCAGCGCCCGGGCTTTATCGGCAGACTTCATAACCAGCGAGACGTTACTGCTACTTCCTCCGTAAGAGATCATCCGCACAGGGATATCTTTTAACGCATCTATGATACGGGCTTCAAAGCCGACATTCTGCCATTCAAGATCTCCGACAACACATACGATCACCATATCCCTTTCCACATAGATCGTTGCATACTTTTCCAGGTTTGTGACTATTTCCTGTAAATGTTCAGGATTATCTATGGTCACAGAGACACCGATATCCGATGTCGTCACCATGTCGACAGCCGTTTTATAAAGAGCAAACGTTTCAAAAACCACATTCAGGAACTTATGAGGTGGTAAAATATTCAACGACTTCATCTTGATGAACACGATATTATCTTTCGCCGCTACCGCCTTGATCCTTCCCTTCTCTGCCGTATTGGAGATCAGTGTTCCGGGAACCTCCGGCTGCAAAGAGCTTAGCAGGCGGACGGGGATATTGTTATCCTTTGCCGGGCGGATACAGAAAGGATGGAGTATTTTCGCGCCGAAATATGCGAGCTTCGCTGCCTCTTCAAAATTCAATTGGCGGACAGGTGCCGTGTGATCCACTACGCGGGGATCGTTGTTATGCATACCGTCAATATCCGTCCATATCTGTATTTCTTCAGCATGGATGGCAGCTCCGATCAGGGAAGCGGAATAGTCACTTCCGCCACGTTGCAGATTGTCCGTCTCTCCGTATGCATTCCGGCAAATGAAACCCTGTGTGATGAAGATTCCGGTACCGGGGAAGCGGGAAAGCTGGTTATTGAGATGCTCTGAGATATATGCCATATCCGGTTCTCCATCAGCATTGATCCGCATAAAATCGAGAGCCGGAAGCAAAGCGGATTTTATTCCCTGCTCCTGCAAGTATAAGTGCATCATTCCGGTCGAGATCAATTCACCCTGTGCCAGGACCACTTTCTCATCAAATATGGTAAAAGGTGTATCGGCGAACGCCCAGATTACGTTGAAGCGCTCCATGACCAGTTCCAGCGCCTTTTCCTTATAGGTGACAGAAGAATATAAATCCTCGATATGTCCGGCATAGGTCTGTTCCAGACGGGTGATGATCTTATTTGCTTCATCAGCCTCCCTACGGTAGAAACAGCGGGTGATGTCGACCAGCGAATTGGTCGTTCCGGACATAGCTGATAAGACGACAATTTTAGGTTCTCCATTACGGATTATAGATACGACGTTCTTCATCCGTTGGGCTGAGCCAACAGATGTACCGCCAAATTTCAATACTTTCATGATTGTTTACTGTGTTATCTAAATTACTATCAGACTTCAAATTTTATAATGAACGTACTCCCTTTACCGACTTCGCTTTCCACACGGATCGTACCGCCATGCGCTTCAACAAAGTCTTTGCTGATCGCCAATCCGAGGCCGCTACCCTGCACTTTGGTTCCGGGGACACGGAAGTAACGGTCGAAGATGCTTTGATGGTAACGAGGATCGATGCCTTTACCGAAATCGCGGACGAATATCTCCAGGGATTTGCCCTCCTGACGGGCTCCAATGATGATACGACCGTTCTCCGGCGTGTAATGGATAGCGTTCGACAATAGGTTGGTCAATACCCAGGCAATCTTTTCGCTATCGACAAATAGCTTGGAGATCTTCTCCGGATACTCGACTTCGATATGGCAGCCGAACCGCTCCGCTTGCACACGGTTTGCCTTAATCGCGTAGTCGATCAGTTCGATCGGCTTGGTGATCTTCGGGTTCAACTGTAGTTTACCGGTTTCCACCTGCGTCATTTTGAGCAGTTCGCCGGTTATTTCCAGAAGGCGGTCGCTGCTTTCCTTGATACTTTCAGCCAACGCCTTTTGCTCGTCGTTCATATTGCCGACACGGTTATCTTCCAGGAGCTTGAGGCTCATCATAATGGCAGATATAGGTGTTTTCAGCTCATGGGAGATGGTCGAGATGAAAGTTGTCTTTGCTGAATCGAGCTCCTTGAACTCTGTGATATTCTTCAGAAGAATTACGTCGCCGACATACTGGCTGCCGTTTTTCTGGTCGTCCGTTACATGAATAGGGATATACTGGACTTTGAAATAACTTTCTTTATTATCGGCATAAATCTTGAGTGGTTCTTCCTTTTCGTTCGGCTGAACCAATTCACGGACGAGGCGGCGCAACAGATCGTTCTTTAAAGCAAGTTCGGCGGCGGATTTGCCAATCACATTTTCACGTTTCAGATTGAGGATAGTTAACGCCACGTCGTTGGCAAAAAGAATGATACGGTTACCATCCAGGCCGATGATCGGTTCGGTAATGCTGTTTACGATAGCTTCGATGTATTTCTTACCCTGGATAATATCGGAAAGCGTACTTTTACGGTATTCGGTCAGACGCTCCGCCATCCGGTTGAACGATTGGGCGACTTCGGTAAATTCCTCGTATTTTCCCAGGTTGAGACGCTTCTCATAATTATGGTTGGCAATTTCCATGATACCGTCTGTCAGCTTACGGATCGGAGTATTGATGGATCGCGGGAGACGTATCAGGAAAGCAAAGGCAATCAGAATACAGGTGATACCGATGATGCAGATCCATAGCAACGCTTCATGCGCGGTATGTTCCGCTACCTGGCTTTTTCGGTAGATAGAAGCCATGTTCAGGCTCATCACCTCGTTCAAAGCGATGCGGACACGTTGGATGGAAGCATCGTTCATGTCTTTCTTCATCGATTCATATTGCGTGACCAGATGAGTGGTCGCTGCATTCTCGTCCACCTCTGTTATATTCTCCTTTTGCAGACCCAGATTCTTTTCAAATTCGTTCCGTGCCACCGGGTCGGTCTTGATGCGTTCGAGCGCATCCAACATACGGCGGGAATACAGCAACGTGTTGTAATTATCCGCAAGGATATTCTGCGTATCTGCCGACATACGGTAGATATTCTTTACCGACAGACCGCCCAACAGGACGATCATTGCAAACAGCAGACCTATTCCGTAGGTGAGCTTCGTTTTAATCTTTAAACTAATAGACTGTAACATGTTATGCCAATATTATCAGGTCAATATTCATTTGTGACAAGCTATTCAGCAATTTCCGGTACTGGAAACAAGCACGAAGGACGGAAGTGAGCGTAAAAACAGGCTTTCCGATACAGACGGTCGTGATCTGCTTTTCGCGGCATACCTCGATAATACTGTCGGGGATACTTTTCGACTGGACCCGCATCACCTCGCCTCCCAACTCTGCCGCCAGTTTGAAATGGTTGGACAGATAACGCTGGTTTGCCAGCGGAATGCGCTCGATACTTTCGCGCGGCGTTTGCACGTAAAGGACAAAGAACTTCGTGTTGTAGCGGGTAGCCAGCCGCGCCGCCTTGCGGATCACTTTCCTCGGCGTCTTCTCATTACTGCTGATGCAGGCCAGGAACTTCTCGTGGCGGACACCGGTATTGACCGGGACAGCGCTCTCCACCTTCTTCTCGACACGGAGGGCAACCTCCTTCAAGGCCAGTTCGCGTAGCTGGAGAATATTTTCGGATTTAAAGAAGTTGTTCAGTGCCGTCGGAATCTTTTCCGGCTTGTATATCTTGCCCGCTTTCAAGCGTTTCACCAGTTCATCAGCTGTCAGGTCGATATTCACGACCTCATCCGCCTGCTCCAGGACACTATCGGGGATGCGTTCTTTGATCTCGATGCCGGTGATATCCTGCACATCTTCGTTCAGACCTTCCAGATGCTGGATATTTACTGCCGTAATCACGCTGATACCTGCTTCTAAAATATCCGTCACATCCTGCCAACGCTTTTCGTTCTTGCTTCCATCGATATTGGTATGTGCCAGTTCGTCCACGATCACGACCTCCGGATGGATATTCAGGATTGCCTGCAAATCCATCTCCTCCACTTCCTTCCCCTTGTAAAACGACCGGCGGCGCGGTATCAAAGGTAAACCTTCTACCAACGCCTCCGTTTCAGTCCTGCCGTGGGTTTCCACATAGCCGACTTGCACGTCTATTCCGCTGCGAAGCAATTCGTGCGCCTCCTGCAGCATGCGGTATGTCTTGCCTACACCGGCGATCATACCGATGTAGATCTTGAAATTGCCGCGACGGGACTTTTTCAGCAAATCTAAAAAGTGTTGTACGCTTTGTTCTCTGTCCATGAGTTGCCTGTTTCAGATTACCACGGTCTTAACGATATTCCAAACACTAAATGAGCGTCTTCCATACGAGGATTCCAAATAGCCTGCGCAAATATAGGCAAAGAGAATGAATCGCTGAACTTTATTGCCGTACTTCCTTTGAGCGCGACGTTGGTAACAGCAAATCCGTCATTGGTCTTCGTACCGGTATATACGCCGTAAGAGGTATAGGGAAGGAAACCGCAGGTCAGATTCAAATCGACCATTTTTACAGAGAAAGGATAGTTCAATTCGACATAAGATGAATAATTTTGATTGCCGTCGGCATCCTTATCCTGTCCGGCGAACATAGTGTACCAGGCGATCGAGAGGGGAAGTTTCTCAACCGGGAGTGTATAGGCTACGCCCGCTTCAAAATGATGTGCCGTTTCATGGCTTTTGAAGTTGAAGTACTTGTTCGCACCTTGACCTGCCCACCAGAGGTCGGCGATGGAGAGGGTAAGACCGGAGTTTCCAAAGGTATAGGCGGCGGTGAGGTCGATCTCTTTATTGGCGGCACCCTCCGAGGATTTGTAACCGTCGAAATCGGTCGATCCCCATGCCGTCAGGGAGAAGCCTCCGGCGCTGAATGCCAGTGTCGGTTGGAAACTTGCTCCCGTTTGGTAGAAGCCTCTCCAGATATAGGAACTCACGAGGTCACCCTGGACAGTGAAGTTTACGGGGCTTTCGTTTTCCTCCGCTTTCAAGGCAGTAAAGGAAGATAAAGAGAAGATCAGAGAGGCTAATGTGATATTTTTAACGATAGATTTCATATTCTTATATATTCAAGTTGTTATTGTCATCTGTTTTATTCCGGTTATTTATTCATTGCCGCTTTCTCCAAAGCGACATTCAGTTTCAGGACATTGACCTTTTCGGGACCGAACAAACCTAACAGGGGTCCTTCCGTATTAGCACTCACCAGGGCCATCACTTTTTCAGGAGAGAGGCCGCGTGCTGCCGCTACCCGTTGTACCTGCACGTATGCGGCTTTCGGAGAGATATCGGGATCGAGTCCAGAACCGCTGGCGGTGACCATCTCGGCAGGGACTTCCCCACGTTTCAGATACGGATGATGCACCAGGAAGGTGTCGATGCGGGATTCTACTTCGGCAAGGTATTCTTCGTTGGAAGGGCCTTTGTTACTGCCGCCGGAAGAGGAAGCATCATAGCCGTCGCCCGCACAGGAGGGACGCCCCCAGAAGTAAATGTCCTGCGTGAAGGTCTGGCCGACGTTTGCGGCACCTACGATCTTTCCGTTCAATTCGACAACATCTGCATTTCCTTTGTTTGGACCAGCGACCTGTGCAAAAATCCACAGGATGAAGATGTAGCACACACTGAATAAAATACAGAATGCTACGGTCAGTTTAAATGATTTAAAAAGAGTCGATATCATATTATTCGTTATTTTAAAATTATTACTGCATTACATAAAAAGACTGACTACCATATCGATCAGCTTGATACCAACGAAGGGAGCGACTATACCTCCCACCCCATATATCAACAGGTTGCGGCGAAGCAAAGCGGAAGCACCGATCGGCTTGTAAGCGACTCCACGCAAAGCCAGCGGTATCAGGATAGGGATGATGATCGCGTTGAAAATAACCGCGCTCAGGATAGCACTCTCCGGACTATGCAGATGCATAATGTTCAGTGCAGCCAACTGCGGAATCGCCACCATGAACAAAGCCGGTACGATCGCAAAATACTTGGCGACATCGTTTGCGATACTGAATGTAGTCAACGTACCGCGTGTCATCAGCAACTGCTTACCGATTTCCACGATCTCGATCAGCTTTGTCGGGTCATTATCAAGATCCACCATGTTGCCAGCCTCCTTCGCTGCTTGCGTACCACTGTTCATCGCAACGCCGACATTCGCCTGTGCCAATGCGGGAGCATCATTCGTTCCGTCACCCATCATGGCAACCAGTTTTCCGGCTTCCTGCTCCTTCTTGATGTAGTTCATCTTATCTTCCGGCTTTGCTTCGGCGATATAATCGTCCACACCTGCCTTTTCCGCAATATATTTAGCTGTCAAAGGGTTATCTCCCGTTACCATAACCGTTTTTACCCCCATCTTGCGTAGGCGTTCAAAACGTTCCTGGATACCCGGCTTGATAATATCCTGCAATTCGATCACACCGATAATGAAATCATCCTGCGAAACGACCAGCGGCGTACCTCCGTTACCCGATATCTTCTCCACCAGCTCGGCTACTTCCTCCGGATACTTGTTTCCTGCCGCCTCGCTCATCTTACGGATGGCATCGAAAGCACCTTTACGGATACGTGTACCGTCTTTCAGGTCGACACCCGAACATTTTGTCTCCGCTGTAAATTTGATCATGCGTGAACCCGAAGTACTCAGGTCGCGGATGCGGACACCCTTTTCGCGTCCCAACTCTACAATCGATTTACCTTCCGGAGTTTCGTCGGACAAGGACGCCAGCAGGCAAGCCTGCACAAATGAATGTTCGTCGATCCATGTCACCGGATAAAACTGCGTAGCCTTCCGGTTACCAATCGTGATCGTTCCCGTCTTGTCGAGCAGCAAGGTATCGATATCGCCTGCCGTCTCCACAGCCTTACCCGACTTGGTGATTACATTTGCACGCAACGCCCGGTCCATACCAGCGATACCAATCGCTGAAAGCAGTCCCCCGATCGTAGTCGGTATCAGACAAACGAACAAAGAGATGAAGGCTGCGATCGTGATCTGCGTATTCGAATAATCCGCCATCGGTTTCAAGGTACCGCAAACTACCACAAACACCAGTGTAAAACCTGCCAATAAGATCGTCAACGCAATCTCATTCGGTGTTTTCTTGCGGGACGCACCCTCGACAAGGGCAATCATCTTATCCAGGAAGCTCTCTCCCGGCTGCGTCGTCACTCTCACCCGTATCTGGTCGGACAAAACTTTCGTACCGCCCGTCACCGAACTTTTATCGCCGCCCGCTTCCCGGATCACCGGAGCGGACTCACCTGTAATGGCACTCTCGTCGATAGATGCCAGCCCTTCGATGATCTCGCCGTCGGACGGGATCGTATCGCCTGCCTCACAGATAAAGATATCGCCTTTCTTCAGTTGCGAACTGCTTACCGTCGTAATGCTTTCATTCGCACCAACCAGCTTAGCTGGTGTTTCCTCACGGGTCTTCCGTAAACTGTCTGCCTGCGCTTTGCCACGGGCTTCGGCGATGGCTTCGGCGAAGTTGGCAAAGAGCAAGGTTACAAACAGCACAATGAATACCAATATGTTATATCCGAACGAACCTTGTGTATGATCGCCTGTCACAGCGGCCCAAAGGGTAACAAGAAGCATTACGAACGTCACGATCTCTACGATGAACATGATCGGATTCCGGAACATCGTACGCGGGTCGAGCTTCACGAACGATTGTTTAAAACTTTCTATAACAAGCTCCTTAGGAAATAAGGAAGCAGCTTTTTTATCTTTCATATTATTTATTCTTTTCGTATATCGATATGAATATTACACCTATCAATTGTTATCTGTAAATCGAGAAATACTCCGCAATCGGTCCCAGCGTCAGTGCAGGGAAGAAAGACAAAGCGGCTACGATAAAGATCACACTGAATGTCATCACGGCAAATGTCGCCGTATCCGTCTTTAATGTCCCTGCACTTTCCGGTATATATTTCTTCTGAGCCAGCAATCCTGCAATGGCAACCTGCCCCACGATCGGAAGATAACGGCTGATGATCAGAGCCAGACCGGTCGTAAAGTTCCAGAAGTAAGTATTATCGCCCAGCCCTTCAAAACCGGAACCGTTATTCGCTGAAGACGACGTATATTCGTAAAGCATCTCACTGAAACCGTGGAACCCCGGATTGTTCAGCCAACCACCTTCCGCCTCCACAAAAGCCGGGTTATATACCCAATAGTAGCAAGCCACCGCCGTACCGATTAATATCACGAACGGATGTGCCAGCGCCACGATCGTTGCTATCTTCATTTCGCGCGCCTCTACTTTTTTACCCAGGAATTCCGGCGTACGCCCTACCATTAAACCGCTGATAAAGACGGCAATGATCAGGAATGCGTAATAATTCATGAATCCTACGCCCACGCCGCCGAACCAGGTATTGATCTGCATGTTCAGCATCTCCATCATTCCCGACAGAGGCATCGTGCTGTCGTGCATACCGTTCACCGACCCGTTGGAGGTCACCGTCGTCGTACAACTCCACAGTGCAGTGGCTGCCGCTCCGAGCCGCGTCTCTTTTCCTTCCATCGCTCCCGCACGCTGGTCGATTCCCATCTCCGAGATCATCGGGTTTCCCTTCGTTTCATAGTGCGTATTGATCGCAACGCTCGCCAGATAGGCAAACAACATCACTCCGAAGATCGAATAAGCCAGTTTCTTCCGTTTCAGGTAGAATCCCAATGCAAAGACCATCGCCATCGGCAAGACAAGGATTGCCCAGCATTCGACCATATTGGTCAGGTATGTCGGATTTTCCAGGGGATGCGATGAATTGACTCCGAAGTAACCGCCTCCGTTCGTCCCCAACTGTTTGATCGGGATGATAGCGGCAGCCGGACCCTGCGAAACCATTTGTTCGGTACCTTCCAGTGTCGTCAACTTCATCTTTCCGTCAAATCCCATCGGCGTACCTTCCACGATCAGGATACAGCCAACGATCAGGGCAAGCGGTAACAGGATACGGGTACAGCTTTTCATCAACAGATTCCAGAAGTTACCGATCGTCTGTGTCGTTTTCGATGCCATCGCCTTGAAGACACCCGCCAGCGCAGCCATACCGGTTGCCGCTGTAATAAACTGGAACAGCATAATCACGAACAACTGTGTAAAATAGGTCAATCCGCTCTCACCGCTGTAATGCTGCAAGTTACAGTTCACCATGAAGCTGATGCAGGTGTTAAACGACAGATGCGACGACTGCCCTGCATTGCCGTCGGGGTTCAGCGGCAGATACTGCTGGAAATATAAGAGCAGGACTCCCCAGAAAAACCAGAAGAGATTGATTGTCAGAAGTGCTTTCAGGAAACTTTTCCAACTCATCTCCACATTCGGGTCGATGCCGCACAGCCTGAAAATAAAACGTTCCACCGGAGCCATGAAGTCCAGCCAGGTCTTCTCTCCTTTATATACTTTTGCGATGTACATTCCCAGCGGATACGCCAGGACGATCATCAATACTATTTGCGTGATACTACCTACTAATTCCGTATTCATCTTTTCATCCTCATTATTTGTTTAAAACTTTTCGGGTTTCACCAATACATACATCAGATACCCGAAGATCACGAGACAGAGTATAAACAATGCGATAAACATATCTTCTCTCCTTTCTTTAAATCTTTTCGAACCAATCTACACACTTGAAAAAGAACCAATAGCAGAGACTCCCTACTCCGCATACAAAAATCAATGATACAATCTCATTTTCTAACATACCTTTGTTATTTAATCGTTAATACTAATCGTTTCGCCCTACTATATACCAAAGGCGTGCCAGAAAAGGAAGACACACACATGAGGATTTGATACATAAACACTTATCCTAAAAACAAAGATTAGGAAACGAGAATACAACCCTACCATTTTGAAAGGGTCAGCCTACCAAAACGGAAAAACATATTAAAACGGAAAGATGAAAACAGCATCGGGGAAGTAAAAAAAACTCTTTACAAAAAAATGGTGTACCAGATAAGTTTGCTTAAGGATGATGAGTAGAAAATAATATGTTAAGTGCGTATAGCATATTTTCTGACTCGCAAACCATCTGATACACCTAGTCTAGTATTAATGTTCCGTGTCATCACGACAGGGAATTTCCATAAAACCTCACGGTTTCGTCCTACTTATAACTAATTTACCCGCAAAGCAGGCAAAAAAGCTCTAAACCCTAAAACTAATATATATCCCTATCTCCGACTGAACTTTAGTGCTATCATTCATATATTCAATTATCTATACAATCGGATAATACGGTTTATCTTCGTTTTATTTTTATTCTATCTCAGGCCGGTCGAATAATCCTGTCGATTACAAGCAAATTAATACAATTACTAAAAAAGCCGTATTTTCCTTCAAAGTCCTCAAAAATCGTCTTTGAGTGACTCTTTGTATTAAATTGCCAAAGCCGAACAATTTTCAGAAAAACTTTTCAGCAGGATTTCTCTTTCGACAAACCGGATCTTTATTCAATACTAATCCAAACCAACTGATATGATATAAAAAACAGAAATTCTTTATATTTATTGATTATCAAATGATAAATGAATAACCGGAGGATGATCGTATTGCTGTTGTTCCATACTATTCTAATATTAGTTATGACCCGATAAGGGAGTTTGTTTGTTTATTGTATTTAATAGTTAATGATTAAATGACTAGAAAAAACGAACGTTTTTTTCATTCATTTGCAAATGTATGATTTTATCTTAATTAAAAAAACAATTTCAAAGAAAAAAAATACAGAAGCATTGAATTTCCACAACTTCAAAAAAGTTAGGCAACAAAAATACAATATGTGAAGAGGTATTAAAAAATGACTAGATAAAACGTTCGTTTATTTTAGTCATTCATATTTAACACTTTTATTGACTATTTTTCAAGTTCTACAAACACTATAAGCAACACACATTTAACAGTATTATTTTCCACAAAAAGCATTTATTTAATAAATATTATTTTACAATAAGTATCTCCATTATCAAAATCCTATCAAGCATGTTTTAATTTATCTCCGACCGGACGAACAATGAGTATAGAACCCAGATCGATCTTTGACAGATCGATAATATCGTCAATCAGTTGCAGCAAAAGTGAATGAATATTTTCGATGATACAAAAGAGACTGTAATATCTCTGAATTTATTCAAAATATAAACCTATCCAATTTAGAAACTCATTCCGTTCATATTAAATCGCTATCTTTGCAGGCAATCAATTAAACTTAGTATCGAATGGACAAGCAAACGACTTTTCCTAAAAAGCGAATGGTAGATTTTGAATCGTGGAAACGTAAAGATAACTTTAACTTCTTCAGAAATTTCCTGAATCCGTGTATAACTATCACGTCAGAGGTTGAATGCTCGGGGGCAAAAGAGAAAGCGAAACAGAATGGGGAGTCCTTTTTCTTGCATTATTTATACGCGATCCTGCGGGCGGCAAATGAGATAGAAGAGTTGCGGTTCAGAGTGGATAATGAGGGGCAGATCCTATGTTTTGAGACAGTCGATGTGTTGTGTCCTATCCGGATGCAAGCAAATGGGAAGTTCTATACGGTGAGGATTCCGTGGAAAGAGGACTTTGTGGCCTTCTATCGGGAAGCGCGTCATATAATCGATTCTATTCCGGAAGACGGAAACCCGTACGGAACCGAAAATGACTCCACCGAAGACCAGCGGTATAGTGTTATCCTGGTGAGCGCAACGCCAGACCTGTATTTTACATCGATGACGCACACGCAGGAGCGACCGAGCGGAAGCAGTTACCCGTTGCTGAACGTCGGAAAGGCTGTCGTGAGGGAAGGAAAACTGGTGATGCCTGTTGCGATCAATGTGCATCATGGTTTTGTAGATGGCGCGCATCTGGCAACATTCTATCAGAAAGTAGAAGCCTATTTACGATAAGCGAATGTCCTTCATATTCCCTTTTCTTATAGTGACGAAATGCCTCCCTTTGCTCTTAGGAAGGGGCAAGGGAGTGTGTCAGAGCCAATCACAACCCATATTCTTCAATCTTCCTGTAAAGCGTAGTCAAGCCGATCCCCAGTAGGCGCGAAGTCTCTGTTTTATTTCCTTTCGTATATTTAAGTACCTTCTGAATATGCATTTTCTCAACGCCGCTTAGGTCAAATCCGGCATAAGCATCTGTTTCTACTGCATCTGTACGCTGTATATTTAACGGCAATGAATCTGGGGTCAGCGTATCGTCATCGGCTATGATCAGGCTGCGTTCTACCACATTGCGAAGCTCACGCACATTCCCTTTCCAGGGATTTTTTTTCAATAAATCAATATAATCCGGAGAGATCGCCTTGATGTCTTTTCCCATCTTGGCAGACAAGGTGGAGACAAAAGCCTTCACATGCAGCGGAATATCCTCCACCCTCTCCCGTAATGCCGGCAGATGGATCTGGAAGACGGACAGGCGGTAGAATAAATCCTCCCGGAAATGTCCTTCGGCAATCTCTTTCGACAGGTCACGGTTTGTAGCCGCTATGACGCGGACATTCACCTTGACGGGGCGGGTATCGCCGATCTTGATGAACTCGCCGGTTTCAAGGATACGGAGCAGCTTGGCTTGCAGGTCGAAGGCCATTTCTCCGATCTCATCGAGGAAGATCGTACCGTTGTCGGCCTCTTCAAAAAGACCTTTCGTCTCTTTCAATGCGCCTGTAAAGGCTCCGGCTTTGTGTCCGAACATCTCGCTCTCCAACAGATCGCGGCTGAAAGAAGAACAATTGATCGCAACAAAGGCTTTTCCGCTCCGGGTACTGTGTTGATGGATGGATTGGGCGAAGACTTCCTTGCCCGTCCCGGTTTCGCCGGTCAGGAGGACAGGCACATCGGTCTGAGCAACCTTGCGGGCCAGGGCAATCGCTTCCTGAATGGCAGGTGATTTGCCTACAATGGTATCGAATGAGTATTGTCTGCCAACCGGCGAAGTGGATAGCTTGCTCTGCTGATAGGCGGCAGAGGCTTTTTCCATCGCCTTTGCGATCAAGGGGAGTATTTTATTGTTATCATCGCCTTTGGTAATGTAGTCGAAAGCACCATTCTTGATCGCTTGTACACCGTCAGGGATATTACCGTGCGCCGTCAGTAAAATAACTTCGGAGAAGGGACGCAGTTTCTTTAGTTCGCTGACAAGTTCCACACCGCTGCCGTCGGGCAAGCAGACGTCGCACAGGATAACTTCGGGTGTATGCTGCTCCAGTTGCTTCAGGCTTGCTTTGCAGGTGGCTGCCTGGAGAACATCGTATCCTTCCAGTCCGATGATCCGTGATAATAAACCTAAAATTTGTTTTTCGTCGTCAATAATCAGTACTTTTCCCATGTTGTCCGGTTTCTGATAACCGTCGCAAATGTACAATGATTATTTTTTTCCACAAGGGGATGCAAAAGAATATATTCAAGGCTATAACAGGTTTATCAGGGCTTGCCTGTTCAGGATCTTCACCTTTCCTCTGCCCAGGCTGATGAAGCTGCTGTCTACGAGCTTGCCGATTTCCTTGGAAAGGGCGGGGCGCGTGACTCCGAAGTATTCGGCGAGCTGCACCTGGTTATGTTCCATCTCTACGATATCTTCACCTTCCTTCAGATGGTCGAGCAAATAATAGATGTAACGGCTACGGATGCCACGAAAAGACAAAACACGCAGGCGGGTCATCGTGCATTTGTTGCAACTCGTACTAACGCAAAGGAAATTATGGAGTAAAAGGGGAGTCGTATGCATGACCTTAAAGAATGATTCTTTGGGTATCTTCATCAGAACGACATCTTCTTCGACAGAGAAAGTGGCAGGGAACTGATTCTTTTCAGCAAACACATGCGGAGTGGCAAACGTGCGGGGTGCCTTGATGACCTCTACCCGTACTTCGCCTCCTGAGACGTCGACTACATCTACGTTCAGCTTACCTTCCAGCAATACATGTATGGCATGACAGGGGGAACCCTGGTGGATAATGGTTTTTCCTTTCGAATGCTCTTCAATAGTATATTCTATATTCTCCAGAAACTCGTCCTGCATCTTCTGCGTAAAATTCCGGAACAGTGGTATTTTAAAGATATCGGTTATATTCATTCGGCATTGATTTAGTATCGGAAATGTTCCATACAAAGATAAGAACATTTCCGATACTACAAACTACCACTTGGCAGTAAATATTCTTGGATTAATATTGATTGACAACCATCCCCAATCCTGCCAGCTATCTTTGCTGCCACCTTTGACAGCTTCCATCGTCGATGTTCCGAACATGGTGGAATAGCCTGCGGAGAGCTTCACGTCTTTCATGATCTGCCAGTCGACCTGAAGATCGAGTTCGGAACCCAGGCCGCGATCGAGGTCCTTGCCGTTTACGGTGAGATCGCTGGTGATCGAGAAGTAATGGTATGTCAGGGCGAGGTTTACCTTTGACGAAGCATTGTAAGCGACCTTTATCTGGTTGTCCCACAAGCCCGGATTTAACTTGTCCTTAAACGGCGTGGCATAATAATAATCCATAGCACCGTAGAACTTATGATGCGTTCCGTATAACGGATCGAAAGCCTTGTATTTGGCATCAGGACCGTCCGCTGTGCCTGCACCGCTCAAGTAGTCGCTACCGATCCCCATGCTCCACTGCGAATTGAATTTATAGGCGGCATTCAACGCCCATAGAAAAGCGGAAACGTCACGCTTGTTCTTATTCTTTCCTGACTGGTAATAGAAAGTACCGCCGAAAGTCCAGTCGCCCGGCTGATAGTACAGATTCGCACCCATCGTCTGCATGAACTTCGTGTCGGACTTTTGTTCTTTCTGCTCACCGGCTTCCAGTCCGAGATTCATAAATAAGAACGAAGCTTTAAACTCTTTGCTGGCGACGTGCTGGTACCATAGCGTCTGCATGTTTTTGTAAGGCTGCGCACCGTCGGCGTAGAAGGTGCCATCGATTTCCGTTTCTTTATTTTGATTAAAGGCAAGGATCAGATGGAGTTTATTCTTTTTGTTTTCGTAACCGAGTTTGAGAGCGTCGTGGTAACGACCGGCAATGTTCCAATCAAGCCCGCCGAGGATACGTTCATCATCGTAGATCAGGGATTGGCGTCCGAGTTTGGCAAACAGGCCGTAACCGAAGTCCAGTTGTGCCCATGCTTCGTTCAGTATGAAGCGACCGTTCTTATCTATCTGCGGGTCCTGTCCCCAGACACCGACATGCTGTGCGGAAAGGCCCAGCGAGAGATTCTGTCGCTCATAATTCATAGAAAGACGGGCACGGTTGTTGATAAAGCCCGCCGGTCCCTGCCCTTCACTACGGGGATTTAATACACCGTTGCGGTATTCCGCCCTGGGGCGTATCTGCGCACTCATAGAGAAGGTATTCTCCTTATCTCTGGATGTTTCATTTTCATCTGCTTTCATCCACACCGAGCCTAGTAACAGAAGCCCGGAAAAAACAATCACCCGTTTCTTCATATCGTTTCTATTTAAAGTTGATATTTCTATTTGCTTGTTATTCCATGTTATATACGTGCACGCTGTTTCCCTGCGCTGAAGGCAGGTAATTCACGCCGAACCAGCAAACCTGTAGCAGGACAAAAGCGAACACCAATAATCCGAGAGCAACCTTATATTGTTTGTACCTGTGAAGCCTGAAATGAATATACAGCAGGTTGCCCAGCCAGGTCGCAGCCGCCCAGGTCTCTTTCGGGTCCCAGCTCCAGTAATGCCCCCAGGCCTCTTTCGCCCAAAGTGCACCGAACAACATGCCGATCGTCAGAAAGGCAGTCCCTACATAGACCAGGTTGTCGCAAAGGCTCATCACCTTCCGGTCTATCGTCCTCTTCCGCGAGCGGATCAACAGATAGACAGCTACGATCGCCGCCGCTCCCAGCATCGCGTAAGCAAACATATATACTATTACATGCGGTGCAAACCACGGACTCTGCAGGGCAGGCATCAGCGTTTTATTATGTATCTCTGGCTTGAACAGATTGATGCAGATAAAGACAAAAGACAGCACCGTACTGAACGACAATATCCATTTATACCGCCAGCGGATATAAGTAATGATCCCCGTAACCGGCAGGAAGAACGAGTACCACAAGCGTGTCTCGCCCATCGTTCGGAGCGGCGGACGTTCCAACGACATCCACATGCCTATAATGAAAGCCATGAATATCGCCAGTCCGGCAACCGTCCACCCAATGACCAGCCCCGGCTTATCCGTCCGGTAGGCCATCGCCGCACCTATCGTCCAGCAGATAACGGACGGCAAAGCGAAATATATAAAATGACTCCAATCCATATTATTCAGTTTTTGTGTCGTTAACGGCCGCTTCCTCCTCCTTATTTCCCGGAGCCTGAATGAACAGGCATACAGAGCCGAGCAACAGCATCAGGATGCCAGCGTATACCACCGGAAGCCACGGATCGCGAACCAATTCAAAGACGCTGACAGTGCTCCACTTCCCCTTCGTCTCGTCATAGCTCAACTGGTAAATCTTCCATCCGGCTATGCTGAAAGGCTTGTTGACTTCGATAAGCGCATCGGCCTGCTTCTTGTCCTGCGTATAGACGGAAACTTCAGAAGCAAAGCGTTTCGGCTCCCGACCCGGCATCACCAGGCTGATCTCGTCGTTTAGCTGCAAGGAGACGTACGGGAACATGAAATTGCCGCAACTCACCCAACCGCTCTTCTCCGCACCATCTTTCTTATTGCGTACCCTGACAAAGACAGCAGAAGTGGCACCTTCGGAATGAAACTCGACAAAGTTTACCGTATCTTTCCCATGAACACAGGCAGCCATCGGAAGCGAGCGGATCACTTCCACCTCCCAATCCAATAAAGAACCTGATAAAGGTGTCTCTTCCACCAACATGTTTTCAGGATTATTTTCCGGTAACGCATTTCCGGTCGTGTTGTCGATAGCCAGCAGTTTCGGAGGATATTCATCGATCGTAAACGATTTCAATTCGATCGCCAGAGGCAGTTCTTTCATTTCCCCGATCTCATTCGTCGCCCGCCATTCGGGTTGCTCCAAAGGAACCGTCATGCGCATGCGCTGCAAATCGCCGTTTCCCAGGATAGCCGCCAGCAGAGTGATGAACAATCCTGCATGATTCAGGATAAAAGGGATATCTTTTTTTCTGAAATGAGCTACTTTACGAATAATCACTAATCCTAATACCGAAAGAAAGTAAAGGAACAGCAACATAAAAGGCCACGAGAGCGTCATCTGCATGAAACCCAACCCAGACAGTAGTCCTCCGTGCGTAACCGTTACGGAGGGAGCCACCTGCCGGGTCAGTCCCATGATGATAACCAAAACCATCCATGCAGTTAAAGACGTAATACTCGCCGTGAGGCTGTAAAACCACTGCAATGCAGCAGTTTTACGGCTCGCGACATATACCATTATCAAGAAAAACAGGAACAAACCTCCCGTTATAGCGTTCAGGGGATACCGGAAAAGCGTCGGATCAACCTTTCCGGCCGTCAGTTGCAGAACCGCTCCGGTAATGAACAGTCCGATACAGATCGCCCATCCTTCCTTATATCCCCAGGGTTGTCTCCACATATCTTTAAATCTTATCAGCCAGACGTTTGTTTGCCTTCGCCTCTTTGATCCATTCCGGAACGACCGTGTTCATGAACTTTTCCTTAGCCTGACGTTCGGCAGCCATATCCAGGCCGATATATTGTTGTGCTTTATCTTTTGTAGAGATATCCGGCATCGGCACATCGTCCGTGTAGCCTAATTTCGACAACACCTTCGATACCGCCAGGCGAGCCTGCATAGTCTTATCCAGGCCATTGCCCAAAATACGCTGTATCTCCTGCGGAGCATGAAAAGCACCGCCGTGGGAAGCAACACCGAAGTCCCAGCGCCATTGTGCCTGACGAAGCAGTTTCAATACCGGAGCCATCTGATCTTCCGTAGCGCCCTTATCCCAGGCAAATTTAGCTTCTATATGAGCCTTTGCCAGTTCCGTTTCGAGGCGGTTACGCATTTCGTTCGCCTTGTTCTGGCGTTCATAAACGTTGTTGCGGAGCGTTTCTTCGCTTTCGCGGTGGCAAACCTGGCAGGTACGGTCGATCATAGCCAGCGGACTCATAATATGATGGTCGCTATATTTCACGCCGCCTTCGCTCTTGTAAGGCATGTGGCAGTCGGCACACGAAACACCTCGCTGTGCGTGGATACCCATCATGGAGAGTTCATAGTCCGGATGCTGCGCTTTCAGTATCGGTGTGCGGCTTAATTTATGCGTATAATCTGCAAAACCTTCCTCATCGTAGTAAGCTTCCATATCCTCAACCGTAAAACCTTTATCCCAAGGGAAAGTCAGATATTTGCCGTCCCCTTTGAAATAGTATTCCACATGGCATTGTGCACAAACCAACGAGCGCATCTCCTGTTGGGTCGCTTTATTGATGTCGCGTCCCTGGCGCTGGAAGGCTTCTATCAAAGCCGGACGGCTGATATGAAGATTCATATTCTCCGGCTCATGGCAATCGGCACAACCGATGGGGTTCACGATCTCCGTGCCCATAGAAGCCCATTTTCCTTTATAGAAATTATCGACACCGATAGCCTGCATCATACGCGGGACATCCGGACTCTTACAAGTCCAGCAAGTTGCCGGTTGCGGGCCTTCGTCCGGTGTCATCGGGGAACCGACACGCAAGGTATGGCGCATATCCTCGATCGCATGCATGTGACCGCGCGGAGTTGAATAATCTTTCGAGAAAGCATATCCTGCCCAAAGAATCACCATTTCGGGACGCGCTTCGAGTACATCGACCATCTGGTTGCCGTTGAACTGGCTCCGGAAGCTGGTATCGGCAGTCTGCGTCCATGTTTCATATTCGCGCGGATAGTTCGGGGCAAATTTTTCGTTTACTGCCTCAATCCCTTTGATTTCGACCTTCTTGTTATTCATAACGCTGGCAATTTCAGCCCGTCTCTCGTTGATAGAAGCGGCCAGTACACCCAGTACAAAAACGACGGCCATTGTTCCGATAAACAACAACCAGCCCTGCCATGATTTAAGTTTCTTTTCCATATTCGTTGATTTTTATTTTATTCGTTTTACTTAAGCATCTCTTTCAGCCAATCAGGCGTATTGGTTTTCGGGTAAGGAACGATGGCCGACGGTGTCGACGAAAGGCTGTTCGATCCTCCGTGAGGCACTTCGCGATGGCAGTCCCAGCAGGCCTTCCCCTCTCCTGCCATAGCCATTTCGTGGTCGATCCGGCCCGTATTGACAAATTCCGTATTCAGTTGCGTATGGCAGCGGATACAGTTGTTCATTATGACTTCGGCACTCTCGTCGATAGCCTGGATCACCTGCGGCTCCCCGCGCATCATAAATACAGCGGCATGACGCATGCCGTCCATTCCTTTGAAGAACCATTTCTTCGCGGCGTTTTCGTGTGGCACATGGCAGTCGTTGCAGGTGGCGTTCCTGCTGTGCGAACTATGTTTCCAGGTGGCATAATAAGGCCCCATGATATGGCAGTTCACACAGGTCGACGGCTCATCCGACAAGTAACTCCAGGCCCTCGATACATAAAATGTATAAAAGCCCAGACCACAGATCGCCCCACTCGCCACAAGCGCAAATAACTTGCTGCGCCGGGTAGGCAGAATCGTGTTTATGATCTCTTTTATCTTCATACAGCCTTAATTAAAGTTTAATTGATTACAAATATCTTAATTCGGATACAAGTAAAATGTAATAAATATTACATTGCACGAAAATTATAGAAGAAATGAGAAAAGTTTTATTCATAGCAGTCTCCGCACTGCTGATGTGCACTTCATGTGTAACGAAAAAGAAATACCTGGAAGCTGAAAACGGGCGTCTCGAAGCCATCGGCCGTGGCAACGCGCTACAGGAACAACTGGTAGATTGCCGGGATACCGGCGACAAACTGAACGAGCGCCTCGCCGCCCTCCAGCGCGACACGACACGCATGGGCAGCAATATCCGCAATTACCAGACGATGCTCAGTTCGAACATGACGCAACAGGAGAAACTGAACAGCCTCCTCAGCCAGAAGATGGAAGAGCTGAACGAACGTGAACGGACGATCAACGAACTGCAGGACATGATCAACGCCCAGAACGAGAAAGTCCGTAACCTGCTGAACAGCGTGAAGGATGCCCTGCTGGGCTTCAGCAGCGACGAACTGACGGTGACTGAAAAAGACGGCAAGGTGTACGTCGCCATGTCCGACAAGCTGTTATTCGAATCGGGCAGCGCGCGCGTGGACAAACGAGGAAAAGAAGCGTTGGCAAAGCTGGCGGAAGTCCTCAACAAACAGTCGGATATAGACGTCTATATCGAAGGGCACACCGACAGCAAGCCGATCAATACGGCACAGTTCAAGGATAACTGGGATTTGAGCGTGATACGTGCCACATCGGTAGTCCGCATCCTGACCAAAGACTATGGCGTGAACCCGTTGCAGATCCAGCCCAGCGGACGCGGCGAATATATGCCGGTAGCCGACAACGAATCGGCCGAGGGACGCAGCAAGAACCGCCGTACGGAAATCATCATGGCTCCGAAGCTGGACAAGCTGTACCAGATGTTACAATAATATATATAAATATAAAAAAATAAGACAGCCGCGAAAGCCTGCCAAAAAGAACGCAGACAACACAAAATACGCAGGGAAATCCAGACCATATTACTCATTAAAAGAATAAATCTGTAAGACCCTGCGTACTTTGTGCCGTCTGCGTTTCCTGTTACGGAAGCCTGCGACGGCTTTATTGTCATGGAAGAGACAGTCGTTTACATAAATCTGAAATCTTTCAGAACCTTCTGTAACTCCTGGCGGGCAAAAAAGATACGGCTCTTGATAGTGCCTAACGGGAGATCCAGTTTTTCAGCTATTTCGTGGTATTTGTAACCCGTGACGAACATAGAGAACGGGACTCTTAAATCATCGTTCAGTTGCTCGATCGCCTTGGATATTTCCTGTATCTGGTAGGAAGAATCGGGAGAGTCGAAACCTGAATCGCTTGTTACATTCAAATTATACAGGTCGGCACTCGAATCAACGATTGTCTGCGTACGTACAACTTTGTGGTAGTTATTGATGAAAATATTGCGCATTACAGTTAAAACCCACCCCTTGAAGTTGACGTTATCAACGAACTTTTCCTGATTATTCAACACTTTCAGTGTTGTATCCTGCAACAAATCCTGGGCATCGTCCCGGTCGGCAGTAAGCATAAGTGCAAAGTTCAGCATGTTCTCTTGCAAGCCTACTAATTTTTGTTGGAATTGGAGTGTATTCATATCATTATTTTTTTGTGTAATTAAAACGATTATCCGCTATTAATCAGCGTTAAATATGATACAAATATAAGAAACTTAACAATACGATTTTCATTCGTTGGCATACATTAATAAATAAGGCGCCATCTTAATATATTTATACTTAAAAGTACTGATAATGAGCAATATTTACAACTAACGGATCAGTTTCTTCAATAACCTCCAAACCCGCCACGAAACAAGGTTTGCAGAAAACGCAAAAGGGTGCACCGCGTCCGACATGACAAAACGGACTGACGGTACACCCCCGATACCGATCTATTGACGTAAATATTTATTTAAAACACCGGACAATGCCTTAATGTCGATCGGTTTAGCCAGATGCGCGTTCATCCCCGACTGAAGCGCAAGCTTTATATCTTCTGTAAAAGCATTTGCCGTCATCGCAATAATAGGTATTTGCACCACATCCAAACGTGGGAGCATCCTGATCCTTCGCGTCGCATCATACCCGTTCAGCACAGGCATTTGAACATCCATCAGGATCAAATCATAATAGCCTTCCTCCGAACATGACACAATATTTATCGCGTCCTGCCCGTCAACGGCAGCCTCTACGCTAACTCCGCTCATGCTTAGGATACTGATGGCTATCTCACGGTTCAGTTCGTTGTCTTCGACCACCAGGATGCGCTTGCCGGAATAATCGTCGTTGAAAAAACTAGGCCGAACCTCTTTCTTCACCTCTTTTTCTTCCGTTTTCACAAAAGATTTCAGGGTATTGACCAGTTTCGATCGGTACACCGGCTTGGTCATGCAAGCATCGACTTTCGCTTTCCGGGCTTCTTCCTCATATTCTTCGATGTCGTAAGCCGATAAGATAATGATCGGTATATCCTCGCCCACGATCATCCTTATTCCGTCGGCAGTTCTTAATCCATCTATACCCGGCATTTTCAAATCAAGTATGACGGCAAAATAATATTTATCTTCCTTCTTGTATTTTTGTACCTCCCTCAAAGCTTCATACCCTGAAATGACATATTTATTGGCGATACCCAGTTCCGTCAAATGATAGCAGACGCTCAGGCAGGAAAGCTCATCGTTGTCTACCACCAGGATCGGACGTCCGTTGGTGTCTATATCTTCAACGGGAGCCTGTTCCCTGTATATCATCGGGAGTATGACCGTGAAGCACGACCCCTTGCTGTATTCGCTTTCCACACGGATCGTACCGCCCATCATTTCGATTATTTTATAACTGATCGACATACCGAGTCCGGTTCCCTGGATCGTTGATATTTCTTTATCTTTGGCGCGTTCAAAAGGGAGGAATATTTTTTCAAGAAATTCAGGTTTCATGCCCCGTCCGTTATCTTCAAATACAAACTTATACATTCCGGTATTGTTTTGAATGCCTTTTTCTTCTATCGTGACATTGATCTGACCCTTTTCGGGCGTATATTTAATGGCATTGGACAACAGATTCATAAAAACCTGTTTGATACGTTGTGCGTCTCCTACAACATTTTCATGTTGCATTTTCGTGATATGAATATGTAAAGTATGCTTTTTCTTTTTTATTTCGGGTTGCATCATCAAGACCAGTTCTTCCAGCAAGACACCTATGTTGATCTCGTCTTTCGATAAAAGCAGCTTACCGCTTTCGATCTTCGACATGTCCAGTACTTCGTTGATTAACCCCAGAAGCAGGTTCGACGAGCTTTCGATTTTATTTATGCAATCGAGTACCTTCTTATCATTGCCGATATTCGCCTTGGCGAGAAAACTCATGCCTATGATCGCATTCATAGGCGTACGGATATCGTGGCTCATACTGGCAAGAAAATCAGATTTCGCATTATTTGCCTTTTCAGCTAATTGCAAAGCCCTCTGCAATTCGACAGATTGCTTTTTCAGTTGCTTCTGTAATTCATATTGTTCAGTAATGTCAATATAGACAAAGAGATAGATCGGTTCATCATTTTCCCATTTGATGCACGTACCGTTCAACTGCATATAGGTATCGTTACCATCCTTGTCGTTCGTGTGGAAAGTTAAATGGATCGGATCGCCTTTCTGCATGACAGGAAGGTATTTATTGAACAAGAGCTCGTTTTCCTCATCCAGATAAAAAAACTGTAAGCCGCTGATAAACGACTTCTCATCGATACCTGTAAATTCTATAAATTTCTTATTGGCTTCCAACAGGATGAAATTTCCGTCCCGGCAGATCTTTTGTTTCGTGACAAAGCCGGGAAAATGCTTATAGGTAATCTTTTTGACGAGTTGTTCCTGCATGCTTTCATCGACATTGGTCATAACAGTATAAGCGATACTTCTCCCATCTACCAGCTGGTCGGTAAATGTAGTCGCCAACTTAACCCATTTCAAACCGCTTTTCACAGGCATCAGGACTACTATCTCATAACCGTTCTGCTGATTTTCGAGAGCTTCATATATTTTATTATTTATCATTTGTGCAGATTCAGGACAGGAGGCCATATATAAATCCGGTCGATTATGAAAAAGAGCCTCGTATTCTTCTTTTTCATATTCGATCAGTTCATAATAAGCATCGTTTGCCCAGAGAAGCGTTAAATGTTCGTCCAGCAAATGCTTGCTGATACTGACCCCCATAAGCTTTGTAAGCATATTATACTCAAGGTCTATCCTGGGTTGTAAAAATTCGTCATCCATAGAGTAGTTGTTATTTGTTATTATACCCACTGTTTTTGCGGGTTATTATTCAATTTCAGGACGGTCGCCGCCGCTGCCACTATCCGGGAAGGGCGTGTTGCTGACACCGTTATCCAACTTACCGCCAGCCTTGCTACCATAACGGTCGGAAATCTTGGAGCGATATTCGTCGATCATGGCGTTCCACCAGGTGAATAATTCAAAGTACTTGTCGTTACCGTTGTAGCGAGTGTAGGCGTTCAGTTCGTCCACCAGTTCGTCGTACGACTTGTTTACCCATATACGTGCATTTTCTGTATTCACCGGGCGTTTACGGCTGACATAGACAGACAGTTTTTTATTGATCAATTCTATACATTCGTTATTGATCGTTTTAAGGGAAGCTACCTGTTCGGTGAGTCCGAGGGTTGTTATTTTATCTTTGTAAAGATCTGATTCCAGCAATTTGATAAATAAGAATGTATCCTGTATCAAGTTTTCCAATGACAGGTTACGGACTTTCCTGAATCCGCTGATAGCGGCTACCAAAGAAATCGCCGCCAGTCTTTTTTCCATAATCCGCGATTTCTTGTATCCATCGACAATTTTGAAAATTGTACCTCGGTTATTAAGGTTTTCGTTTTTTGCCTGATTCACCTCAAGGACAAATTCGTTTTTAGAACGTTTTACAATACTATATTCATATTTCTCGACGTTATCTGAGAAAACATCGTAACAAGCCTTGACAGGAGTAATGACACCGTCAAGACTATTCATTTTTTGGATGATTGCTTTTGTAGCATCTAATAATTCACCGTTTCTTAACCGCGATTTTGGGAAAGTTTGAATCTTTGCCATAATGGTATTCTGTTTAAGTTTAATAAAAATGGATCGTTTTGTTTTTCCGTAGTACTACGTAACGACGAAAACAACAGGAAAACATCTACCGACCATGTACGGAATGGCAAAAAATATTTCTCAACATGTTTCATATGCCATTTGAAGTACAATACATTCTTAGCGATAGTATTAATGTGCGTAAGAACGAATAAAAGTGTGATTTTTATTTCTCCGTACACGGTCGGAGATTGTTTTCTTATCGTTTTTGTCGTTTCGTATCTGGTCGGTGAAATTTCCCCAATCGATTGTTTTTCGTCGTAGTGCCGCGGCGGAAAGTTTCTTTGTATTGCGATTAAATCGTCAAGTGCAAGGAATATTGGTTGTTGTGTTTTTCTTAAATCGACCATGTAGGTTACTCCTAAAGAGCAGATTGTTAATATATCAATATTATTCTGTTAAAAGAATGACTAGCTAAAACGGTCGTTTTTTTTAGTCATGGTTTTCATCAAATCCATTTTTTTAACTAACACGAAAAATCAACAAGTAAAAATCTGAAATTCAATGATATTTTTTTCAAAAAAGCCTTTGTTTATTAAAGATATTGACTAGCTTTGTAGTGACTAAAAAAAACGACCGATTATTTTCGTCATAGGAATTAACGTTTCATTCTCTTGTTTTTCATACTCCAAGATACCATTAATACACCCTTTGTTAACATATCTTTCCCCTTCTTTGCGGAAATAGTTTTTTATCTCTATACAGACTATTGTCAACATCAAAATTCCATCATAAACAATTCAGATACATAAAGTTAACAAGCAAAGTACAAAAAAAGCAATTAGACAAAGTCTTTTGAATGATATAGAGCAGATCAGCTGCAAAAGATATAATAATGTATTAACCTGCTGGTAGAATTCATTTATTTCAATTATTATCAATTTCGAGCTATCCCCCTTATCAAAGTGACTTAGCCATTACAGGTCTATTTGCCGTCAGTTTTAACTGACGGTTTACAAGTTTTCTCTCTTTTTTGGCTTCAGCCACATTTCTCTTCAATAGAGAGACTGCTTAAATGGGACTAAAGTCCAAAGAGAGAGAGCATTTACTAATCCGTTGGT
>NZ_QUHH01000040.1:0-267 GCF_003479515.1 Parabacteroides sp. AF14-59 | reverse complement strand
GAGAGAGAGCATTTACTAATCCGTTGGTTAAAACCAACGGCAAATGAACCTGTAACTAAGCATGTTTTATGTATGACTGATCGCTTGCTCGGATAGTTCAATTATTTCTATATCCGTTTAGTAACGCTTATGTTTGAAGTTCTTTTTCTCACAGAAGCCATGAAAAAAAACGTCTTCTGCCTTTGAAGTAAATGAAAAACAACTATCTTTGTCCCGTTGCCTGCTAGTAGGCAGCAGACCATTAAAACCATTGACATATGGAAAAGT
>NZ_QUHH01000004.1:1018-351703 GCF_003479515.1 Parabacteroides sp. AF14-59 | reverse complement strand
CGAAACTGGCTATTTATCAGGAAAGAATGCGTGCAGATGCCTATGACACGATGATTGATGTGGCAGAAGAAATGTTCAAGATTCCGATCAGAAAAAAAGCTGGCACCAAACAGTAAAAAGACTGCGTAAGGAGAAGAACTTTTATAAAGTCTCTTCTCTTTGCGAACTGTTTGGTGTTAGCCGACAGTCTTATTATCTGCATCATGAGATTGATTTTGAGCGGCTTGTATTCAAAGGTTTTATATTGGAGTATGTCCATGATGTTCGTCTAAAAGCTCCGCGTATAGGTTGCCAGAAATTATTTGAAATGTGCAAGAGTTATTTTGGGGAGAAGTTAACAATGGGACGTGATGCCTTTTATAACCTGTTGAGAGAAAGCGGTCTGATGCTTCGGGTAAAAAGACGTAAAGCACGGACAACTTATTCGGATCCATACGCTCCTTTCTATCCAAATCTGATAAAAGGTCTGATTCCTACTGCTGCGAACCAGGTTTGGGTAAGTGATATTACCTATGTCTGGACATCGAAGGGCTTTTGCTATTTATTTCTTATTACAGACCTTTATTCCCATAGGATTATGGGCTGGGTACTTTCTTCATCTATGAAGTGTAAAAATGCAGAAGAAGCTCTGAATCAAGCAGTAGAAACTGCCGGCTATCCACTGACTGGTTTGATCCACCATTCAGACAGAGGTATTCAATACACTTGCTTTGCTTATATGGAATTATTGGCAAAAAATGGTATGCAAGCCAGCCGTACAGAACACGGGGATCCGCTGGAGAATGCTGTAGCTGAACGGGTTAATGGCATCCTTAAACAAGAGTGGCTTTCTTTATATTCCTTTGAAAATGAGGACGAGATACGAAAGGTATTGATTCCGGCTATCGAGTTTTATAATAAGGAAAGGCCTCATGCCAGTAATAACTGGCTAACGCCTGAGCAAGCATACAAACAAGACAAGGAGTTGAAAAGAATGTGGAAAAATTATCCTTATACGAAAACCCATATCTCTGTTTATCAATAGAGATTAACGCTCGTCGGGAGTGGTGCTCCACTCCCTTGCCGCTTAGGCGATCCCAGAGCGATGAGTTTTTGGATGGGTGATTTTTATTCACTAACTTTGTTTCTCTTTCCAGCCGGCAGAGCTTTCTGTAAAGTTGTTGCAGGAATAAACACAAAAGGTGTAAACTGAAGTTAGGATTTTAGTTTTGTTATGTAAATTGTTTTTAGTAATAAATGTTTTATCTGTAAACTACTTTCAGTAAAGGTCACAACCGTTCTCTAACGCTCTATTACAAAGTAAATCATTTTCCAAAACATATATGTTTCGTTTGCAAATCATATATGTTTTGTCGTTAAAACACCTATGTTTCGACAGCGGTTGTCAGCTCTTTTTCCAATAAAGAATAACTGTCTTTATTCAGCACTAACCATCCCTATCTGCTCCTATCCGGTAGTCACTTTTCTATTGTACTTACTTTTGTGAGGTTATCGATAATCTGATAAGAACCGAAATAATTTATTTTGGTTCGATTGCTCTATTTAAAGCAAGGTACTCCCCACCCATCCTTATTATCTCGTGAAAATTAGTCCTTTATTAAACCAAGCATGACTTTTTTATGTTTATGTGTAGAATCTAAACAAAAAAGTTATGCACATAAGTACATGGTGTTATACTGTGCTTTGTCTTTTTCTGCCGATAACGCTAATGGCACAGACAAAGCATAAGTACCTCGATCACGCATTGCCGGAGGCGTGGCAGGAGAATGACAGTAGTTTCCAACAGACCTTACCCGTAGAAGACAACTGGTGGAAGAATTTTGATGATCCGGTATTGGATTCCCTGATCGATGTAGCCGTGAAGCAGAACTATTCTGTGCAGATGGCCGCCGACCGTATTGCCATGGCAAAAGCCAACCTACGCATACAGCAGGGCAGTTATTCACCTACACTGGGACTTTCGGCCGGATGGACCAGGCAGCAGAGCAGTGGCAACACCAGTAGCCTGCCGCAGACAATTACCCAATACGCCGATGCTTCGCTTTCGATGAGCTGGGAAGTAGACGTATTCGGCAGTATCCGCAATCGTGTAAAGGCCCAGAAAGAAAACTTTGCAGCCTCCAAAGAGGAATATAATGCAGTAATGGTGTCCCTTTGCGCCCAGGTCGCATCTGCTTATATCAATTTGCGTGAACTGCAACAGGAAGTCGACGTAGTCACACAAAACTGCCTCTCCCAACAGGCTGTCGTTGAGATTACCCAAAAAAGATATGAGACAGGGTTGGTTTCAAAACTGGATGTAGCACAAGCCCAGTCTGTCTATTACAGTACCAAAGCCTCACTACCCATGTTGGAAGCAGGCATCATCCAGTATACAAACGCATTGGCGGTATTGATGGGACTTTATCCGCAAGACGTCAAAGGATTGATCGACACCCCGCGCCCGCTGCCTAACTACATCGAAACAGTCGGAATAGGCTTTCCGGCAAATCTCCTGCTTCGCCGTCCGGATATCCGCTCCGCCGAGCGCCAGGTGAATGCACAGGCTGCCACACTAGGAGCGTCGAAATCCGATTGGTGGCCACAGGTATTCGTCAAAGGTTCCATCGGATTCGCTTCGCACGACATCGATAAAATAGCCAATCATAACAGTCTGACGTATGAAATCGCACCGGCTATCTCATGGAATTTCTTTCAGGGAGGTAAACTGGCACAGGCAACGCGCCTGGCTAAAGCCCAACTGGACGAGACGATCAAGCAGTTCAATGAAACCGTCCTCTCTTCCGTACAGGAAGTCGATAATGCGATGAGTTCGTATAAAAATTCGATCAAACAGATCGTCGCTCTCCGCGAGGTGGTCAATCAGGGTAAGCAGACACTCGATCTGTCGCTCGACCTGTACAAACAGGGACTGACCCCATTCCAGAACGTGCTGGACGCCCAACGCTCGTTACTCACCTATGAAAACCAGCTGACACAGGCTAAAGGCAGTTCACTTCTCCATCTGATCCAGCTCTATCAGGCACTGGGCGGCGGCTGGAACCAGGAATAACTTCTTTATCTCACGAAGTCGAGAGAAAGAGACGACCAATAAAACTAAAAAACGCAAATATGAATACGACAATTAAAATCACCCTGATCGCCCTGTCATCCCTCCTGATGGCATCGTGCAAAGGGAAAAAGCAACCGACGGAGGCCCCGGCTCCTTCCATCAGTGTAACAACACCGGAAGTCAAGGATATTACGCTGACAAAAGATTATCCCGGTTATCTGAGCTCCGAGTTAATGGTAAACCTGGTTGCCCGGGTAAACGGATATCTTCAGACCTCGCACCTGGTAGCAGGCAGCAAAGTCCGGAAAGGCGATCTGATCTTCGTGATCGAACCCGATACCTATAAAGATAATGTAGTACAGGCAGAAGCGGCACTCAAAACCTCCAAAGCACAACTCGATTATGCCCGAAGCAATTATGAGCGGATGAAAGAAGCGGCTAAAAGCGGAGCTGTCAGCCAAATCCAAGTCTTGCAGGCTCAATCGACCGTAGCCGAGATGGAAGCCTCCGTACGCAATGCGGAAGCCGGATTGAACACCGCCCGGACCAATCTGAGCTATTGCTATATCCGCGCTCCGTTCGACGGACGGATCACACGCGCTAACTACGATATAGGCAACTACATCAATGGTTCGGTTCAGCCCGTCACGCTGGCTACTTTATATAAAGACGACCTGATGTATGTAAACTTCAACATCGAGGATAACCAGTTTATGAAGATGATGATCACGGCCGCCCAAAACGACTCCACCGTCCGGCTGCCCGAAACAATCTCCGTACACCTGGGAGAAAACGGACGTCAGAACTACACAGGCCGACTGGATTACCTTTCTCCCAATGTAGACCTCTCGACCGGGACACTGAATGTCCGTGCCAATCTCGATAACAAGGACGGGGAACTGAAAAGCGGATTATACGTCACCATCACCCTCCCTTACAGCGAAAAGAAAGACGCCGTCCTGGTGCGCGATGCCTCCATCGGTACCGACCAGCTGGGAAAATACCTTTATATCGTCAATGATTCCAATATCGTACGATACCGCCATATAGAACCGGGACAACTGGTGGACGACACGCTGCGGCAGGTCATCAGCGGGATCGAACCGAACGAACGTTACGTCACCACCGCTTTACTGAAAGTAAGGGACGGAATGAGTATCACCCCCATAAAATAAGAACGTCATGGTAAAATTCTTTATAAACAGACCGATCTTTGCCACCGTTCTTGCCCTGATCATTGTAGTAGCAGGACTGGTCACACTCAACGTATTACCCATCGCCCAATATCCGGATATCACGCCGCCTACCGTACAGGTCTCGGCCGTTTATCCGGGGGCGGATGCACAAACGGTCTCACAGACCGTCGGATTACCGATCGAACAACAGGTGAACGGTGTGGACGGAATGCTCTATATGAGTTCCAATTCCTCCAGCTCCGGTGCCTATTCACTGACCATCACATTTGCGGTCGGTACGGATATCGACATGGCGACCGTCATGGTACAGAACCGTGTCAGCATCGCGCAAAGCAGCCTTCCGGAAGCCGTGATCGTACAAGGTATCACGACTCGCAAACAATCGTCAAACATTGTGATGATGCTTTCACTAACCTCTAAAGATCCCCTCTATGACGGGCTTTATCTGAGCAATTATGCCAGCCTGAATCTGACCGACCAGCTGGCCCGCCTGCCGGGAGTCGGTTCCGTGAATGTCATGGGAGCCGGTAGTTACAGTATGCGTATCTGGCTCGATCCCGAAGTCATGCGTATCCGTAACCTGACGCCCGATATGGTCTTTCAGGCCATATCTACGCAGAACAGGCAGGTATCCGCCGGTTATGTCGGGCAACCGATCGCGCAGGCAAACAATCCTTACCAATATACCCTTACTGTAAAAGGTCGCCTGACCACTCCGGAAGAGTTCGGAAATATCATCATACGGACTGAACAAGGCGGCAAAATACTCCGCCTGAAAGATATCGCCCGTACTGAGCTGGGCAGTTCCTCTTACAATGTGACCTCCCAGCTAAAAGGGCAACAGGCGGCAGCGATTGCCATCTACCAGTTACCGGGTTCCAACTCGTTGGAAGTATCCAAAGCCGTACGGGCGAAAATGGAAGAAATAGCCGCTACCCTGCCGCAAGGTGTTGAGTATAATGTAACACTCGACACGACGGAAGTCATAAACGCCTCCATCGACGAAGTATTAGTAACCTTCCTGGAGACAACTGCATTGGTCGTCCTGGTTATCTTCCTGTTCCTCCAAAACTTCCGGGCAGTAATCATTCCTTGCCTCACCATCCCTGTTTCATTGATAGGAACACTGGCTGTAATGGGGGCGCTGGGATTCTCGGTAAACACCTTGACATTGTTCGGGTTGATACTGGCTATTGCCATTGTGGTAGATGATGCGATCGTGGTCGTCGAGAACTCGTCGCGATATATGGACACGGGGAAATATACGGCACGCGAAGCGGTGACCAAAGCGATGGGCGAGATTGTCGGACCGATCGTCGGCGTCGTGCTGGTCTTATTGGCCGTATTCATCCCGACGACCTTTATTGGCGGTATCTCCGGGCAGCTTTACAAACAATTCGCCCTGACCATCGCAGCCGCAACCGTATTGAGCGGTATCAACTCGCTGACGTTGACGCCGGCTCTCTGTGCCTTGTTCCTGCAAGTCACCAAAGATCCGACCTTTTTCGTATTCAAAGCATTCAATAAAGTATATGACAAAACACAAAAGGTTTACGATGATGTGGTTGATCGCATGCTGAAACATCAGATCGTCACACTGGTCATCTTCCTGATCGTCTCAGCCGCAGCAACCATTCTGTTCATGCGCTGGCCATCGACTTTCATTCCGGAAGAAGATGACGGCTATTTCCTGGTTTCAACCCAGTTGCCTCCGGCAGCCAGTCTGCCCCGTACTCAGGAAGTAAGCCGGAAGATCAACAAGATACTCGACAGTTATCCGGAAGTCAAAACCTATATGGGCATCAGCGGTTTCTCCGTGATGGGAGGCGGCGAATTATCGAATGCCGGAACCTATTTTGTCGTACTGAAAAACTGGAATGAACGGAAAGGGAAAGGTCATACGGCACAAGATGTAGTCACCCGCTTCAACCGGGAAGCTTACGGTATCCAGGAAGCGCAGATATTTGCCCTGGTCCCTCCTGCCATCCCTGGCCTGGGTGCTTCCGGCGGCCTGCAACTGCAACTGGAAGACCGCAAGAACCTGGGACCGACCGAAATGCAGCATGCCATCGAAACATTGCTGGAAACCTATCATACCAAGCCTCAGCTCCTGAGTTTATCCAGTATGTATCAGGCCAATGTGCCACAATACCGACTGAACATAGACCGCGATAAAGTACAGCTGCTGGGATTACAATTGAGCGATGTCTTCTCGACATTAAGTTATTACATGGGAGCTGCCTATGTAAATGACTTTGTCGAGTTCGGACGCATCTACCAGGTGAAGATCGAAGCCAGCGGACAAGCTCAGAAAGTGATCGACGACGTTATGCGGTTAAGCCTGGAGAACAGCGCAGGTAAAATGGTTCCTTTCTCCGCCTTTACAGAAGCCATACAACAATTGGGACTGGACCAGATCAACCTGTATAATATGTATTCCTCCGCCTCCATCACCTGTATCGCTAATCCGAAATACAGTTCCGGAGAAGCCATACAGGCCATGGAAGAACTGATACAGGAACAACTGGGTGATAATTTCGGTTACGAATGGACCTCCGTCGCCTATCAGGAAACAAAAGCCGGATCGACTACGATCCTAATCTTCGGTATGGCATTACTGGTTGCCTTCCTCGTACTTTCGGCACAATACGAAAGCTGGACAAGCCCGCTGGCTGCCATTCTGGGATTGCCGATCGCATTGTTGGGTGCTATTCTGGGTTGCTTCATCATGGGTGTACCTGTCAGCGTCTATACTCAGATCGGTATTATCCTGCTGATAGCCCTCTCTGCAAAGAACGGTATCCTGATCGTCGAGTTTGCCCGCGACTACCGTGCCGCAGGTAATTCCATCCGCGAATCGGCTCTCGAAGCCGGACACGTCCGCCTGCGCCCGATCCTGATGACTTCGTTCGCTTTCGTGTTGGGCGTTATGCCGTTGCTGTTCGCTACCGGAGCCGGAGCCGCCAGCCGTGTCTCATTGGGTGCAGCCGTTGTATTCGGTATGGCGATCAATACGATCTTCGCTACCGCTTTCATCCCTAGCTTCTACGAATGGATGCAAACCATCCAGGAAAAGTGGCTGGATAAATCGTCGCCCGACAGCTCCGGGGGAAAGAAGTGAACCTTTCAGATCGTATTAGGGGACGCAGATGACGCAGAAAGCGCAGACTTTTTATTTTCTTTTAAACAATAATTTATCTGCGTTTACTCTGCGTTTTCTGCGTCATCTGCGTCCCCTAATACAAACTATTAATAAATAGCTCCTATATACCTATCAAAATTACCTATTTGATTTCTGTTTAATAACATTTTACTTTTGTTCAGTAATCGAAAACAAATCGCGTATAAGGTTGGTTACATTAATATTCAAGGTAAGATGTTTTCGACTTTATACAAATAAAAAATTTATTTATGGAGAACAAAAAGCTAACAGCTGCCAACGGTCGCCCCGTTGCAGACAATCAGAATTCACAGACAGTAGGTCCGCGTGGACAAATGTTATTACAAGACCCCTGGTTTTTAGAGAAACTGGCCCATTTCGACCGCGAAGTCATTCCTGAAAGACGTATGCATGCCAAAGGATCCGGAGCATTTGGTACTTTTACTGTGACACACGACATTACTAAATACACAAAGGCTGTGATCTTTAGTGAAGTCGGTAAAAAAACAGACTGTTTCGTTCGCTTCTCTACCGTTGCCGGTGAACGCGGAGCGGCAGATGCTGAACGCGATATTCGTGGTTTTGCCATGAAGTTTTATACAGAAGAAGGCAACTGGGATTTAGTCGGAAACAATACACCGGTATTTTTCCTGCGCGATCCGTTAAAATTCCCCGACCTTAACCACGCCGTCAAAAGAGATCCGAAAACAAACCTGCGCAGCGCAAACAATAACTGGGATTTCTGGACATTGCTTCCGGAAGCATTACATCAGGTTACCATTACCATGAGTTCCCGCGGTATCCCCTATTCTTATCGCCACATGCACGGTTTCGGTAGCCATACATATAGCTTTATCAATGCTAAGAACGAACGTATCTGGGTAAAGTTCCACCTGAGGACATTACAGGGGATCAAGAACCTGACTGACCAGGAAGCAGAAGCGATCATCGCAAAAGATCGCGAATCGCATCAGCGTGACCTGTTTGAAAGCATTGAAAAAGGAGATTTCCCTAAATGGAAATTCCAGATCCAGCTAATGACGGAAGAACAGGCAGAAAACTACCGTATCAATCCGTTCGACCTGACAAAGGTATGGCCGCACGGCGATTTCCCGCTGCACGACGTGGGTATCCTCGAACTGAACCGTAACCCGGAAAATTATTTCGCAGATGTGGAACAAGCAGCCTTCAACCCGATCAACACGATAGAAGGTATCGGTTTCTCTCCGGACAAAATGCTTCAGGGACGTCTGTTCTCTTACGGAGATGCACAACGTTATCGCCTGGGTGTGAACTCTGAACAAATACCGGTAAACAAACCTCGTTGTCCTTTCCATGCTTACCATCGCGACGGAGCCATGCGCGTAGACGGTAATTACGGTTCGGCAAAAGGATATGAACCGAACAGTTACGGCGAATGGCAGGATTCTCCCGAAAAGAAAGAACCGCCTTTGAAAGCCAACGGCGATATCTACAATTATAACGAACGTGAATACGATGACGATTATTACAGCCAGCCGGGTGCTCTGTTCCGCCTGATGCCAGCCGACGAACAACAGGTTCTGTTCGAAAATACTGCCCGTCAGATCGGTGGAGCCGAATTGTTCATCCAGCAACGTCACGTACGCAACTGTTACAAAGCCGATCCTGCCTATGGCAAAGGTGTTGCCGATGCACTGGGCATCAGCCTGGAAGATGCTTTGAAGGAAACAAGATAGTATAAGTACCCCCTTGATAAATTCTGTTCAAAAAAAGGAATGCCCCTTTACCTTCAGGTATCGTGGGCATTCTTCATTTTATATTAAAAGAATTAATCAAACATATGTCTGAATTTGCTGAAGATCTTTTCTTTCATCGTACGGTTCGGCTGGAAATTCGGCGAGTTTTCCAGACCGGTCAATGTTTCTTTTTCTGAAGCAGACAATGTCTCAGGAATATATACGCTTACATTGACAAGGAGGTCACCTGTTCCGTAACTGTTCACGGAAGGAAGTCCCTTGTTTCTGAGACGTAATACCTTACCCGGCTGTGTACCCGGTTCGATCTTCACCTTCGCTTTCCCATCGATGGTCGGTACTTCGACAGTTCCTCCCAAAGCGGCCTGGGGAACGCTTAACAACAAGTTATATAACAAGTCATTCTCATCGCGGATCAGTTCCGGATGCGGTTCCTCTTCGATCAGGATCAGAAGGTCACCATTCACACCACCATGACGGGCAGCATTACCCTTGCCGCTCATGGACAACTGCATGCCTTCTGCCACACCTGCCGGGATATTGATCGTAATGACTTCTTCGTCACGCATAACACCTTCACCGGTACACTGCGTACATTTTTTAGTGATGATCTTGCCTTCACCACCGCAGGTAGGACAGGTCGACTGTGTCTGCATCTGCCCCAGGATCGTATTGGCAATGCGGGTCACCACACCGCTTCCATGACAGGTTTCACAAGTTTTGGAGCTGTGATCGTCTTCCGCACCACTACCGTGACACTTGCTGCAGGGAACGTACTTTTTGACTTTTATCTTCTTTTCTACTCCGTTAGCGATCTCTTTCAGGTTCAGCTTTACCTTCACACGTAAATCCGAACCACGGTTCACACGACGGCCGCCACGTGAGCCTCCGCCAAAACCTCCGAAACCACCAAATCCGCCAAAGTGCCCACCAAAGATGTCTCCAAACTGAGAGAAAATATCTTCCATTGACATTCCGGCCCCACCAAAGCCACCTCCCTGAGAGGCGCCTCCTACTCCGGCGTGTCCGAACTGGTCATAACGCTGACGTTTCTGAGCATCACTCAATATGTCATACGCTTCGGCAGCTTCTTTGAATTTCTCTTCTGCTTCCGCATCACCAGGGTTCTTGTCCGGGTGGAACTGGATCGCTTTTTTCCGATATGCTTTCTTAATTTCTTCCACTGTGGCGGTTCTTTCCACCTCCAGCACTTCGTAATAATCTCTTTTAGCCATCTTTGTATTGTTGTTATTTGCCCTCTAGCATATTGCTTATTCTCCTACCACTACTTTAGCGTGACGAAGCACTCTATCATTTAAAGTATAACCGGTCTGTACACAATCCAGGATTTTTCCCTTCATGCCAGGTTCCGGAGCAGGAATCGTAGCTACAGCTTCAAACATTTCGGTGTCGAATGGTTGACCTACCGCTTCAATAACTTTCACTCCCTGCTGGGCCAGATAAGCCATAAATTTGGAATAGATAAGCTCTACACCTTCTTTCACAGCTTCCACGTCGTCCGATTTGCGGATGTTCTGCAATGCACGCTCAAAATCATCTACAACCGGAAGCAAGTTTTTCAAGGCGGCTTCACCACCATTCTTGATCAGGTCTGCCTTTTCACGCAAAGTACGTTTACGGTAATTATCGAATTCTGCCATCAAACGAAGATGAGAGTCGTTCAATTCGTCATACTTCTTTTTCAACTCTTCCAATTCTTCGGTCACAATGTCAGTCTGCACACATTCTTCTGCCGCATTTTCCTGTTCCTGCTGCAAATTTGTCGCTTCCTCGTTGTTCTGACATTCATTCTTTCCAGCCGTTTCTTTCTTTCCGTTAAAATTCATCTTGCTCATAACTATCTTATTTTTTTTATTATTACCTAATTGTCAGCATAATACGACAACCTTCCTCTACTAACATTCCACATGTAGAAAAAGTTATCCCTGCGATCATTCACCGGAATAATATCAAATATGCTGCCAACTATTCATACTCAACAAAAATATCTTTACCTTTGCCTGTATATTTAGGTATAAACAGGTATTATTAATACTATAATAGAATTACTGGCATTATGAAAAGAGTTGTTTTATCCATATTACTGTTATTTGCATTCTTAACCGGCTATGCACAGAACCGGAACGCGTCGATCTGTAGATTAGGGTTCACTTACGATATCAGTCAAAGTAATAACTGGGGAAAATATAAACCCGTTGTTACAGGAGTCATTCCTTATTCTTCGGCAGAACTTGCAGGAGTGAAACAGGGCGATATCCTGGAAGCGATAGACGGAGTGCAATCGACGGAAGTTTCCCCGCAGGAGATTGCAGAACTATTGAATCCTGCCGGTAAAAATGAAGTGATACTCACCATCTCCAATCTTGCCGTACCGACTAAGCAGGTAATGGTAAAAAAAGATTGCAAAAAGGTCAACTCGATTACGGAAGACCAACTGGCATCGGCTTTTGCAATGTACAGTCTGGAAACGACCAGCGAACGGAACTTTACCTGTCCTTTCAAAACCGTGGTAACACCGGATTCTGTCAACTTCGGCAAATTCAAGACATTTGCATTCGCAACAATCGATGAAAACAACCGTAAACTGGAAACTGCCATTAACGAATGTATCGAAAAAGAAATGACTAAAAAAGGTTTGGCCGTAGATATTGTCCAGCCGGACATCCTGATACAGACATTTTACTTCTTCGATAAGAATCCGAACTTTAAAGGAGCGAACAAAGTTATGATAGATAAGGAACCGACTTACCGTTATAATTTTACAGTGAGCAAAATGGACACTTTCCCGTTCCTGGGTAATTCGGCGGCAGAGGCGGAAGCAGAATACCTGTTGCAGTTCGGTTTCCGTATGATCGACCAGGCTTTTGTTCCGGGCCGTATCCTCTGGGAATGTGAAGCGAACGAGTTGCTGGAAGATTCCTACAAACTGGAAGAATATGCCCGTATACATGTGCCGCTGATGTTGATGCAATATCCGTACGTAAAATATGGCCGGAATGTATTATATAAGGTTAATCAGAGAACCTATAATTATACGGGTATCAGCTATGACATCGACCGTCTGGAACTGATTACGGATGTCGACCGCAATTCGCCGGCTTACGCATCCGGACTTCGTCCGCGCGATGTGATCGAAAAGATCAATAATAACAAGATGAATTATTCCGCAGAAGAATTTACAGCAGGCTATAAGAACTTCATTTCCAAAACGATGAAATATCGCGATCCTAAAACACAGTTTACGGATGCCAATGGTTTCAAACGCTGTATGTACTGGGATACATTCAACTACCCTAAGGTTGCCGATGCTTTACAAAGTTCCGGCAATGTAGGAGCTTTCTCCTACTTATATTATTATGCTCCTTATGTCAATCCGGCAGGTAACAATGCCTGTACGTTCGATATCAAACGGGGCAAGAACAAAATGGAAATCATCGTCCGCCCTACTATCCGCAGGGAGATTACGGTGGAGATAAAATAAGCATATAAATAAACGTGATATACCCACAAAACTTTGAACAAAAAACGGGGTTCGATAAAGTACGCCGTTTAATTTCCGATAAATGTTTAAGCCCGCTGGGACAAGAGCGGGTAGCAGAGATGGAATTCTCTGCCGATTATACAACCGTTATTGAACGTCTGGAACAAACAGATGAGTTTGTCCGTATCCTGCATGGAGATGTAGAATTTCCTGCCAGTTTCTTTTTCGATGTACGTTATTCACTGAAAAGGATACGTCCGGAAGGAACCTGGCTGGATGAAAAGGAACTGTTTGACCTGAAACGTTCCCTACAGACAATCAACGATATCGTCCGTTTCTTCCGTCCGACTGAAGAGGAAGAGATCGCTTATCCGGCTCTTACTGCATTGGCGGGTGACATACTTGTATTTCCCCAACTGATCGGAAAGATCGACTCCATTCTCGACAAGTTCGGGAAAGTAAAAGACAATGCCTCGCCCACCCTGGCACAGATCAGAAAAGAGATTACAGCAACGATGAGCGGTATTTCCCGCAGCCTGCAATCCATTCTGCGAAGTGCCCAATCGGAAGGTGTGGTCGATAAAGATGTGACTCCGACCATGCGTGACGGACGTCTGATGATACCTGTCGCTCCGGCTTTCAAAAGGAAGATCAAAGGGATCGTACATGACGAATCGGCAAGCGGTAAAACTGTTTTCATCGAACCGGAAGTCGTCGTGGAAGCCAATAACCGGGTACGGGAACTGGAAGGTGATGAACGTCGGGAGATCATGAAAATCCTGACAGAGTTTACCAATATAGTACGCCCGATGGTTCCGGATATCCTACAGTCGTATGAGTTTATGGCAGATATAGATTTTATCCGTGCCAAGGCTCTTTTTGCAGAACAGGTGAAAGGGATCAAACCGGTTGTCGAGAATATACAACAGGTAGACTGGGCACGTGCCGTTCATCCGCTACTTTACCTCTCTTTGCAAAAACAGGACAAGCAGGTTATCCCGCTCGATATCACATTGAGTGAGGAGAAGCGCATACTGATCATTTCCGGTCCGAATGCGGGTGGTAAATCCGTTTGTCTGAAGACGGTAGGTTTGCTGCAATATATGATGCAATGCGGTCTGCTGATCCCGTTGCACGAAAGTTCGCGTACCGGGATATTCTCCCGTATCTTTATCGATATCGGCGATGAACAGAGTATCGAGAATGACCTTAGTACATATAGTTCCCACCTGACTAATATGAAGTACTTCGTCAGGAACTGCGATGAAAAGACAATCATCCTGATCGATGAGTTCGGTAGCGGTACGGAACCCCAGATCGGCGGTGCGATAGCCGAAGCGCTACTCGACCGGTTCAACCGGAACCGTAGTTTCGGTGTGATCACGACCCACTATCAGAACCTGAAGCATTTTGCAGAAGATACGGAAGGCATTGTAAACGGTGCCATGTTATATGACCGCCACCTGATGCAACCGCTGTTCAAACTGTCGATCGGAAACCCGGGTAGTTCGTTTGCCGTCGAAATCGCACGGAAGATCGGGTTGCCGGAAGATGTGATCGCGGATGCTTCTGCGAAAGTCGGTTCCGATTATATCGATATGGACAAATACCTGCAGGATATCGTCCGCGACAAGCGTTACTGGGAAAGCAAACGCCAGAATATCCGCCAGCGTGAAAAGAAACTGGAAGATATCACATCCCGCTACGAAAAGGATCTGGAGGAGGTAAATAAGCAACGTAAAGAGATCATGCGCGAAGCAAAGGCTGAAGCACAGCGAATACTGGCCGAAGCAAATGCGAAGATCGAAAATACAGTTCGCGAGATCAAAGAGGCGCAGGCAGAAAAAGAACAAACCAAACTTGCCCGTAAAGCCTTGGAAGAGTTCAAAACATCTATCGAATCAACCGGCGAGGAAGATGACAAGATAGCTCGCAAAATGGCGAAACTGCAGGAACGGAAAGAGCGTAAAAAGCAAAAACAGAATGCTCCGCCCACCAAACAAGCGTTCAACCGTGACGTGATCGAAGTCGGCGACAATGTGCGTTTAAAAGGACAAGTTTCTGCCGGGACAGTTATGGAACTTCAAGGAAAACAAGCCGTTGTAGCATTCGGTATGATAAAAAGTACTGTAAAACTCGAACAACTGGAAAAAGTAAGCAAAGGCCAGATCAAGAAAGAAATTCAGAAAAGCACCTTTGTCAGTGTGGGTACGACCGATCATATGCACGAGAAAAAACTGAACTTTAAGCAAGAGATAGATGTTAGAGGTATGAGGGGCGATGAAGCACTGCAAGCTGTCACCTATTTCATTGACGATGCCATCCAGGTCGGAGCTGGGCGAGTCCGTATTCTGCACGGAACAGGTACGGGTATCCTACGGCAACTGATACGCGACTATCTGCATTCGGTTCCGGGAGTCGAGCATTACCACGATGAGCATGTCCAGTTTGGTGGTGCAGGTATCACTGTTGTAGAACTGGATTAAAACAATTGTAGCTATGAGACGAAAAGAGGGAACACATTTGCACAGGCGCAGACATATTTCAAACCGGCATTTGTCGGATAAATATTATTATGCCGGTGAACATGAAACTGTAACCGACATTCGTCTCACACAATACAATTCAGATGGAATCCACACGGCTGAAGTAAAAAAAGGAACTACTTCGTTTAATAAACTAGTCGACCCAAACAAAGTAAACTGGTTTCAAGTAAGCGGACTTACCGATTCGGAAACGATCACACGTATCGTAAACGATTTTGGACTCCATAATCTGGATGCCAAAGATATCCTGACACCTCAACATGTGGTAAAGATTGAAGAGTATGCGAATCACATGCTTATTATCCTGAATTCCAGTTATTATGATGCCAATATGGAGATACACTCCGAACACATCAGTATCCTGGTCACCGGTAATGTCGTTATTACTTTTACGGAAAGCAACAACCCGGTCTTCGCCAACACAATGAAAGCACTGGAATCGGATATGTTAAGCCTGCGGAAAAAAGGCAGCGGGCTCTTACTTGCTTTCCTGCTGAATACGATCATCGCCAACCTGGTCGAGACGGCTTCGAAGGTGGAGGAAATGTTGGAAGATATAGAGGAAACATTGCTCGATATCAAAAGCGACCAGGGGAATATGGGTTCGATGATCCAGCAACGCCGTCACGAATATATGCTTATCCGTAAAAACAGCCAACCCCTGAAAGAACAATTTCCCAAATTACTGCGTACCGAAAACGGGATAATCAGTCCCGACATGCTTCCGGTCTACACAGATTTGTCAGACCAGTTGCAATTCGTTATACAGACAACCGAAAGTTGCCGGGAAATCATATCTTCATTGGTGGATCTTTATATCTCCAACAATGACCTGCGCATGAACGCGATCATGAAACGGCTGACAGTCGTATCGACCCTATTCATTCCATTGACATTCCTGGTAGGCGTATGGGGAATGAACTTCAAACTTATGCCCGAACTGGACTGGGAATACGGATATGGTATTGCCTGGGGAGTGATGTTCCTTACCGGTATACTGACCTGGATATATATGAGAAAGAAAGATTGGTTTTAGAGTCCGTAATTCCTTTTAAACTGATAATAGGTATTTCTGGATACGTTGAAATGCTTGCAGATCATGACAACAGTATCTCCCCTCTCAAGCATATTCATCACTTCTTCTTTGTTGGCATCCAGCAAAGACTGCTTCGCATCGGTCCCTTTCGGCCGTCCCAGTTGCAGTCCCTCCTTATCTTTCTTATGATTCAATGCCTCTTTCGTCCGGACAGACATCAGATGATGCTCGATATCCGAAACCAGGTTACAGGTATCCGAGACGACTTCCGTATTCAGGCTGTTGTCCAGCAGATACCGGTCGTTGATACTATATACATGAATACCCCGGGCCATACATTTTCCCAAAAGCGTCATCACTTCGGAAAGGGTACGACCAAACCGGGCAATATCCGTGATAATCACCTTGTCATCCTTTTTCATTCTGTCTATCAACCGATACAAGGAAGGTTCACCTTCTTTCCTCTTTCCGTCTACTATATCAGTTATCCATTTACTGATCTCCAAACCATTTGCTGACGCATAACGAGTAATTTCATCTTTTTGTGTTTCAAGATGTTGCTTGTCAATAGTTACTCTCAAATAAGCTATTATCATAAAACTTCTGCTACTTACTATTTTGAATGTACAAAATATACTTTTAGTTCACGCGGTGAAGATACAATAAAGTAACGACAGCTCATATACTATTTTTCTTTTCATAGCATAAAAAAACGCTAAAAAGCAAGCTGTAGCAAGTTAAAAAACAAGCCCTTACATTTTATGCTAAACTTTCCCTTTTATTGAAAGAAAATGTTATCGAAAACAAGATGAAACATTCTTTAATAAGCGCTCCATACATTTTATAATTATATCCGGAGAAATAAACCTATCTTTGCAAATATGAAAAAGTATCTTTTAGTCATATTAACCATTCTCTATATCGGGGTTTCCAGCGGAATCATCCTGAATATCCATCATTGCATGGGTAAGATAGTGGAAGTTGAGCTATGGCAAAACGATACCTGTCCTTCATGCAAGGAAAAGAAACAAGCAGGCCATTGCTGCTCTACGGAGACACAACTGGTTAAAATGACGGTCGATCAGGATATCCATCAGGTACCGGCTATCGACTATACACCGGTCACCCTGTCCTTGCTTTTTAATATGAATGCTTTGCAGATTCTCTCCGAAGCAAGTGAATCAGGCATACCTTATCCTTATTATAATACCCCACCTGACGAATGCAGCGGTACGGAACGATGCATTCTTAACTGTTCTTTTCTGATTTAGTTGATATTGGCTTTAGGGCCAACCATATCTTTTGTTTAGAATCCATAAACAAAAAATTATTATAATCTGTTCCTTTTGTGTAACACAAGAGAAAATAGAAGGTGTATAGCCATTCTTTGTAAAACAAAGTATGCTGTAGACTCAGATTGTATGCATCAATTAATCCATCAGAATAAAAACAGTACTCTATGCTAAATAAAATAATCCGTTATTTCCTTGAGAACAGGGTAGTAACCATGCTATTATTAATACTGGTTGTTGTGTGGGGAATATCGACCTCTCCTTTCAACTGGCACGGGGGTATTATCCCGCGTAACCCCATCCCGGTGGATGCGATCCCGGATATCGGTGACAACCAACAAATTGTCGCCACCGAATGGATGGGACGATCACCTAAAGACATACAGGACCAGATCACTTATCCGCTAACAACCTCGCTACTGGGCATTCCGGGTGTGAAAAGTATCCGGAGTTCCTCCATGTTCGGTATGTCATTCATTTATATTATTTTCGATGATGATATCGAATTTTACTGGAGCCGTTCACGTATCCTGGAAAAATTAAATTCGTTGCCACCCGGAACATTGCCGGAAGGCGTACAACCAGCTCTGGGACCTGATGCAACGGCTTTAGGGCAAATATATTGGTACACACTGGAGGGCAGGAATCCGGAAACAGGCAAGCCTACCGGAGGATGGAATGCCGAAGAACTGCGTACGATCCAGGACTTCTATGTTAAATATAGTCTTTCGGCAGCCGAAGGCGTATCGGAAGTTGCTTCTGCCGGAGGCTTCGTAAAAGAATATCAGATCGAGCTCAACCCGGATGCCATGCGGGCATTCAATATATCGGTCATGGATATTATGAATGCCGTAAAGAAGAGCAATCTTGATATCGGTGCGGAAACAATGGAGATCAATAAGGTAGAATACCTGATCCGGGGATTGGGCTATATTAAAGATGTATCCGACCTGGAGAAAGCCGTTATCACTGTTCGCGACGGTGTCCCGGTACGTATATCGGATGTTGCTTTCGTAAATATCGGCCCGGGGACACGGCGGGGAGGATTGGACAAGGAAGGAATAGAAGCAGTCGGTGGCGTCGTCATCGCCCGTTACGGAGCCAATCCGCTGGAAGTGATCGACAATGTAAAAACAAAAATCAAAGAAATAGAAGCCGGACTTCCGCAGAAAACATTGGAAGACGGGACAGTCTCAAAGGTCAGTGTCGTGCCGTTCTACGATCGCACCGGACTGATAAAAGAGACGATCGGAACGCTGGAAACTTCACTCTCTCATGAAATACTGATCTGTATCATCGTGATTATCGTACTGGTGCTGAATCTGCGTGCTTCGGTCATTATTGCAAGCATGTTGCCGATAGCTGTACTGGCAACATTCATTATTATGAAATATACCGGAATAGAGGCGAATATTGTCGCATTGTCCGGCATCGCTATTGCGATCGGTGTTATGGTGGATGTCGGCGTCGTTTTCGTAGAGAGTATTATACGATATATGGAGATGCCCGAGAACAAAGGCATCCGAAGTGGTAAAGCGTTCGTAAACCTTATTTACAAAGCGGTAAGCGAAGTATCGGGAGCCATCACTACGGCAATGATTACAACGATTGTCAGCTTCCTGCCCGTTTTTGCCATGGAGGCACAGGAAGGGAAAATGTTCTCTCCCCTCGCCTACACGAAGACGTATGCATTGGCTTCTTCCTTTATCCTGGGGTTGATCTTATTGCCTACTCTTTCTTATTTGTTATTCTCTGTCCGAATAAATTCGAAAATAGTACGCAAAATCGCCAATTATCTGTTGGTCGCGGCAGGCATTGTGCTTATGATTATTTACGAAAGTATTCCGGCACTCGGACTAACGGCCGTAGGACTAAACAACCTGTTTGCATCCTACTGGAAAAATCCGAAGATGGCTACTTACATCAATATTGGTATCACATTACTGGTTGCCGTTTACTATTTGTCGGAAGAATGGCTGCCGATGGGACCGCAAGCCGGGCTATCCGCCAATATCCTATTTGTTGCGGCGTGTATCATCATCATTCTGTCCCTTCTCTGGATACTGGTTATCTATTACGAACGGATATTGAGATGGTGCCTTAACCATCGCTGGCAGTTCATGATCGTTCCGGCTGCAACGATCGTATTCGGCTTCATGATCTGGATGGGATTCAACCGAACATTCGGGCTGGTCGCTTCCGGATTCGAGACACTGAGATGGAAAGACTTCCGGCAAACAGCTTTCTGGGAAAAGGCTTCGGCTGAATTTCCCGGTATCGGTGAAGAATTTATGCCCAGCCTGAATGAAGGATCTTTCCTGCTGATGCCTACCAGTATGCCTCATACCGGAGTTGCCCAAAACCTGGATTATATTGAAGCACTGGATAAACGCCTGGCTGCCATTCCGGAAGTAGAGACCGCGATCGGGAAATGGGGACGTGTGAACTCGGCTCTCGACCCAGCACCGGCACAGATGTTTGAGAATACGATCAATTACCGTCCGGAATATATATTGAATGAAGACGGCGGACGGGAACGGTTTAAAGTGAACAGGCAGGGAGAATATCTTTTAAAAGACAGCAGTACCTACAATCCGGCCGATGGTTTCCGGCTGATTCCAAAAGATAGCCTGATTCCCGACCGGAAAGGAGATTACTTCCGCCAGTGGCGTCCGGAGATTAAAAACACAAACGATATCTGGCAACAGATCGTGAATGTCACTCATTTGCCGGGCCTGACCTCTGCTCCCAAACTACAGCCGATAGAAGCCCGTCTCGTGATGCTTTCGACTGGAATGCGTGCACCTATGGGATTAAAGATATACGGACCGGACCTGGAAACGATCGAACAAAGCGGAAAAGCCATCGAGCAGGCATTGAAAGAGGTACCTTCCGTAATCCCTTCTTCCGTCTTTTATGACAGGGCGGTCGGTGCTCCATACCTGGAGATCAAACTGAACAGGGATAATATGGCCCGTTATGGAGTGAATGTAGAAGACCTGCAGGAAATATTGAGCGCAGCTGTCGGCGGTATGGTTCTAACGACAACAGTAGAAGGCAGGGAGCGCTTCCCCGTCCGTCTCCGCTATGCACGCGAACTTCGGGATAACCCGGAAGCTTTATCCATGTTGTTGGTTCCTACCGCAACCGGTGCACAGATTCCCTTGAAGGAACTGGCCGATATCGATTACACCCGGGGAGCACAGATGATCCAAAGCGAAAACACCTTCCTGGTCGGTTATGTGATATTCGATAAGCTATCCGGCAAGGCGGAAGTGGATGTTGTAAAAGAAGCGACACGCATACTTGATCAAAAGATAAAAGACGGAGAACTGACCCTGGCAAAAGGCGTATCCTATAAGTTTGCCGGTAACTACGAACAGCAGGAACGCGCCACTCAACGGCTGGCAATCGTTGTTCCCCTGGCACTGCTTATCGTCCTGCTCGTCCTGTATTTCCAATTCAAGACAGTAACGGCTTCCCTGATCCACTTCTCCGGTGTATTCGTTGCCTTTGCGGGTGGTTTTATCCTGCTTTGGCTGTACGGACAAGATTGGTTCATGAACTTTTCCGTCGGAGGAGAAAATATGAGGGATCTTTTCCAGATGCATACTATCAACCTGAGTGTGGCAGTCTGGGTAGGATTTATCGCCCTGTTCGGAGTGGCGACAGATGACGGAGTATTGATGGGAACTTATATCCATCAGACATTCCTGCAACAGAATCCCACCACAAAAGAAGCGATTCGTGAAGCAGTCGTTACAGCCGGTCTCAAACGCGTACGCCCCGCTGCTATGACCACCGCAACAACGCTGATCGCCTTGTTACCGGTATTGACTTCTACAGGAAAAGGAGCAGATATCATGGTTCCGATGGCAATACCAACTTTCGGTGGTATGCTGATCCAGTCCATGACCATGTTCGTCGTCCCCGTCCTGCAATGTTGGTGGCGTGAAGGCGCTATAAAGAAAGGGCAAAAGAAACAGAATCTTCAAAACAATAGAAACGATGAGAAATAAAATCAAAATACAAATATATATAACAGGAATAACCTTGCTGTTCGGCTTTTTTCCTGCTTTCCCGCAACAGGCGGACAGTCTGTCGTGGTATCTGGAAACGGCAGCACGCAACAATCCGCTGATAAACTCCAATTTTGCTTTGTACAAAGCATCATTGGAAAAGATTCCGCAAGCCGGAGCATATGCCGATCCGGAACTGGATATCGGTCTTTTCGTCAAACCGATGGAGACTTTGAGTGGCAAGCAAATTGCCGACTTTACGCTTATGCAGATGTTTCCCTGGTTCGGAACACGTAAAGCCGCCCGCAACGAAGCAACCGAGATGTCGCGCATGGCTTACGAACAATTTCGCGAAGCCAGGAACAATCTGTTCTATGAAGTGAAAAGCCAGTGGTACCAGTTATGCAACCTCAACGAGCAATACAAAAATACGCAGGCAAACCTTCTGTTACTCGAACAACTGGAAAAACTGGCACTCAACCGCTACTCGGCTCCTTCCGCCAATGCTCCGACCCCGACAGCTGCACCCGTTTCCACCGTTGTCGCAGCACCTCCCGTTGCTACAGGAAACAGTATGGACAATATGGGAGGAATGGGTAACTCTTCCCAAACAGCAACACAGGGAATACCGGCAGGAAACTCTTCCATGCAAAGTATGGGAGCCGGTTCGATGGGAGCAAGTAATTCCTCCGGTAGCATGTCGGATGTATTGCGCATACAGATAGAAAAAGCAGAACTTCAGAATAATCTGGAAATCCTCGCTTCTAACAGAATAGCAGCCGAAGCACGTTTCAATGCCTTGTTGAACCGTAAACAAGATATGCGGATAGCCGTTCCCGATTCACTGGAACAACTGCATTTCCTAATCAATGACCAGGCAATGACCGACAGTATCATTACTGCCAATCCTATGCTTTCCATGCTTGAAGCGGAAGCGAATGCTTATCGTGCCAAAGCCGTCATGGATAAAAAGATGAGTTATCCGATGTTCGGTATCGGCCTGCAATATTCGCTTGTCGGGAAATCAAACAACAAGATGGTCATGGACGACATGAACGGGATGGATATGTTTATGCCGATGTTCAAGATCAGCATCCCTATTTTCCGTAAAAAATATCAGGCACAACAGAAAGAGAGCCAGCATTACCGCCGGGCAAGCGAACTGAAATATGAAAACACGTTGAACGAACTGCAATCCGAATACCAGACAGTCAAGCAACAACTGGCCGATGCCACACGTAAAATAGCGCTTTATAAGAAACAACAGGAACTGTCGCTCTCCACCTGGCAACTGATCGTACGGGAGTTTTCTGCCGGCACGACAAGCCTGACTGACGTGATACAGGTAGAACGCCAGCTATTGGATTACAGACTCAAGAAAAGTGAAGCCATTGCCGAATACAACACGATGGTAGCTGGATTGGAAAAATTAGTAGCAACTTCAATAAACGAATAAAGACATGAAAAAGATAAAAGAATGGTTTAAGACCAAAGAAATACGATATACATTATTTGCATTGGCAGGTTTATTCCTCGGCTGGTTGTTCTTCAGTCCATCTTCCACCCCGTCACCGGCAAACGACAAACAGCATAGTCATGACAGCATCGAAGGACATACACACAGCCATGACCTGCAACAGGATGAAAACGGGGTCTGGACCTGCTCTATGCATCCACAGATCAAACAGGACAAACCCGGTAAATGTCCGATATGCGGTATGGACCTGATTCCCTTACGTAAAAGCGGCAATAACCACGAGAACGTAGATCCTTCAGCAATCCAATTGTCGGAAGAAGCGATTGCTCTGGCGAATGTACAGACCTCCCGCCTCAGTAAGGAAAACCCGGTGAAGGAAGTCCGCTTATATGGTAAAATCGCTCCGGACGAGCGAAGCCTGCAATCGCAAACAGCCCACGTAGGAGGCCGTATTGAAAGTCTTGCTGTCGACTTTACCGGAGAAACAGTCCGCGCCGGACAAACTCTTGCGACCTTATACTCACCGGAATTGTTTACGGCACAGCAGGAACTGATAGAAGCTCTGAAAATGCAACAACCTGCTTTGATCAAAGCTGCCCGTGAGAAACTACGACTCTGGAAAATGACGGATGCGCAGATTACTGCTATCGAACAATCGGGAACAATCTCTCCCACCGTAGAGATCAAATCGAACACAAGCGGTATCGTGATGTCGAAACGTGTCAGCCAGGGAGATTACGTATCGCAGGGAGCCGTTTTATTCGATGTAGCCAACTTGTCAAAAGTATGGGCAATGTTCGATGCTTACGAAACCGACCTGCCGTTCCTCAGCAAAGGCGATCCGGTCACATTCACCATGCAGGCATTTCCCGGCAAAGCATTCAAAGGACGTATCGCTTTTATCGATCCGATCGTCAACCCGACCAGCCGTACCTCCCGTATACGTGTCGAAGTTGCAAATCCAGGTATGGAATTAAAACCGGAAATGTATGCGACAGCTATTGTAGATGCCCCTCTGAAAGGATATAAGGATCAGATCGTCGTTCCGCAAACAGCAGTTCTCTGGACCGGCAAACGATCTATCGTTTATGTGAAACAACCGGATACCACTACTCCGACATTCCTGATGCGGGAAGTAGAATTAGGCCCGTCATTAGGCAATGCCTATGTGATACTGAAAGGACTTGCAGACGGAGAAGAGATCGTGACAAACGGCGTTTTCTCTATCGATGCCAGTGCACAGCTGGAAGGAAAAACTTCGATGATGAACAATGACGGGAATGCGGCCCATCCGATGACGGGACATGCAGGACATCATATGCACGGAGAAACAGCAGCTCAAAGCACAACCCCAAGCGAACATGCTATGTTTGGAGTAAAAGGAGCCTGCGATATGTGTAAACAACGGATCGAAGAAGCAGCCAAAAGTGTCAAAGGAGTCACATCCGCCTCTTGGGATAAAGAAAACCAAATGGTCCATTTACAGTTCAATCCGGCACAAACTTCCGCCGATGCCATTGCCAAAGCAATAGCCGAAGCCGGACATGACAACGATAAATACAAAGCTGACGACAGCATCTACAACAAGCTCCCGGCTTGTTGCAAATACCGTCAATAGATCACTGAAGCGCAAACAAAAAGGGCTACAATTTATTTTGTATCCCTTTATCGTTGCGCTTCAAAAATATCCTCTTCTTTTCAATAATACGTCTCTGTCAGTGGAATATTTACTTCTACGGATAGCATTCCAGTACCATCACTACAAAAACGTACCTTATTTTCCCGGGCTAACCACCCCAATGCAAGAAAAATAACAGACTCTTTACAATGAGTCATCTCACCGATCTTTCTGATAGACATGTTACCTCTCTCTGCAAGCAAACGCCAAATCTGGCCGGCATTTGAACCAACGTCATTCTTATTCATAACACTCCATTTTTTGATATTTGACTTAAAACTAATCATAATAAGTCAAATAAGACTGTCCCATTTGGCTCTTATATTAGTTATTTATACCACTTTTCAACTCTCGCACAAAACAAAATGACTTTGCTTTATGAATAAAACAATCCTTACATCGATAATGTTTCACGAAAACCATACAACTTCCATATAATTTGAAAGAAAAACAGCTTTTTAACTTACGATCATCAACTTATACTTTTTAATTTACAAGCAATAATGTTTGTCTATGAAAGAAACTGAAACCATCATCCTTTTACTTTCCGGGTCTCTGCCAAATTAATTAAAAGAAACCGTAAACAAAGCCTTCTTTTAAAATGTTTGAATAGTATAGAATCAAATAAAACAATTAGGCGATATGGACGATTATGAATTGATTGATAACGAGGAGAACCACCAATACGAATTTCATATTGGTAAATACATTCCGAGAATTGAGTATATAAAAACCAAGAACGGCGAGATATATCTCACGCATACTGAAGTGCCTGTAGCTCTTGAAGGAAAAGGCGTAGGCAGCCAGCTGGCTGAAAAGGTACTGAAAGATATAGAAAAGCAGGGATTACGTTTGGTTCCGTTGTGTCCCTTCGTTGCCGGATACATCCAAAAACATCCAGACTGGCGACGTATAGTAATGAAAGGTATTAATGTTGGATAAAGCGATTATAGAGTATGGGAAAGAAAATTGAATATTCAAACGGTGAGCTGACCATTATCTGGCAGCCCGAATTGTGCAAGCATGCCGGTATTTGTGTAAAAACATTGCCACAGGTATACAACCCGAAGGAAAGACCGTGGATTAAAATAGAAAATGCAACTACGGAAGAACTGATCGCACAGATCAATAAATGTCCGTCGGGCGCACTTAGCTACAGATTGAATAAAAAAGAATAGATTTAAAACAGGCTATAACTTAATTAATGACAGGCTTCCGTCAGGTTCGTTCACAAACCGGCGGAAGTTTTTTTATTTGAGACGTCCTTCTATGCCCAACTGATAAAGAAACAATCCCCAGTTTTCTTCACGGATCTCTTTGTTCAAGCGCACCTGTTCAGGATGGAGATGTCCCGGATAACTATCATTCAGATAGTACTTGTCTTCTGCAATATCATAATAGAAAACCAGATCATCATAAGCGGCACTTATTAAACTCGATACATTAGTGGCTGTAAATAACTCCGTTCCGGCTAAAATGACAAGAATCTTTTCATATTGCCCCAGTTTTTCTGAAAATGCCGAATGATCATAAAAACGAATCTCTCTGGTATCTTTATCGAACCACTTGATATCGTTGCCTGTGAAAAGTATCTCATTTCCCAGAGGAAGATTATATACTTTATGCCCCAGACCAACAACAATTATTTCGGATTCTCCGTTCAGAGAGCCATCATTCTCACAGCCGACAAATGTCAGCAGCAAAAATAAAAACGATAGGAAGCAACATAACTTTTTCATCAGACAATCATTTAGTACAGGTTCTTTATATAAAAATGCAAAACCTCCCGAATTACTGCGTCTGCATGAGATAAATTCCGGAGTGAAGAATATCAGTCTCAAAATTAGCATTTTAAATTGGATACACAAATCATTACGGGAGAAAATGTATCCCTGTCAAGGCATCGAATTATAATAACGCCAGGTATTATCCCGTTTACGGTTTCTCCGTTTATTCCTTTCTTTTTTTGAAAAGACCCATTCCAGCATATCATTCAGCGAGAAATAAAGTTTTACAGACCCGCCCACAGTTCCTCGTTTCTGCCCGTCTTTAACCACATCCGAAGAGTACAGATTCCTCCCTCCTGCTGCAGCCGTTACCGGCAACTTTCCTACTTGTATCTCCTTTTTGTCGATAAGACGCGTAGGAGGCGGCGTATAGGCTTCTTTGTTTATCTTTGGAGTAGTATCCAGTTCCATCGTATACAGACGGTAAACACTCGGGGGCATCGATTTATAATCCAGATCTTTATGTACGCTATCCGTATCTGCCCGCAAATATTCGGAAAAGTCTTTCAGGACAGGCAGTTCGGCAGGTGCTTCCAGTATCTGCTGCCCGGGTTCGTCTTCCAGGTGTATGAATGTACCTTCCCGGATCGCCTTTTGAAACTCCGGGTTAATACGTACCGTATCCGTTCCGGATAAAATACCGGATAACCACACCGAATCTTTTTCACTCCAATTCTGCCCGTATACATGCACAGGCAATGATCCTGTCAACATCAGAACAAGTAAACACAGCTTCAACTTCATACTATAGAAACGATGATATGAATGATATACTGCATAGGAAAAACTATTTTCTTCAGTAAAAAAACAGTTGTTTACTACCGATGAACTTTGTAAACTTCGCGAATATTCATACTTTTACTGCCGGTTTTAAAACAAATAGTAACAAGGGCGGAATATTTATGAACTAACAATATATTATTTATGAAAAAGATTATCAGCTTATTTTTAGCGGCTACAGCTTTTGCCTGTACGCAGGAACAAAGCATAGACGTAACGGTAACGAACCCGTCGGCCATTAACCGTTCAAACGAGATCACAGAAATCCCGAAGGATGCCGTTGCAAAACTGAATGGCGAGTCTTTCATCATCTCCGACAACAACGGGACACCAATCCCTTATCAGATCACTTACGACAATAAAATTATTTTCCCTGTCGATGTGAACGCAAACAGCAGCGTTACTTATCAGATCAAACCTGGTACTCCCGAAACACCTGCGACTATTGCCTGCGGTAAATTTTATCCGGAACGTGTGGACGATATCGCCTGGGAAAACGACCGCATTGCCTTCCGTACTTATGGTCCGGCTTTGCAGGCTACCGGCGAACAGGCTTTCGGTTATGATATCTGGGTAAAATGTGTATCGCAACCTGTTGTCGATATGCGTTACAAAACAGAACTCGATCCGGAATCGAGAGCTAAAATAGCAGAATTAAGAAAGACCGACAAGAAAGCGGCACAGGAACTGGCAAACTCTATTTCCTACCATATCGACCATGGGAACGGACTGGATTATTACAAAGTAGGCCCGACACTGGGTGCTGGTACTTCCGCTCTTTTATCCAACGACTCCATCGTTTATCCGTACTGCTACAAAGAGTATGAAATCCTGGATAACGGTCCGCTGCGTTTCACAGTCAAGCTCGTTTACAACCCGCTGAAAGTTAAAGATAATGAGAATATTATTGAAACCCGCCTGCTGTCGTTGGATGCCGGTTCACAGTTGAACAAAATAACACTTTCGTTCGCCAACCTGAATGAACCGACCCCCCTGGTAACCGGTATCGTACTGCACGAACCGAGTACAGATTACCAGGCAGACGCAGCCAACGGTTATATAGCTTATGCTGACCCGGAAGATCCGACAAACGGACAGATATTCGTCGGTGCCGTATTCCCGGAAAAGCTAAGCAATGCCAAAGCTGTAAACTTCTCTGAAGCAGAAAAGAAACAACGCGGAGCAGACGGTCACGTATTGGCTTACACGACTTATGCACCAGGTAGTGAATATACATACTATACAGGAGCCGGATGGAGCAAATGGGGATTCCAAAACTCTACCGAATGGTTCAACTATGTAAAAGAGTTTGCTCAGAAAGTTAAGCAGCCGTTACAGGTAACAGTAAAGTAAAAACATATTCTATGTAAATGTATCCTATAAACCGTTCACCTTTCATCTGCTATTCATATCCCATTGTTATATGAATAGTTACGTTCGATGCACGGAGTGAATAGTTGGTGAAAGGAGGTGATAGGTTTGATTCAACCTATCACCTCCTTTCAACTAAGGCTTTTCCAGTAAGGAAGAAAGATTAAAGTACTTGACTACTAAGGTCAAAGTGACTATCCTTTCACTTGTCGACCACCGCCGTTAAGGTTAACGACGGTGGTCGACAAGCTTAACGATATACGTCAGCAAGCTTAACGAGCGTCATCGCAAAGCTATCAGGTAATATCTTTCAGGTTAAAAAGAAAGGACTTCGGGGTTAATAACCCATAGGCTGATTGCTAGTTGAATACTTTAGGGCACAAATGATATCTCATCCAGAGGATTCCAGAAAACCTTCTTCCAGTCTTTAATACGGTTGTTTTCTACCCGGATACCTTCTTCTTCCAACCTTTCCTGCATCTCAGTCGGCGTACTGAAAGCATCTTTGCCGGATAACACACCCTGACTGTTCACTACCCGGTAAGCAGGAACACCTACCTCCGAACAATTCCCCATTACTTTACCAACCATTCTCGACATATTCGGATAGCCGATCGCACGGGCTATCGCACCATAGCTGGTGGCACGCCCGTATGGAACGGTCTTTACCATCTGATAGACGGCAGCCACAAAATCTTCTTTATCAAAACCAGACATATCCTATTATAGTTTTTCCGCCAGCTCTTTCAGTAAAACATCTGCACCGGCAATCGTATCCCCGTTCTCATTATAAACACCAACCAGGTAACGTCCTTTCCAAAGAACAGGTATATCCCCGTTATAACGGTCTTTTACCAATAATCCTCCTTCTTTCAACTCGTCCGACTGCTTGGTAAAAGCCATATACTGGATCAAAACGTCTTTTACCCCATCCGGTGAACCACCATCCAGAACAAACAACTGAAAAGACTGTCCGTCCTTTTCATACTTCATTGTATATACAGCCCGCAAAAACTCGTGACCGATATAATTGGAGGTAATATATGCAGCTGAATAAGGTATTTTCCCCTGTTCCGGGAATAAACGGATAACAGGAGGATGACCGGCACCGGCATCGATCTTTTCGGCCAGCGCCTTACCGATCGCCTGCAATTCTTTCGACACATCACCGGAAGCATTGCTCCACATCTTCAGATACATATTCCCGGCAAAGAAATACAAATTCGCCTTGTCTCCCTGCGCTTCTCCCCCTACAGGCAGAAATTCGAGATCGGAAGAACGTTCGGACGAATACATACCGAAAGCATCCTCCGGCGTAGCATGGCGATAGGCTTGTATCGTGATATAATCGGCCCCTTTCTTATATTCCATAGAAGTCATCTCCCTGAAATTATTCTCCAGAAAAAGCGGAGCCGCCCCATTTATACGGTCAAAGAGATTATCGGGATTGAAAACCTCCACCTCACCGGAGACAGTCCAACCGTCGACAGGCGGTAACCATGATTTCAATTCATCCGGTGTCTGCGCTATTAAAGAGCAGAAAGGCAACAGGAAAAAGAGTAACAAATAATTGATCTGCTTCATACGTTCGATTCTTTAAGTCAGAAATTCATCAGGCATCTGCATCACCGGAGTAATCGCGGCAATCTTGGCCGATATGTCAAAGCCAGAAGGACATTTCACCTTACAGGTGTCGCAGTTGGAACAGATATCCGGCGAAAGCTCCAGCCCTGCCAATGTTTCTTTCGACATTCTTGAATATTTATAACCATAGGCATACATATAAGCCCGCATAATATCAGGAATAGGAAGATGTTCGGGGCATTGTGTCCGGCACTTTCCACACTGCTGGCAATACAACATTTCCTGTCCGCAAAGGGAAGCCAGATAATCTGTGTCGGCAGTAGTCAGTTCAGGAGAACGGGCGGCAGCCAGACATTCGTCCAGTTCATCATAATTGGAAAATCCGGGGATGGCAGTCGTGATATGCTCATTCTTCCATGCCCATTTCAGACAAGCCTGCGCATTGATCTTCTTTTTCCCTTCCGCATCTTCGGTACCTCCGGTCATCGTTTTCATGGCAACCAATCCGATACCTGCTTTTGCTGCACGGGCAATAGCCTCTTCCGTTTCTTTCAGATTCGACAGTTTGAAATTATAGCTCAACAGGACAACATCATAGATACCCGCTTCAATAGCGGCATCCAGTAATTCCGGTTTCCCGGCATGAGCGGAGAAACCGAGGAAACGGGTCTTACCATCTTCTTTGAATTTCTTCAGAACAGCAATGACACGTTCGTCTTTTACCTCTTCCACCTTATCCAGCGCATGCGTATAAAACAGGTCCACATGATCCATATTCAGGCGTTTCAGGCTCTGATCCACCAGCTTTTCATACGTTTCTTCAAAATCATCTTTCAAAGGATAGTCAAACTTTCCCTTTGTCGCAATAAAGAAACTGTCACGGGGTTTTCCGGTAAAGAACTTCCCTAACATCTCCTCGTTCTTTCCGTTCTGGTAGCCATGAGCCGTATCAAAATGGAATATACCGGAATTATAGGCAGCCCTCACCACATTCGGATTGTCGGCACGCATCACTCCCATACTCAGTATCGGCAGTTTCACCCCTGTTCTGCCAAGCGTGCGGACAGGGATTTCATTTTCATTAGCAGTCACCAGAGAAGCACGGGCAGCCTTAGCTCCCGGAATTAACATGGCACTCACACCTGCAGTAGCTGAAAGCCGGAAAAAATCTCTTCGATTTACATGATTGGTTTTCATAAGATTATATATTAGTGTTTATCCCTATCCGTCTGTGCCTCACAAATATAGAAAGATTTATCAAAATAAATCACTTTTTCCGTAGGGTATTCGTTCTCTGACCGATCTTATATATACAAACAGGAATATTCACCATTAAAACAATACAAAGATGAAAACACTGTATAGACAATCTATCGGATTTTTGCTGATCTTATTATTGGTAGCAGGTATTAGTCCGTTACAGGCGCAGGATCAACCGGTGCGTGACGACGAGAATCCGGACTTCATCACTATCAGCGGAGTTGTCAAGGACAAAAATAATAAGAAACGACTGGAGTATGTAAACATTTCCATCCCCGGCAGTACTTCGGGTACGATCACCAACGAAGACGGGGAATTCTCTTTCAAGATCAAAGATGCTTCCCATGTGAAAGCTGTCGAGATCTCCCATATCGGATATTACAATAATAAAGTAGAAGTGAGCGGGATTAACCTCTCCGACCTGACCGTCTGGATGACACCTTACGAGAATATGCTCGACGAGATCATCATCCATGCCCAGGAACCACGCTATCTGGTAGAACAAGCCGTCAGTAAAATTCCCGCCAACTACAGCAAGAAGACAAATATGCTGACGGGCTTCTACCGGGAAACAGCCCAAAAAGGTAAACGGTATATCAATATATCGGAAGCTGTGATCGACATCTATAAAACCCCCTATAACGAAGCATCCGACCGCGACCGCGTACAGGTTTACAAAGGCCGTAAGTTATTGAGCCAGAAAAGAACCGACACGCTTGCCGTCAAACTGCTCGGCGGTCCGAATATGTCGATCTTCTGTGATATAGTGAAGAATCCGGATGTATTGCTCGACAAGGAATGCCTACCCTATTACCTCTTCAAAATGGAGGAATCGACCAATATCGACAACCGTCCTCAATATGTAATCAGTTTCAAGCCACAGGTCATCATGCCTTATGCCCTGTATTACGGAAAACTGTACATAGACAAGGAACGCCTCTCATTCACCCGTGCCGAATTCAATCTGAGTATGGACGACCGCAACAAAGCGACCCAGGCCATCCTCAAAAAGAAACCGTTCGGATTACGTTTCCGTCCGCTCGAAGTAGCTTATCTGGTCAATTATAAAGACCGTGACGGCGTAACTTATCTGAACTATATCCGCAACGGGGTACGTTTTAAATGTGACTGGAAACGCAAACTGTTCTCGACCAATTACACCATTATCTCCGAAACGGTGGTAACGGACGGACGGGAAGAAAACGTGACCACTATTCCGTATAAGATGGCATTCAAAGAATCACAATCGTTGTCCGATAAAGTAGAGAACTTCATGGACGAAGATTTCTGGGGAGCCTACAATATCATCGAACCGACGGAATCACTGGAAAGTGCGGTAAACAAATTAAAAAAGCAACAGAAATAAATTTCAATATCTTTTCGTACATTTGAAGGACTCTAATCATTAAGATCCACGGCATGCTGAACGATTTATTCGTACTAACTAAGATTAAAGAGGGGGACGTCAAAGCTTTCGAAGGTATCTTCCGGCTCTACTACTCCCCCCTTTGCCTCTATGCCGCCGGTATTACCGGAAACTGGGACGTAGCTGAAGAGATCGTGCAAGAGCTATTCTACGTATTCTGGAAAGAAAAAGAAAAACTGCAAGTGTTCCTCTCCCTGAAAAGTTATCTGTACGGGGCGGTACGCAACCAGTCTCTCCAATACTGCGAACATCAGGAAGTACGCAACCGTTACCGGGAAAACGTTTTATCGGGTAACCAGGAAAGCAAGCCTTCCGATCCGCAGGACCAGCTGGAATACAAAGAATTGGAGGATCTGATAAACAAGACTCTCAAAAAGCTACCCGAACGCCGCTTACGCATCTTCCGGATGCAGCGTTTCGAAGGAAAGAAATACGCGGAGATAGCCTCCGCCCTCTCTCTGTCCGTCAAAACAGTGGAAGCTGAAATGACCAAGGCACTTCAAACACTCAGAAAAGAAATTGAGAATTATACACAAACAGTATGACTCGTAAAGAAAGGGACAATAGAAGAACGGATCAGGCATGGGACAAGGTGTACCAACGCCTGGAAAAGGAGGACCTGATCACCCGGACGGGAAAAGAGGGATTGCATCCTTATTCGGAAATACCCCGTCCGTCGACCCGGAGACTTATATTCGCAGGTATAACTGCAGTGGCAGCTATACTCTGCTTCGTATTTATTTATTTCAATCCAACAGAGAAAGAAGCCGACCGTAACCTGCTTACCCGGCAGAATATGGAAACGACGACACTCGCCACCACGCTCGAAGATGGTTCGATCGTGTACCTGGCAGGCAATGCCGCTATCCATTATCCGGAACATTTCCAACCGGATAAAAGGGAAATATCCTTACAGGGAAATGCTCTTTTCGATATTGCCGGCAACCGCAAGCGTCCGTTCCTTATTGAAACAGAAGACGCACGCATCGAAGTTTTGGGTACCGCTTTTAATGTAAAAAGCGATGGTTCCCAGCCTTTTGAATTGTCCGTACAAAGAGGATTGGTAAAAGTGACGTTGAAAAAAAGCGGACAGGATGTGCATGTAAAAGCGGGTGAAACCGTCACCCTCTCTTCACGAAAACTACAAGTGAGGCAAACAAAAGACACCGGACAGTTCGAAGAATATGTCCGGCAGATACGTTTTAAGGATGAACGACTGGCCGATATCCTCCGGGTCATCAATCTCAATGCGGAAGATATCAGTCTGAAAACCACCCCGGAGCTGGAGAGCAGGACACTTACCGTCACCTTTGCCGACAACTCGCCGGAAACAATGGCTGAACTGATATGTTTTGCGCTCGACCTGAAATGCACACGTGAAAATAATGTGATTACTTTGCATGAAAACTAATCGGATAAAAGGAGTACAAGGTGAAACGAACCGTTACATATCGTCTGTTTTTCTGCCTCATCGGATTACTGCTGATGACGGCTATCCCTTTGCGGGCCGACGATAAAGACAATAAAAATGTACTCGAACGTCTTATCCATATATCTAAAAGTAAGGAAACCGTTTACGATTTACTGGGAAAAGTATCCGAACAGTCCGGCTATCTGTTCATCTACGACAGCAAGATCATCGACAATGAACAAGTAGTAAAAATACCGGGTGGCAAATACTCTGTCCGGGAAGCGATCTATCGGATTACCGGCGACCGGCACCTGACCCTTCGCGTGATCGGTAACCATATCCTGATCTCCCGTCCGGTTGAAGAAACACCGGTCAAAGAGGTACCTCCGGTTCTTCCGGATACCGTAGCCTATTTCACTCTGGAAGGTATCCTGCGGGATAAATACACGAATGAACCTATCCCGTTCGCCACCGTCAGTGTCAATGACGACGGTTCCATAGGAAATGTCACAAACCAGGGCGGCGAATTCAGGTTACGTCTGCCGGATACGCTGCGCCAATCGCAGATCAACTTCTCACATGTCGGCTACCAACCCTATCAGATAGAGAGCTCTCTGTTAGCGGAGCGTTACAGCATGCTAACCCTGGAACCGAAAGTAATCCCCATACAGGAAGTGGTTGTCCGTATTGTGAACCCCTTACGCCTGCTACGGGAGATGGAAGAAAAGAAAAGTATCAATTATTCCCAGGAGCCTGTCTATCAAACCACTTTCTACCGGGAAGGGATTGAACGGAAAAATAAATTCGTCAGTCTGACGGAGGCGATCTTTAAAATATATAAAAGCCCCTATACCAGGCATGCTGTTCCGGATCAGGTAAAACTGCTGAAGATGCGCCGGATCAGTAATAACCAGGAGCGGGATACGATCATTGCCAAGATGAAATCCGGTATCAATGCCAGCATGCAGCTGGATATCATCAAGGATGTGCCGGATTTTCTGGTTCCGGAAAGCGAGGTGAACTATCCTTATGTATATGCCCATTCCGATATCACGGTAATAGACAACCGGATGGCAAATGTGATCTCGTTTGAACAACGCGAGTTCATCACAAGCCCGCTTTTAAAAGGCAACTTGTACATCGATTCGGAAAACAGTGCACTGCTGCGGGCCGAGTTTGAAATACACCCCAAATATGTGAAGGATGCGGCCAATATGCTTGTGGAGAAGAAAAGCCGTAACCTAAAGATAATCCCTCAAAAGGTGGTCTATACAGTTTCTTACAAACCCTGGAACGGCATCTATTATGTCAGTCATGTCAGAGGAGACCTTCATTTTAAGGTTAAAAAGAAAAAACAACTGTTCGGTAGCTCTCCCCTTCATGTATGGTTTGAAATGGTCGTGTGCAAAACAGACACGGACAATGTCAGCCGTTTCGGCAGGAAAGAAACATTATCAACCCGGACAGTGTTCTCTGAAACAAAATTTAATTATGATGAAAGCTTCTGGGGTAACTTCAATGTGATTCCACCGGAAGAAAAACTAAATGAAGCAATAGGAAAAATTTCGTCAAAAATAGAAGAAACAGGCTACTAAGTGGTTAAAAATCATAAAGAGGGCCTTTTCTCAAAGGCCCTCTTTATAGGTTTTTAATAGGTATTAGTCTTTAAGGCAAAAAGATTGTTTAGGTTATCTGCATGCAAAGATGTGGCATTTTATATTACTGAACAAATAAAAAAAGATATTATAAAACACATTTTTAAGATTATCGAAACTTATTTGCAGCTTCTTCTATTTTTTAACAATTGAATCTTAGCCTCCAATTATCGGTTTATCCAGGGGATAAATCCGTTCCCCATTGATTCACAAGCAGTAAGCAGGCACATATTTTGCCTGCTATTGCCATATACCCATTTTAGCATTCCTAAACTAAAAAATTCAACTTTCTAACACATGCAAAAATATAAATGTTTTTTTAATAAATCCTATAACAGTGTATAGTTTACCTCACCGGGATTTTATGTATTTTTGTCGCCGTATCGAGGTGACATTTAGATACAATATATAAACGTCTTAAATTGCACAATTTAGCATGTATACCGTAATTAAAAGAATGGAGATATCGGCTGCACACAGTCTGAAACTCTCTTATTCCAGTAAATGTGAGAACCTGCATGGTCACAACTGGATCATCACTGTTTACTGTCGCTCGAAAGAATTGAACGCCGATGGCATGGTAATCGACTTTAGCCATATCAAAGAATCGATAAAAAACAGGCTGGACCATCAGAATCTGAATGAAGTCCTGCCTTTCAATCCGACGGCCGAGAATATGGCCCGATGGATATGCGACCAGTTACCCAATTGTTATAAAGTAGAAATTAAAGAGTCAGAATCGAACACTGCAATCTATGAGAAAGATTAATCAAATTTTTTACAGCCTGCAAGGGGAAGGCTATCATACCGGCAAAGCCGCTGTTTTCATCCGTTTTTCAGGGTGTAACCTGAAATGTTCATTTTGTGATACGGAACATGAAGAAGGGACTTTGATGTCGGATGAAGAAATATTGGAGACAATCTCCGCCTACCCTTCAGACATGGTCATACTGACCGGTGGTGAACCGGCTTTATGGATCGACGACGCATTTATCGACATGCTTCACAAAGCGGGTAAATATATATGTATAGAGACAAACGGCACACGTCCGTTACCTAAAGGCATCGACTGGGTGACTTGTTCTCCGAAAGAGGGAGCACCCATCAAGATCGATCATATGGATGAAGTCAAGGTGGTTTATCTGAGACAGGATCTGTCTTCTTACATCCAGTTGCCAGCCAAACATCATTTCCTCCAACCCTGTTCCTGCCGGAATACGATGGAAATTGTCAATTATATCCTGGAGCATCCGGAGTGGCAACTTAGTCTGCAAACACATAAGTTGATCGATATCGCATAAAAAGACATAGACGGAGCACAGAATTTTGCAGACAGTTTAATCTCTGCATTTCTCTGCGCTCCGTTTATATTATCTGTCTGCAGCAATTATCGGACAGATTATTTTTTAGTAGCTAAAAGCTGCAGACAATCCTTCACATCATCCAAAGAATGACCATTGCTTTTACCTTTAGGCAAAAGTTGCCGCAGACCGACAGCCGCACCAAAAACAGAGACAGGATCTTTTATGGTGGCATAATGGACAACACTATCCATCGCCAATTGCAAGTTTCTGTCATCCAACGGTGAGAGTGTGGAAGCCGATAAGCCGGCTGCATTGAAACCAATACCTTTCATCCGTTCATGAGCCAGCGCGATATTAGTAGCCACAGCAAACTGCGTCAGTCCTCCTCCTAACGAATGTCCCGTTACATAAAAACGTTGCTCCGGATAAGTTTCCAGAAATAAACGAACCAACCCGACTGCATACAAATACATAGTATCAGCAGCGAGCAACTGATGTACATCTGTTAATACAGCTCCGATCTTCGACAGTTCCGTTCCGGCAAAAGCAATAACGATCCGGTCTTCATATCTACCCAACCAAACCTTAAACCCGTTCATCACATACAACTGACCGGTCACTTCATCATAGTGTCCCATTTTAAGACATTCAGGCAGCTCCCTCCTTTTCAATGGAGAAACTTTCTTATTAAATGTGTATCCGGTATAAGCATATTCCGAACATTCAGCCATTAAAAGAGCCTCTTCCGGAGGACAGAACGGTTGCGAAGGAATATAGGAAGCAAACGTCTTAACGTAGGAAGACCCCTTACGCAAGTTCATTACGATAGAAGCCACATCTAATTGCACAAACTGCTTTAATATTTCCAACGCTTTCTTATACAAACTGCCATATCCGGGCAACAGTTCCAGACCTTTCTTTTCCAGAGCCAATAATACCCGGTCTGCATCCGATTCTCGGTGCATCGACACCTTGACAACAAGGAGCAGGTTCTTCATCAGGTCGACCGTACCCGTCAAAACACCCAATAGGCCTTTATCCTGTACAATGCCGTTATCCTCTGCCCCAACTTCCACATCCAGCTTCTCTTCCGACAATGTTTCGTAGAGAGCTTTCATTTCCATTTGTATTTCCTCCCGTTCTACCCGATAGGCCGGATCAGATTTACTTATAACGGCAAGTTGATTCAGTTTACCATCCAGGGAAAGGAAAATATCTTCTGTTTGTTGCAACTTTTCCATCTATATTATATTGTCAGAAATTCCTGTTCCAGGAAAGTAAGATCACATTGCTCCGTCGGGTATAAATTAGGTTTTTGCTTGCCGCGTAAGCGCTTGTCCAATTTATCCACAAGTTTTTCGTGAAGCAGCGAATAATGAATCGTAGGATCTTCCTCCAGAACCTGCAATAAAGCAGTAGTGAACACACTGTTTTCATCAAATGTGAAAGCATACGACGATTGTTCGTCCTGGCAGCCGGAAATAAGTAACACGCCGGCTTTCACCTCTTTCTCATTTGCACCTTTATCCATAAGTTCGCGAGCCAGATTATCATAAAAACTTTTATTCTTAAAATAGGTCTTTCTCACATATTCTGTCGGCATTGCCTTCTTTACACAATTTTCAAGAACAGGTTCTCCCGCAGATGCTTTTGTCATTGTTCCGCTATGGCAACTATCCGATAAAACCAGGATATGAACTCCTTCTTTAAATTCAGACCACAGCAAACGTAATTCATCATCGATAAGCTCACCGTCATACAGGCACCAGGTTTCGTCCATACCATCTTCTTCATCTCCGTCCATATCCGGCAACTGGCCGCCATGCCCCGAATAATAGAAGAAAAAGATATCGCCGCTTTCCAACTCCTGAGCAGCCTCCCTTACCGAATAAATTACATTGAGACGGGTAACATTATTTCCTAAAATGATCTTCGATTTAAAACCTCGTTTCGATGCGATCTCACAAATCGCCCTGGCATCATTTTCGGGTTGAGCCAATTCTCCGTCCCAACCATCGTAATGAACGGGATCTACATGGTTCAATCCCAATACAACTGCATATCCTTTTGACATACTCTTTTAGTTTTTTAATTAGACTATTTTTTATACGGGCATAATATTAGATATTCGGGAATAAATAACCAAATTATTCCTGTAGACAGCATAAATCCTTTGTGAACGACAATAAACGGGAGTAAATAAAAACGTCGCTCCCGATGCAACACTGCGTCTCGATGAGACGTAACGTTGCGTCGAGGGGCGACGTAGGGTGTACTGTCCGTCCGTCAGGTCGGAAGGAACTTTGTATATTAGTTATATCTTACTTCCATTCCCCGTACATCGTCATCGACGACTCCATTGTCATACACCAACTGCCCATTTACAAATGTCTGGGTGATGCTATGATGGAATGTCGTACCCTCAAACGGAGACCATCCGCATTTATACAAAATATTTTCAGGAGCCACAATCCAGCACTTTTCCGGATCCACCAGAACCAGGTCGGCATAATATCCCGGGCGGATATAACCACGGCGGTCGATATGGAACAGATCGGCAGGCATATGTGCCATCTTTTCCACCACTTTCTCATAAGTAAAACAGCCTTCCGCCACCATTTCCAACATACCAACCAGCGAATGTTGTACTAACGGACCGCCCGAAGCCGCTTTCAGGCAACTACCTTCCTTTTCAGACAACAAATGCGGAGCATGGTCGGTCGCCACAATATCGATCGTATTATCATTGACTGCATTACGCAAAGCGGTACGGTCTGCCAACGTTTTAATAGACGGATTCCATTTGATCCGGTTACCATATTTGGCATAATCACCGTCGTGGAACCAAAGGTGATGCACACACACTTCACCCGTTATCTTCTTTTCACTTAAAGGGATTTCATTACTTAATAAAGTCAGTTCCTTTGCTGTCGATAAATGCAGAATATGTAAACGAGAATTCAGGCGAGTAGCCAGTTCCACTGCTTCGGATGAAGAAGCATAGCAGGCCTCTTCACTTCTGATCTTACTATGGAAGGAGATATCGAGGTCTTCCCCGTACATATCCGTATAGTAGGCTATATTACGTTTGATAACTTCTTCTTTCTCCGCATGGATAGCGATCAGCATATCTGCTTCTCCGAAGATGCGTTCGAGACTTTCTTTCTTATCCACGAGCATGTTTCCCGTAGAAGAACCGAGGAAAAGTTTCAAACCCGGTACACGACTTCGATCCAGTTTGCGGATCTCGTCCATATTATCATTCGTTCCTCCGAAAAAGAAAGAATAATTAGCCAGAGATGTTTCCGCACCACGCTGGAGCTTCCATTCCAGATCGGCAATCGAGGTAGTCTGCGGCTTGGTGTTCGGCATATCCATAAAACTGGTTATACCACCAGCTACAGCAGCACGGCTCTCACTGGCTATATCTCCTTTGTGTGTTAAACCCGGTTCACGGAAATGCACCTGGTCGTCGATCGCTCCCGGTAACAAGAGCTTTCCTTCGGCATCGATTACCTGCACACCAGAGGCTGCCACAGGGACAGCCTCTTCATACACCTCTTCTATTTTATCTCGATCGATCAGGACGGCACCCTTAAACATGCGTCCTTCATTAACTATACGAGCGTTTTTTATCAGAATCTTATTCATATACTTTGTGTTTATTTGTTACAAATGTACAAGATTCTATTCAAAAACAAGACAAGCGGGAGCAGTTATTCATAAGAATAAGCCTGAATCTCCACCGGTCCCATCAGACCGGACGATTGCAAAGGCGAATCGGCTTTCCAGAAATTCAGATTTGCCCAGGTAGCGCGTTCCTTTTCAGGCAACGCATCGTCACCGATCAAACGGTTACGCCAGTTGTTTACAACCTCCACTTCTATCACATTCTCTCCTTTGCGTAAATAATCGCTTACAGGTAAGCGGTAAGGAGTCGTCCATACGCCACCTACATATTGCCCGTTGATCTTTACTTTTGCCATTACCATGACTTTTCCCAGATCCAGGTAAAGAGCCTTTTGCGGTAACTCATCCAGCGTGATACGGTTCGTGTAGACTGCTGTTCCGGAGAAGTAACGGATCGAAGGATCTGTATTAGTTATCCAATCTTGCAACTCTGGGAAAAGAACAGTCTTTTCCGGTCCTCTTTTCCCTTTTTCAAAATTTACCTGCCAGGGAGTAGTAACCGTTGCTACAATTTCTTTGCGCGGATAATTGCGGGCTGTCGTTTCCTGCGGAGTTCCTTTCTTACGGAAAATAATGAATGAACTTTCGTTTCCTTCCAGATGAATCGGAACAGTCGTTACTCCATCGGCACATGTAAACTCAGGTAAACGGCGTATCTCAGCAGTCAGCGGATTCCACAGTTCCGGTAACTTTCCTGCTACGCGGAAGGACGGACGGACATCAACCGGCTTCTCACTCTGATTCGAGATAAAATAAATATCGCCTTCATCCGTCGTACGGTGGATAAACAGGATCGGACTATCGGAATCCACGTGCATATCAGGTTTTACCTGCAAAGCATCCAGTACAGGTTGCAAAGAGTTGGCCGGCATAAACAAACGGCCTTTTCCTATTGTACGAACAGACTCGGTCTGGTCACCCCAAAGTTCTGCAACTAATGCCTGTATTTCCTGATCGGCTGCAGGGTAGTTACTCAGACTCGGTGAATATTTCGGTGCCGGCCCCATGATAGAAGCTCCAGCCAACAATAATTCTTTGATCTTTCTCAATACTTCAGGACGCATTGTTTCCAGTTGCGGTAAGACCAGCAGACTATATTTCATTCCGCTCGGTAAAACGATCCGACCGTCTTTCACGGATGCCCGCTCTAACAATACTTCTCCATTGATATAATCGAATGAGTAACCAGCAGGAAGTGCAGGTGTACAGACACCTGTCATCTTCGGAGCATCTTCTCCGATAAAATAAGCAACATCGGCTACATAATCGCCTTCTTGCAACATGAAATTACATCTCTTCAGATAGTTGATGAACACATCGATCTGGCTGAACCAGGTATTCTTCCGGTTAAATTCATTACCGAACCAAGCTGCCATTCCCGGCTCACGGTCTTCATACGGCTGATGAATGAACACATGTAACAACGTACTGTTTATACCTTCCGTAAAGAAACGGTCTCCACGTTGTTTCATCAGGTAAGGATAACGGCTGAATGCCGGTCCTCCGCTGGTGAACGATTCAGCCCAAATACGCCGTTTGCCATAAATATGTCCACAAGAAGAAGCTGCTCTGTTTTCGATATCACCCAAAGAGCCTTCACTCCAGAATTCACCTGCAATCTCGTCGGATTGGCCGCCATATTGCAGGAATTCGCCCGGATAACCCCAATGACCGTAATTCTCCAGCCAGGTAGTCAATCCATGCTGATGGCAAACATCACGCAAGCCACCTACATAATCGTAAGAAACACGGTCGGATACCAAACGACGTAAATCCCAGAGGAAACGGTCAGAGATATCAGGATTTCCAACCACTACTCCATTCAATACAGGCAGATACGGAATGGGATCATATCCGTAACGTTCTTTGAAAACGTCGATCATATCGTCCGTCCAGTTTTGTCCTCCGGTTTCATAGCTATCCTGAACAACTACTTTAAATGTCTTACGGTCAGCTTCAGGGATACGTTTCAATATCTCACCGATAAAGGCATCGAAATGGAACGCAACATGTTTCTTACTCATCTTGTCGATCTCAGGACCGGTTGCTTCGGGAGCAGCCGGGGAGTTCGTCACACCTGTCGGTAACATAACCATTCGGCGGATTACCCAGTTGCCTTCCGGCACTTCCCAATCCAATACGCCATTCTTCGAGTTGGCTGTCAGATTTTTGATATCATCCGGCGATACCAGTAATGAGGCATTACTAACAGCCGGTTGTTTTTCCCACAGATAATCATCCCACATAGGCAGCGGGGTCTGGAACATCTTAGCCAACGACTTTTCTGGGTAACGTTCTACCATCGGAGCAGAAGAAAGCGTTACCTGGCCACTGGCTCCACCTTCCTCAGACATTTCCAGACGGAATTGTGAAGCAGTAATTTCAGGGAGAGATATAACGACCGGAGCATAAGGATCAAAACCAACATTCAATGCCGGATTGCTGCGGTCGATCGTAAATTGTCTTACCAGTTCTTCTTTACCATCCTTCTTCACCCACAGTTTAGCAGATGTTTTGAAAGGAGTGTTCACCTGATAAACCAGTGTACGGACCGTTTCATCCTTACCCAGATTTAACTCGGAAGAAGAGGCTTGTCCGGATTTCTTCGTTATAGTCCAGCTTTTCTCGATTGCCGGTTTCTCGGATGCCGGATAAGCGATCACACAAACCTCCTGTTCGTCTTTTCCTACGGAAGGTAAAGTCAGTTGCATACGTTTCGGTCCGGAAACGATCGTATCGGAGGAAGTCAGATAACGCATGGCCTGATTGCTTTTTACCCACGGACCGCCAGACTGGCTCCATCCCGGGCTATTGAAAATACCTATTTCAATATTCAGCTCCGTCGCTTTCTTCAATGCGGCATGCGTGATCTCCCACCATTCGGGACTTAATAATTTATTTTTACCATACTCAAGTTCATTGATACCGATATTTCCGATAAATGCACGATTGATACCAGCAATTTTCATTGCCTCCAGATCTCGCTCTACTCCTTCTTTAGAGATATTGTCGGAGATCCAATACCAGTAAACACCGATCTGTACACTATCAGGAATCGATCGGAAACCTTGTTCGATACTCGCAAAAGAATTATAACTACCCGACGCTTCCGTCTTATCATCGCATGACAGGAAACTCAGACAAGAAAGAAAACATACAGGTAATAAGTGTGTTATTTTCGCCATAATACATAAATTTAGCTATTACAATGAAGTTTATGCGAGCAAAAATACACCATCTATACCTCTCGGGAACTTATAAAAATGACAATATATATTTCAATTATGATAAAGACGAGCATGAACCTGTTACCTGATATGTTTTACCAATGGAGCACTGATGACAGGAGTAACAGATATGCTCTGACCGGACACCTGACCGGCCGGTTGCATGATCTTCAAAGCATAGTCATTGATCTTCAAAGATAAAGAGGTTTGCATATGTGTCGGATCACTTGCCTCAACACGGATCGCACCGTTCTCAACAGAGAGCATATAGATACCCGGAGTTTGTATTTCCAGTAGCATATCATCCGCTAAACGGATATTTCCTGCCTGATAAGCGGTAATATAAAAACAGTTATCTATCCCGACAGCCTGCATATTCTCATCGTTAGAAAGCACCCGGATATCATCCGTACAGAAAGAGGCTGTCCGGTCAGTCGAAACAGCAGGCAAGATAAGATATTGATAAGAAGCCGGAGATTCCTTCGGATGACGGATATATAGAGAAACGGCCTCTCCTTCTACTGTTTGCGGTGTATACGATCCCATAAAATCAGACCAGCTTCCGGAACGTTTTTCAGAGATCGATACGCTATTCGACGGTTGCATCAGGATATATCCTGTACTGTCATGGTAAAAACGTAACGCTTTTCCGGTTGCTGTAAAGGTACCGTTCACCGTGTTCCAACGGTTATTCTCCAGATAGGAAAGTTCTCCCCTTTTCTTCCGTTGATCGATCGAAGTCGTTAAGTTCAATGTACTGTCTGTTTTTATTCCGGCACCCAGACACAAAACATAATCGTCCGTCATAATCCAGGCTTTGCGGGCATGAACTCCATCACGGTTTAAAACCATTGCGGTCATGCCTGTATGTCCATCCGTTACGCCACCGACAAAAGAACTTTCATTGCGGGTATGTGCACCATACGAACGGGGACTTGGTACCGGAGCATCGCTTTCGTAAGAAGTGATTCCGGGTATCTTGCGCCAGTCCCAGAAAGGAAATACATTCAGATATTCGTCTCCATGCCGGTAAATATAAGTGGCACCGTCACCCATATAGAAACCTTTCAAGTTATCTTCATTCACCAATTCGGTTCCGATCACCCGTTGGGATGCCATCTTTACTGAAGCCATCCATGCCGGTGCACGGTGGACCGTCTGATCCGAATCCCAGAAATGTTTTTGTCCGGTGAATACCGCTCCATCCGAAGACTGAGGTGGGAAATTATCGTTCAGGAAAGCATCCAGCTTTTCCACATCAGCAGGCGTACTTCCTTTCTTGAGCGAATTTGCTGCATTTCCGATCGCAAGTGCTTTATGGATAGGCGCATTATGGAATAACTGGCGGTCGAGTGCATTCACATCCATATATCCCCGCCAGATGATCCAGCGGTAACCTTCCGTCAATAGATTATTCAATATTGCTTGTTGTTCGGCATTCAAGGCAAATGAGGTCCCGGCAAACAGTTCCGAGTAAAAACTCATTTCTCCCAGATAGGCCAGTCCGTAATTACCGAACTGCTGCTGCGGTCCGTGCTGATGAAAACTCCAATCGCTTTTAATGCCTTCCTCACGTCCGGTCGTTATCTCGGACATAATTGTATCGCGGGCAGCTTTCACCAGATCGTAATCATCCAACAGCAACCCTTTCATCAATACATTTCCTGCCAACCAAACCTTATTCTGTCCGGTCATACCGAAACGCGCGTTATCCATTACTTTCACCGCTTCTTTCAGTTCATCAGGCCGCATCTGTGTACGAAGCAAAAGAAAAGCAGGCCCGAATGTCTTAGGAATACCTATCTCGTTATACCACCAGTTCTTACAAACAGGCTTCGTGCGAAACCAATAATCGAGCGCCTGATGGATCACCGTAGAGAAACGGGGCGACCAGGTACAGGAAGGCCCCTCGGCATGATATAGTTTAGCCAGCTCCAATATACGGTCTGCATGTTTTTTGGCATCCCAGCCCGAACGCTTGGTATCGTTATAATCGATATCCGGCCACGAACCGTCTTCATTGATGTTATCCATATACTCCTTGATCTTATCCAGATTAAAGGGATAACGTTGATGTAACTCCACGACTACCTGATCGGACATCTCTGTCTCCGGTGGAATACCTGCCAGTATGCGATTCAACAAATCGGAGTCATTATTGGAATCGATCAACGACCGCGTATAATTCTGCCGGATCTGCTCCAGTTCATTCTGTTGTGTCTGCGAGAACACTTTCACAGGCAAAAACAAGAATGCGGCTAACAAGAATGTGTTTGTAAGGAGTCTCATGATTTCACTTCTTCTGCGGATACTTACGGAAAAAGCTCCACCACTTCAGTTTAAGCACGCCGAACAAAGCTTCTCCGAAAATAGACGAATTCATCTTCGATGTTCCCAACACACGGTTAATAAAGATGATAGGTACTTCCACCAATTTAAAGCCGCACTTATAAGCAGTAAACTTCATCTCTATCTGAAAAGCATATCCTTTGAAATGAATATGATCGAGATCGATCGTTTCAAGCACTTCCCGGCGATAACATTTGAAACCGGCAGTCGTATCCTGAATCTTCATCCCCGTAACAAAACGGACATAGACGGAGGCATAATAAGACATCAGCACACGTCCCAACGGCCAGTTCACCACGTTTACTCCATTGCTGTAACGTGAACCGATAGCTACATCTCCCCCCTGTTCCGTACAGGCTGCATATAGTTTCGGAAGATCGTTCGGGTTATGGCTAAAGTCGGCATCCATCTCGAATACAAAATCGTATTTATGCTCGATAGCCCACTTGAAGCCACAAATGTAAGCAGTGCCCAATCCTAACTTACCCTGTCTTTCCACTATGAAAAGACGTTCGGGAAACTCTTTTTGCAAACGTTTAACAATATCTGCTGTTCCGTCAGGTGAGCCGTCATCTATAATCAAAATATGAAATTCTTTCTCCAACCCAAACACCGCACGGATAATATTCTCAACATTCTCTTTTTCGTTGTAGGTAGGAATAATAACAATACTGTCTGACATAATCTCCTTTATAATTAGTTGACAGTTGACAGCTGACAGTTGACAGTCTTTAGACAGCAAGATCCGCCGGACTATCATCAATCGATTATCAACTTAAACGCGAAGGTACATATTTTAGTTGATTTAAACTTATTAGTCTATATTATTTTGAACAAAAAGTCTACCTTTGTGAAACATTACGGTGACACTTGTATCTGTCAACTGTCACTTGTCAACTGTCAACTATTTTAATGGAGGTACAAGAATTACTTAAGATATTTGCCGCCCATCCACAAATAACCGCATTAGATACCCTTTTGAACGGTAATACGTCAAACAATATATTCCTCAAAGGGTTGAACGGTTCGGGCGCTGCAATGATAATCGCTTCTCTTTTTTTAAAAAGAAGGGGGAGCTATGTGTGCGTGCTTAACGATCAGGAAGAAGCCGGTTATTTCTATCATGACCTGATGCAACTGACCGGAAGCAATGATATTTATTTTTTCCCATCCGCTTACCGGCGTGCAATCAAATACGGGCATATCGACCCGGCAAACGAAATACTTCGTACGGAGGTGCTCAGCGTACTTCAGGACCCTGAAGCACCGTTCGTTATTGTCTCCTATCCCGATGCACTGGCTGAAAAAGTGATTTCACGTGAGGACCTGAAACAGAATACACTGAAGATCAGTGTCAGGGAAAAACTGGATAATATGTTCGTTTCCGATGTACTGGACGAATATGGTTTCGAGCAGGTTGATTATGTCTATGAACCGGGGCAGTACGCCATACGCGGTAGTATTCTGGACGTGTTCTCTTTTTCTTACGAGTTTCCTTACCGTATAGACTTCTTCGGGAGTGAGGTGGAAACAATCCGTACGTTCGATGTAGAGACGCAGTTATCCAAAGAGAAACTGGAGAGTATCTATATCGTGCCGGAAATGAACAAGAGTAACCGGACAAATACCTTATTACTGGACTCCCTGCCTCCGAAAACGATACTCGCAACGAAAGACCTGGCATGGACCAAAGAGCGTATCGATAGCCTGTGGAATGAAGAACCGGTTATCGGCGATGAAGAATCGTTCAGCGATATCAGTAAGATGCGTGCAAAACTGGTTACCGGAGATGATTTCCTGCGGGCAGCACTGAACTTCCGCCGAATGCATTTCGGAATGCGTCCGACCGGAGTAGCAGATACAACGCTTACGTTCAGTACACAGACACAGCCTATTTACCATAAAAATTTCGACATGGTGAGCGAGTCTTTCCGGAATTATCTGGAGAACGGCTATACATTATATATATTAAGCGACGTAGAAAAGCAGGCAACACGTATCCGTGCCATCTTTGAAGACCGGGGGGAAAACATCCCTTTCACTTCGGTCAACAAGACAGTACACGAAGGGTTTGCGGACGATACATTGCGCATCTGTCTTTTTACGGATCACCAGCTGTTCGACCGCTTCCATAAGTTCAATCTCAAAAGTGAAAAGGCACGGAGCGGAAAGATTACTTTGTCGTTAAAAGAGTTGAACCAATTCACTACCGGCGATTATATCGTGCATATTGACCACGGTGTCGGACAGTTCGGCGGTCTGGTACGTACCGAAGTGAACGGCAAGATACAGGAAGTGATCAAGTTGATCTATCAGAACAACGATATTATCTTCGTCAGCATACATTCACTGCACAAACTATCCAAATATAAAGGGAAAGATAGCGGCGAGCCGCCCAAGCTGAACAAACTGGGAACCGGTGCCTGGGAAAAGATGAAGGAAAAGACCAAGAAGAAAGTCAAGGACATAGCCCGCGACCTGATCCTCCTTTATTCCCAACGCAAACAGGAAAAAGGTTTCTCCTACTCTCCGGACAGTTTTATGCAACATGAACTGGAAGCGAGCTTCATCTACGAAGATACGCCCGACCAGATGAAGGCGACCGGCGAAGTAAAAGAGGATATGGAAAGTTCCCGCCCGATGGATCGTCTGATCTGCGGTGACGTAGGTTTCGGAAAGACCGAGGTAGCGATACGCGCGGCTTTCAAAGCCGTATCCGACAATAAGCAGGTGGCAGTATTGGTTCCGACGACAGTACTTGCTTTCCAGCATTTCCAGACTTTCTCGGAACGTTTGAAAGATTTCCCCTGCCGGATCGATTATATCAGCCGGGCAAGAACTGCGGCACAGATCAAGGCAACTCTGAAAGACGTGGCCGACGGACAGGTGAACATTCTGATCGGTACGCACCGTATCGTCAGTAAAGATGTCAAGTTCAAGGACCTGGGATTGCTTATTATCGATGAAGAGCAAAAATTCGGTGTATCCGTTAAAGAGAAGCTCCGTCAGATGAAGGTGAATGTAGATACGCTGACAATGACGGCAACACCTATTCCGCGGACATTACAGTTCTCATTGATGGGCGCCCGCGACCTGAGCAGCATCACGACTCCCCCACCCAACCGTTATCCGGTACAGACAGAGGTGGAACGTTTCAACCCGGATATCATCCGCGAAGCCATCAATTTCGAGATGAGCCGTAACGGACAGGTATTCTTTATCAATAACCGCATTCAGAACATTTATGAAATAGAGACGCTGGTCCGCCGGGAAGTACCCGACGCCCGCGTGGCAGTCGGACACGGACAGATGGAACCGGAGAAACTGGAAAAGATCATTCTCGACTTCGTCAATTACGAGTATGATGTGTTAATCGCCACCAGCATCGTGGAAAGCGGTATCGACGTACCGAATGCCAACACCATCATCATCAACAACGCACAACAGTTCGGCTTATCCGACTTGCATCAATTGCGCGGACGTGTAGGACGAAGCAACCGCAAGGCATTCTGTTACCTGCTCTCTCCCCCCCTGTCCTCATTGACACAGGAAGCACGCCGCCGTTTGCAGGCAATCGAGAATTTTTCCGAACTGGGAAGCGGTATCCATATAGCCATGCAGGACCTCGACATTCGTGGGGCGGGTAATATGCTGGGGGCCGAACAAAGCGGTTTCATCGCCGACCTCGGATACGAAACTTATCAGAAAATCCTGGAAGAAGCAGTCGATGAACTCAAAAGCGAAGAGTTTGCCGACCTGTATGCAGACTCGGATGAAGGTAAACGTGACTCGGGTAGTGAATATGTCCGCGAAACTTATATTGAAAGCGATCTGGAACTAATGTTCCCACCTACTTATATTCCAAACGACTCGGAACGTATTTCCTTGTATCGTGAACTGGATAATATGGAAGAGGAACGGGAGATACTAGCTTTCACGGAACGTCTGAAAGACCGTTTCGGAAAGATCCCGAAAGAAGGTAAAGAGTTGATCCGCATCGTTCGTCTTCGCCGGATGGCGAAGAGGCTGGGCATGGAAAAACTGGTTCTGAAGAAGGGGCAGATGAGCATCTTCCTGATCAATAATCCGGATAGTCCGTATTATCAGAGCGAGGCTTTCGACAAGTTGCTAGCCTTTATACAGAAACATCCACGTGAATGTAACCTCCGCGATCAGAATGGTAAGCGCAGTATCGTGATAAAGAATGTCCGTACAGTAGAAACCGCCTGCGCATTAGTAGAAGAAATAGAAAAATCATAAAATGAAGATGTCATGAGAAGAACATTGGTAGACCTTTTTGAAAACTCGGTGAAATTATATCCCGACAACCCGTTTTTATGGGAGAAGACAACAGACAAATTCGAGCCTACCACCTATATACAGGTTAAGGAACAGGTTTACACACTGGGAGCCGGACTGGTTGCCCTTGGAGTAAAAAAAGGCGATAACATGGCCCTGCTCAGTGAAGGTCGCAACGCCTGGATCATCGGTGAGTTAGCCATGTTCTATGCCGGAGCTACCAATGTTCCCCTCTCCATCAAACTGGAAGAGGCCAACGACCTGCTGTTCCGTCTGACGCATGCCGATGTGAAATATATCATGGTTTCCGGCAACCAACTGAAAAAAATCCGTTCCATCGTCGACAAACTACCGTTACTTCAACAGATCATCATCTTCGACGAACAACAAGAATATCAGGAAAAGGAAATATCCCTGTCTAAAATAATAGAGATGGGAAAAAAATATCTCGGTACACATCCGTTAGACGAGTTCCTGGCTATCGGGCAATCGCTGACCAATGACGATTACGCCACAATCACCTATACTTCGGGAACGACTGCCGACCCGAAGGGCGTCATTCTCACCCATCGCAATTACACGGCAAATGTGGAGCAATCTCTTACCTGTGTGGATATCGACGATACCTGGCGCACGCTGGTCATCCTTCCGCTCGATCATTGTTTCGCCCACGTAGTAGGCTTCTATATATTTATGTATAAAGGGGCTTCGGTTGCTACCGTACAGGTTGGAAAAACAGGTATGGAGACATTGAAAAATATACCTGTAAATATCAAAGAGTTCAAGCCATTCTTAATATTGAGTGTTCCGGCCCTTGCCAAGAACTTCAAGAAAAATATCGAGCAGGGTATCCGTGCACAGGGTAATATGGTCAACCGCCTGTTCCATATGGGACTGGACGTTGCCTATACCTATAACGGTGACGGAGGCGATGACAAAGGACGTGGCTGGAAGTTCTTGCTAAAACCGCTAGTCAATCTGTTCGACAGCATCATCTTTTCCAAGGTTCGCGAAAATTTCGGAGGTGAACTGAAATTCTTTATCGGCGGCGGTGCCCTGTTGGATAAGGACCTGCAAAAATTTTATTATGCCATCGGACTACCGATGTATCAGGGATACGGATTAAGTGAAGCGACTCCTGTTATTTCAACTAACGGTCCGCGTCATCACCGGTTCGGTAGTAGCGGTATATTGGTTCAGCCACTGGACTTGAAGATATGCGACCTGGATGGAAAAGAACTTCCTACCGGTGAAAAGGGAGAGATCGTTATCCGGGGTGAAAATGTGATGGCAGGTTATTGGAAGAATCCGGTGTCTACCTCCGAGACCATTAGGGATGGTTGGCTATATACCGGGGATATGGGCTATATGGGAAAAGATGGTTTATTATATGTATTAGGCCGTTTCAAAAGTTTGCTGATCGGTAGCGACGGAGAGAAATACAGTCCGGAAGGCATCGAAGAGGCTTTGGTCGAACACTCATCCTGTATCGACCAGCTCCTGCTTTATAACAACCAGAATCCTTATACGGTGGCGCTCCTGGTTCCGAATAAAGATCATCTGAAAAGGCATTTGGCACACCTGCAACTCGACCTGAATACTGAAAAAGGAAAAGAAGAAGCAATCCGTATCATACAGAAACAGATCAACCGGTTCCGTAAAGGCGGTGACCTGGCATCTATGTTCCCCGACCGGTGGTTGCCGACGACATTTGCCGTCCTGCCCGAACCGTTCACCGAACAGAACGGCATGGTGAACAGTACGATGAAAATCGTACGCGGCAAAGTAGAAAAGGCGTATACTGCCCGAATCGACCATCTGTACACACCGGAAGGTAAGAATCCGGTAAATGCCGAAAACTTAAAGTCATTATAAACGATATTGCTAAATCCAAATAAATCACTAAACACAATAATTATGCGTTACAAAACTGTATTATCCGCTGTCGCCCTTGCCACTTTGGCTACGACCACTCCGGCCCTGGCAGATGGCGTCGCTAAACAAAACATCGATAAAGGTTGGACCTTTAAACAGGTCCGCGGTAATAACTGGTATCCGGCAACCGTACCAGGTGTCGTTCAAACCGACCTGATGGATAACAAGATCATCGAAGACCCGTTTTTTCGTCTGAATGAGCGGAGTATTCAATGGATAGACAAAGAAGACTGGGAATATAAAACAACATTGAATGTATCCCCGGATATCTTCAATAAAGACAACATTGAACTGGATTTCAAAGGACTGGACACGTATGCGGACGTCTATCTGAACGACTCGTGTATCCTCAAAGCCGACAATATGTTCCGTGAATGGACGGTAAACGTAAAGAACCTGTTGAAAAAGGATGACAACGAACTTCGTGTCTATTTCCATTCACCCATCAAAGTAGACCTACCCAAGTTCGAAGCCTTAAAGTTCCCCGTCGAGGCTGGCAACGACCAATCGGAAAACGGTGGTATCTTCGATAAAAAGGTAAGCATCTTTGCCCGTAAAGCCGGTTATCATTATGGTTGGGACTGGGGACCCCGCATCGTCACCAGCGGTATCTGGCGCCCCGTCTATCTGGTCGGATGGAATAATGCACGCATTGACAATATCTTTTATGACCAGACAAACGTAACCGCCAAACGTGCCGATATCAAAACCCGTGTACAGGTCGTAGCGGATAAAGACGGTGAAATTACGCTGAACATCAAAGCTGACGGTATCAAAAATACCTGGACGAAAAAGACACAGGTGAAAAAAGGTATCAACGTAATAGAAACCGATCTGACCGTTAATAACCCGAAACTCTGGTGGTCGAACGGTTTGGGTGAAGCTCACTTGTATCCGTTCACTGCAACTATCAGCATGGATAATAAGATTGCCGACAGCAATACTACAAACATCGGTATCCGCAGTATCCGTGTCATTAATAAGCCGGACAAAGACGGCCATACGTTCTACTTCGAACTGAACGGTGTACCGGTATTTATGAAAGGTGCCAACTATATTCCCCAGGATAACTTCCTGCCACGTGTTACCGCCGAACAGTATGAAACGACAGTTATGGATGCGGTCAATGCCAACATGAACATGCTTCGTGTATGGGGAGGCGGTATCTATGAAGAAGACCTCTTCTACGATCTTTGTGATAAACACGGTATTCTGGTTTGGCAAGATTTCATGTTCGCTTGTAGCGTTTATCCGCTGACACCGGATTTGGAGGAGAATATCCGCCAGGAAGCAATCGATAATGTGATTCGCCTGCGCAATCATCCAAGTCTGGCAATCTGGTGCGGAAATAATGAAATCCACACAGCTTGGTTCAACTGGGGGTGGATGAAAAAGTTCGATCAATACGGTGTAACAGAACAGCTACGTAACGACACCAAAAAGTTATTCAATGGTATTCTGGCTGATGTGGTAAAAGAATATGACCCTACTATTTTCTATTGGCCGTCTTCGCCTTACGGTGGTGATCCGGATGCCAAATGCGAAAGTGGTAAACCGAACTGGAACCCGAATGGTGATGCCCATTACTGGGGGGTATGGCAAGGTGTCGATTCTGTTGCGCACTTCAACAAAGTGAAGGCCCGTTTCTTCTCAGAGTACGGCTTCCAGTCTTTCCCTGAATATCAATCTGTACTGAAATATGCACCGGAAAAACGTGACCACGATATTTATTCGGATGTGATGATGGCGCACCAGCGTGGCGGACAGATTGCAAATTCACGTATCGAAAACATCACTTTGGAAGAATATCGTAAACCGAAAGATTTCCCCAGCACACTTTATATGAGTATCCTGCTCCAGGGAGACGCCATGAAGACTGCTATGGAAGCTCACCGACGCATGATGCCTTATAATATGGGTTCTCTGTTCTGGCAGCATAATGACTGTTGGCCTGTCGCTTCCTGGTCCAGCCGTGATTATTACGGACGTTGGAAAGCGCAACATTATTTCACGAAAAAAGCTTTCCGCGACATTTTGGTATCTCCAATCGCAGAAGATGGTATATTAAATGTATGGGTAATATCCGACCGCTTGAAAGCGGTTAAAGGGAAACTGGATATTCGCGTAATGGATCTGAAAGGCTCTGTGTTATTTACAAAGAACAGCAATATCACATTACCTGCCAATACGAGCAAGATTCAGTTTTCCGCCCCGGTAGAAAGCTTGGTGGCTGGTAAGAACCTGAACGAAGTCGTAGTAAACGCCCGTTTCACCGAAAATGGTAAAGAAAGCGAAGTGATCTCCAACAACTACTTCTTTACCCGCTATAAAGATATTGATTTCCCGAAAGCAGATATACAGATGACTTCCGTTCCTGCTGGTGACGGTTTTGATGTAACAGTTCAAAGCGATGTTTTTGCCCGTGCTGTATTTTTAAGTATCGACGGCATCGACAACTTCTTCTCCGACAATTATTTCGATTTATTACCCAATGAACCGGTAACAATCCATGTCACTACCGAACTGGATAAGGATTCATTCGACAAACAGTTGAAATACCAAAGTATTGTGGATGCTTATAACTAAATAAAGGAAGGGCCCTGATTGGAAGATCAGGGTCCTCACCCTTCATTATCATCCACCTTGATTAAATATTATTAATAAGGCTTACACGGCTTCAACCGGGAAAAATAGTACCTTTGCCAACTGCATTATCCGAGAAGGAATAACGTTAGTTTCATGGTAAAAAGAATTCGATTAATATTACTGTTGGTACTGTTGCAAACAGTGACCGGTGTTTCTATTTTATGTGCACAAAGCATAACCTCTGCTTCCGGTATTGTAAAGGATTCAATCACCGGAGAACCTTTGGGATTTGTTTCCGTCTATTTCGAGGGTTCCACTATAGGTGCAATGACCGACGACAACGGAGCTTTTGCTTTACAGAACGATAAAGGATACAATAAGTTAGCTATTGCATCATTAGGATACGATACAAAAACATTAGACCTCAAAACGGGACAAAAGAACGATGGATTGATGATTGCGCTCCGTCCTACTGCTTTTGAAATATCCGAGGTCGTAGTAAAACCAAAGAAAGAAAAATATACCCGTAAAGACAATCCGGCAGTCGAACTGATCAAAAAAGTGATTGAACATAAGAACGACAACCGTATCGAGTCGAAAGACGAATACCAAACGGAAGTTTACGAAAAGCTCTCCCTCTCCCTGGACGATTTCAACCCGGACTTCGAGAAAAACAAGTTCATGAAGAAATTCAAATTCATCAAGAACTATCTGGATACATCCGAATTTAACGGTAAACCCATCCTGACCCTCTCCGTTCGTGAAACGATCGCGGACAAGTATTACCGGAAACAACCGAAGACCGAAAAGACGATCGTCAAAGGTAAACGCATGCAAGGTGTCGACCAGACTCTGGATGACGGCGGCGGCATCACCTCTAACCTGGAAGAGATATTTCAAGGCATCAACATTTTCGATAACAATATCAATATCCTGCTAAACCGTTTTGTCAGTCCCCTGTCCTCTACCCTGGCTACCAGCTACTACAAATACTACATCATGGATACGCTGGATATCGGAGGCGATAAATGTGTCGACCTGGCTTTCGTCCCGGTCAACAGCCAAAGTTATGGTTTCACCGGTAGATTATACATTACACTGGACGGCAACTACGCATTGAAGAAATTCCTGCTTAACACGCCGGTCAACATCAATCTGAACTGGGTCGAAAAGCTCCGTATCGAACAGGAATTTGAACGAATGCCGGATAGTACCTGGGTAGTAAAGAATGAAAACACTTATGTCAACTTCTATCTGGTAAAAGGAGCACAACAACTCTATGCGCACCAACTCCGTAATTACGATAAATACAATTTCAATATAGAACAGGCAAAGGCCGATTCGGTATTCAATTTATTAGGTTCGCTTCATACATTACCTATAGCAATCGAACAGACGGATACCTTCTGGATCAACAATCGTCATGTTCCGTTGAAAGAAAAAGAAAATGCCCTGGACGATTTGCTAGCACAACTCCGTAAAGTCCCGGCATTCAATGTGATTATTAAAACGGCGGAGATCCTTATATCCGGTTATATCCCGACAGCCGGAGATAAGAAATCAACCAAATTCGATTTCGGTCCGATGAATACCACCATCAGCGGTAACCGCCTGGAAGGTGTCCGGTTGCGTGTCGGCGGTATGACAACAGCAAATTTGAATCCTTACTGGTTTGCCAGTGGTTATCTTGCCTACGGAACGAACGACCGAAAATTAAAATACAATGTAAAACTAACCCATAGTTTTAATAAGAAACTCTATCACGAAGGGGAAAGTCCGGTCAATAATTTATCCTTTATCCAGGAATATGACGTTTATACTCCCGGACAGGATTTCCTATTCACCAGCAAGGATAATATCTTTGTCGCCTGGAAAGTCGGTGAACCTGTAACAAAAATGCAGTACATCCGCAAATCCATGCTTCAATACGAAAAAGAATGGCTGAACGGTCTCACCTGGAGATCATGGGTGTACAACCAGAATAACCAGGCTGCCGGTACACTTAAATATATCCAGAAAGAAGCAGACGGTACACTGATCCATAAAAAAGACATTACCACATCAGAAATTGGTACACAGCTTCGTTTTGCCCCCGGAGAACGTTCCTACGACGGACGTTCGGGAAAAGAATCCGTATTCAACCTGTCGAAAGACGCTCCTATCTTTAAGCTGTCGCATCAGTTGGGATTTAAAGGCATCTTAGGTGGAGAATACAATTATAACCATACGGAGCTCAGTGCCGAAAAGCGTATCTGGTTATCCTCATTCGGCCATATCGATACGCAGTTGAAAGCTGGTAAAGTATGGAACAAGGTTCCTTTCCCTTTGCTGATCCTACCGAATACCAACCAGTCTATCACGATCCAGCCGGAAGCATTCCACATGATGAACGCTCTGGAATTCGTAACCGACCAGTATGTATCATTCAACGCAACCTATTATATGAAAGGATGGATACTGAACCGCATTCCGGGTATCAAATGGTTACGTCTGCGTGAAGTGATATCTTTCAACGGTATCTACGGCGGACTGACAGATAAGAACAACCCGACAATGACTCCCGGCTTGTTTGTCCTGCCTGACGGTACACGTCCATTAGGCAAAACACCGTATATGGAAGCCAGTATCGGTCTGGAAAATATCTTCAAGATCCTCCGTATAGACTATTACCGCCGGTTGACTTACCTGGACGAGCCCAATATAAAGAAAGGCGGGGTACGTATCGCGTTACGCTTCTCCTTCTAGGCTGTTGGAAATGGATTCAAAACAATTGACAAAGACAATCGATAATTGACAATTATGAAAGATACGAATATAAACACTCCCCTGAATCACGCGCCAAATGCATGGGCACTGATACCCCTGCTGGTATTCCTGTTCACCTATCTGGTTGTTTCCATACTGGCCGGAGATTTCTACAAGATGCCGATAACAGTAGCCTTCGTTATCTCATCGGTTGTAGCCATAGCCATATCCAAAGGGGGAAAACTATCCAACCGTATCGAACAATTCTGTCGCGGAGCGGCCAACAGCAATATAATGCTTATGGTCCTTATTTTTATATTGGCCGGAGCCTTTGCCCAGACAGCCAAAGCAATGGGAGCTGTAGATGCGACAGTAAACCTGGCGATGTCGATCCTACCCGGCAACCTGCTGGCAGCCGGTATTTTCCTTGCCGCTTGTTTTATTTCGATCTCTGTCGGAACCTCTGTAGGCACCATCGTTGCCCTAGCACCGGTAGCCGTCGGGATTGCCGCCAAAACTGGGATGCCCGATGCTTTGATGCTGGGAGTTGTCGTGAGCGGTGCCATGTTCGGCGATAACCTGTCTTTCATATCCGATACGACAATTGTTGCAACCCGTACACAAGGATGCAATATGAACGATAAGTTTAAAGTAAATATCCGTATTGCCCTTCCTATCGCGATCATAACAGGTATTATATACGTCATAGTAGGAAGTGGCGTAGACAGCAGTTATACAGCAGGAGCTATTGAATGGGTAAAAGTGGTTCCCTATCTGGTCGTTCTTGTAGCGGCCATTTGCGGTGTAAATGTAATGCTGGTATTATTCATCGGTATCCTGCTATCGGGTACCGTTGGATTGCTGACCGGAGGTTTCGATATTTGGGGATGGACAGCTTCAATGGGCCTCGGTATCACCAATATGGGAGAACTGATCATTGTGACCCTATTGGCGGGCGGAATGCTGGAAATGATCCGTTACAACGGCGGGATCGATTGGATCATCCTCAAGCTGACTTCACGTATCCGTTCTTCGAAAGGTGCAGAGTTGAGCATTGCCGCATTGGTAAGTTTCGCCAATCTTTGTACGGCAAACAATACGATTGCCCTGATCATGGCAGGTCCGATCGCTAAAGACATAGCAGACCGTTTTAAAGTCGACCCGCGTCGCAGTGCAAGTATCCTGGATATTTTTTCTTGTTTCATACAGGGAATCATTCCCTACGGGGCACAATTACTGATGGCATCCGGCTTAGGGAACGTATCCCCTATTGAAGTGATGCAATACTTGTATTATCCTTATTTATTAGGATTTGGTGCACTATTGGCTATTCTCTTCGGATATCCACGAAAATTCAGTAAAACAGTTCCGGCTAAATAACATCATCCAGACTAACAAAAAATTATTACACTCCTAATATGATATTAGCATCAATATTCAGCTTTCGATTTATTTCTCTTGCCACTTTCAAAGTTGGTTCACATTTACCGGAGATATAATCACTGAGCCGGGAAGGGCTTACTCCTATCAATTTCGATAGAGACTTTTGGTTAAGCCCCATTTCATACATACGAAGTTTCAGCACATCTACTAAGGTAGGTTCTCCCAAAGCATAATGTTCTTCTGAGTAATCCGCTACAAGATTAGACAACAGCTCCAGTTCTATGCTATTAGGATCATTTAATGGAGTATTGTCATCCACCAACAGAAGAAGTTGTTCAACTCTGTTAACTGCCCATTCATATTGAGCCTGATTTTCTATCTTTGTCATATATTTCAAATTTTTGAGCAATCAATTTGGTCATATTCTTTATGAGTACCAATAAAACGGATATATACAAACTGAATCGTAAACTTAATAACAACAACCAACCGATAGTTATTACCTTTGATATTGAATACATAATGTTGATTACCTACATTATCCACGCTATTGAATGTTTTCTTTACATCAGCATAGTTAGCCCACTTACTTCGTTTTATTATAGTCGCCCATTCTTGAAGAGCGACCTTTGAGTCGGGATGCTTTTCTGCATATTCTTTTAAGGCCTGTTCTGTAAATATCCTCATTACTATTCATTTTTCTGCAGACAAAAATACAAACAATATTCTATATTTCAAATTTAAATTTCATATTTCAGAATTACAATTCATCTTGACTGTATAGAGTCTAGCAATTCATAGACATATCCTATGTATATACAAAAAAAGGCTATCCATCACGGACAGCCAATCTTCATTGTTAACCTTAAATCTAATACCATGAAAAACACAGTGCAAATATAGAGGTTTTATGTTATTCAGCATAATTTTAGCCAGAAAAATGTACCACCTTAACATTATTTAGTCAAAACATGCTCTACAACACATAAAAACGAAGGGGACACCCGAAACCGGACATCCCCTCTCTTCACCAAACCTCTTATAATTATTATTTACCGAAACGTTCTTTCAGTTTAGCGATCATATCGCGGGTCATTGTATCCAGATCGTAAGTCGGTTTCCAATCCCACTCTTCACGGGCACAAGTATCGTCCAGCGAGTTAGGCCATGATTCGGCAATTGCCTGGCGTAACGGATCGACTTTATATTCCATCTGTAATTCAGGAATGTATTTCTTGATATTGTTTGCAATGATTTCCGGATCAAAACTCATAGAAGCAATGTTGAATGAGTTACGGTGTACCAGACGAGTCGGATCGGCTTCCATGATCTGGATAGCAGCATGCAAAGCGTCCGGCATATACATCATATCCATAAATGTACCGGCAGCGATCGGGCATTCAAACTTTTCACCTTTTACAGCCGAATAGTAAATATCCACAGCATAGTCGGTCGTACCACCACCCGGAGGAGTTACGTAAGAGATCAATCCCGGGAAACGAACCGAACGGGTATCGACACCAAAACGGATGTTGTAATAATCGCTCAGCAACTCGCCGGAAACTTTAGTAACACCATACATTGTACGTGGATTACGGATTGTATCCTGCGGAGTCTTGTCTTTCGGAGTGTTGTTACCGAATACACCGATAGAACTCGGAGTAAATACGGCACAATGCATTTCGCGAGCTACTTCCAATACGTTGAACAAACCACCCATACCGATCTTCCATGCTAACTGAGGTTTTGCTTCAGCTACAGCAGACAATAACGCTGCCAGGTTATAGATCGTGTCAATTTTATATTTAGACACTGTTTCAGCGATCTGCTGTTCATTTGTTATATCAACAAGTGCAGAAGGTCCCGATTCTAATAATTCACCTTTAGGCTCTGCACCGGAAATATAACCTGCTACGATGTCGCCATTGTAGCGTTTTCTCAACTCCATGGTTAACTCTGAGCCGATCTGACCGGTAGAACCGATAATTAATACATTCTTCATTGCGTTTTTATTGTTCTTTTAAGTTTTTTCTGCGGCAAAGGTATAGAGAATAAAATTGTTCCTGCACGATTTTCTTGTGTTTTTTCATGCCGATATTCAAAAAAAAATATGACCTTTGCTTCGTCAGTTGACAAGTGACAGATGACAGTTGACAGTTAAAAGTCATATTGTATATTAATCTGTCAACTATCACTTGTCAACTATCAACTAAAGTTCATACTTGATTCAAAAATACTAACAAAAAACAAAGTTATGTACGGTAAACTGAAAGAATTCCTTACACAGGAACTGGCTAACATTAAAGCAGCCGGATTGTACAAAAACGAGCGTATCATTACTACGCCTCAAAGAGCCGACATTAAAGTAAATGCCGGAAGTGATGTTTTAAACTTCTGTGCCAACAATTACCTTGGTCTGTCAGACAACCAACGTCTGATCAATGCAGCTAAAGAAGCCATGGATACTCACGGATACGGTATGTCATCCGTTCGTTTTATCTGCGGAACACAGGATCTTCACAAGCAACTGGAAGCTGCCATTTCCGATTATTTCAAAACGGAAGATACTATTCTGTATGCCGCTTGTTTCGATGCAAACGGAGGTTTGTTCGAACCGTTGTTCAGCGAAGAAGACGCTATCATCTCCGATTCACTGAACCACGCTTCCATCATCGATGGTGTACGTTTGTGTAAAGCAAAACGTTATCGTTATGCCAATGCCGATATGGCTGATCTGGAACGTTGTCTGCAGGAAGCGCAGGCTCAGCGTCACCGCATCATAGCAACAGACGGTGTGTTCTCGATGGACGGTAATGTAGCTCCGATGGATAAGATCTGCGAACTGGCTGAAAAATACGATGCACTGGTCATGGTAGACGAATCTCACTCTGCCGGTGTTGTCGGTCCGACCGGTCACGGTGTGGCAGAACAATATAATGTATATGGTAAAGTAGACATCTTCACAGGTACATTAGGTAAAGCATTCGGCGGTGCAATGGGTGGTTTCACTACAGGTAAAAAAGAAATTATCGACATGCTTCGCCAGCGTTCACGTCCTTATCTGTTCTCTAACTCAGTAGCACCTGCTATTGTCGGAGCCAGTCTGGAAATGTTCAAGATGCTGAAAGAAAGCGATGCCCTGCATACCAAACTGATGGGTAACGTATCTTACTTCCGCGATAAGATGCTGGCTGCCGGTTTCGATATCAAACCGACTCAGTCCGCTATCTGTGCCGTTATGCTGTATGATGCTAAATTATCTCAGGATTTCGCTGCCAAGATGCAGGAAGAAGGAATCTATGTAACAGGATTCTATTACCCGGTAGTTCCGAAAGACCAGGCACGTATCCGTGTCCAGTTGTCTGCCGGACATGAAAAAGAACATTTGGATAAAGCGATCGCTGCATTTATCAAGGTGGGTAAAGAGCTGAACGTTATCAAATAAGACAAAAAGAAGGAGTTGTCTAAAAAGTCTATATTAAGGAACGCAGAATACGCAGACAGAGCGCAGAGTCTCGCAGACCATATGTATTATTAATTAAAAAATCTGCGAAACTCTGCGTATTCTGCGTTATCTGCGTCCGGTAATAGCTTTTAGGCATCTTCTTCTTTTCTTTCTAAAACAATCTATTAACCTAATAAATATACGCTTTCAATAATTATTATCTTCCTCGCCATCCACGAGGTTGTTCAGTTCAAACTCCAGACTCACCAGATCCTTCTTCCACGAATTCAAAATATGGGAAGGAACATCCTTAGAAGCTTTATCTATCTTTTCCTGAATATTGGTAACTTCCAACTCCAGCCTTTCACGCCTGTTCATATCTCTTAATATTTATCACCTGTTTAACAATCTCTCAACTATTAAACAACAGTACGGAACAATATGTTTATGATAACCCGGAAAGATTTCCTATCTTTGTGTCCCTAAATAATCGACAATAATTTATGCAGCTTAGTAACTATCACAGTCATTGTACATTCTGTGACGGGCGTAGTACGCCTGAAGACTTTGTAAAGTTCGCTATATCCCATGGGTTCCGGGCGTATGGATTTTCATCGCATTCTCCCCTGCCCTTCGAAACATTCTGGAATATGTCGAAAGACGATATGCCCGAATACCTGGCTGAAATAAACCGGCTGAAAACAAAATACAGTGACCGGTTGGAAATATATACAGCCCTGGAGATCGATTATCTGGATGAAACCTATAATCCTTCTATCGCCTATTTCCGGGAATTACCGTTGGATTATCGCATCGGCTCCATTCATTTCCTCCCTATATCAGAACATTTGTGTGAAGAGAACATGGTCTGCATCGACGGTTCTTTTACCGATTACAAAGCTTCCCTCGATCACTATTTTGAAGGTGATATCCGTAAACTGGTTGCCCGCTATTTCGATTCGACCATGAAGATGATCCAGGCAGGAGGAATCGATATCGTTGGGCACATGGACAAGATTTATATGAACGGACACAAATGCGAAGGTTTCTCATTTGATGCGGACTGGTATCAGGAACCGCTCAGGGCAACCCTCGATCTGATCGCAGAAAAGGGGTTGATGGTAGAAGTTAACACCAAAAATCTGGTTAAAAAACAGCAGCTATTCCCTCGGAAAGAATATCTCGGATTACTGAAAGAGATGAATATACCGGTAATGGTCAACTCCGACTGCCACTATCCGGACCTGGTGAATGACGGGCGGGAAGAGGCTTTTAAATTGCTGAAAGAGATCGGTTTTACGACTACCCGCGAACTGGTGAAAGGGACCTGGCAGGATATCCCTACCGGGGAGTAAACCTTTACATCCTTATATGTAAAGTAAAAAGGGGCATACTTTAAGCTCATTCCTCCCTAGATTAAAATACGTAAGGTTGGCATAACAAAAAGGTAAAGCCAAAGCTACAAATACGTAAGGCATGCCTTGCTATTTAGTAACTTTGGCTTTATTTATTCAAAACTGCGGACAAAAGACATTAGATATGCTATCCTAGCATATTGAAGTTCCTATCTTTTACGCTTATACAAGAAGGAGTTCCAGCGCTCTTCGGCATGATCCTGCCTGAACATCTCGTAACGAGCCATTGTAAAGAGCAAGTCTGACAAGCGATTGACAAACTGCATGATCTCTTCCGGAAGCGGGTCTTTCCGGTACAAAGTCCAAAGGCGGCGTTCGGCACGGCGGGCAACGGTACGCGCCAGTTGCAGGTGAGCCGAAATCAATGTACCACCGGGCAGGATAAAGAAGCCGTTATCCTGCATCTGTCCCGTCAAGACATCGATCTGTTGTTCGCAGAAAGACACCAGGTCGTCCGAAAGGCTGTTCGGATTCTTATTACGGATAGCGGACGGGGTTGCCACGTGCGACATCACCACCATCAACTCCCGTTGTATTTTACCTAAGACATCCTGCCACTCATGTTCCGGAGGCAATAAAGCCCGCACGATACCGATCTGTGCATTCACTTCATCCAATGTACCGTTCGCTTCGATACGGATATCGTCTTTCTCAACCCGTTCGCCGCCGTGGATACCGGTGCGGCCTTTATCCCCTCCTTTGGTATAAATTCTCATTTTACTTCTTTGTTGTATCTTTCTTATCTTCTTTTTCTTCCGGGTGAATGATTCCTTTTACCGTATCACCGATAGGCAGCTTATCCAATACGCCGAGACTCGGAGCTACAGTTTTAACCAATTGGTTCAGGAAGTTACCGGTTGTACCCTGGCCTCCATCGAAGACAGTGATATCACCCAGTTGTATATGTTCGAATGCCTTCACTTGTTCGCCGGCAATTTCTTTCCACTGATCTACCATCTTATACTGGATAGCGATAGCCGGATTCGATTCGGCGGCCTCGACCATCGCCTTGAAACCGTCGGCTTCAGCAAGCAATGACTTCTTTTTACCTTCAGCTTCGGCTTCCAGCTTCATCTGGATCGCTCTTGCTTCGGCCTCTGCCTGCGCCAATGTTGCCTTTGCTTTTGCTTCGGCTTCACGGATCATCTTTTCGGCAACAGCTTCCGCCTGGAGGATCGCTTCCTGACGGGCGATCTCTGCCGGGACGATCTTTTGTGCTTTCAGGGCAGATTCCACCTTCTTCGCTTTTGCTTCTTCCACTTCACGCTGAGCTATTTCGCGGGCTGCTTGTACGGAGGCTTCTGATCTAGCTGCTGCTTCACCGGCCTGTTTATTTGCTTCTGCTTGTGTTACTGCTAATTCGGCATCCGATTTGGCAACCTCTTTATTTGCCTCATTTCGCCCTACGGCTGCTTTCTTTCCGGCATCGGCTTTCTTGATTTCCATGTCGGAATTCAATTCTGCGATACGGCTTTCCTTTTCTGTATTTGCTTTTTCGATATTGATATTCTTATCTGCTTCTGCTTTGGCTACCTGCGATTCTTTCGAAGCATTGGCTACGGCAACCTGCGAGATACGTTCCTTGTCGGCATTTGCTACGGAGATTTCCTGCTGCTTCTTGGTTTCGGCAATCGCGATATCCTGGTCCTTACGTGTTTCGGCTACAGTCGTTTCACGTTCACGAATCTGGTTCGCAATCTTGATAGCACCCAGTTTTTCCTGTTCTTCGATATTCGCCTGGGCTTCATTCAAAGCTTTACTTTCCGCTTCTTTACCCAGGTTGACGATATAGTTGGCTGCGTCGCGGATATCACTGATGTTGATGTTCATCAGGTAGAGACCGAACTTGCGTAATTCCGTATCGATATTGTCGCGCACTTTAGAAAGGAATTTATCACGGTCGGAGTTCAGTTCCTCGATCGTCATATCGGCAATGACCAGACGCATCTGACCGTACACGACATCGGTAATAAGATTCTGCTTATCTTCCGGTTGCAGCCCCAACAGACGTTCGGCAGCATTCTGCATCACCTCGGGGTCGGTACTGATCGCGACCGTAATGGTCGTCGGGACATCCACACGGATATTCTGGGCAGACAAGGCTCCGGTCAGTTTACAATCGATCTGAAGCGGTTTCATCGACAGGAATTCGTACCCCTGAATGATAGGCCAAACGAAGGCAGCACCACCATGATAGAGTTTAGCAGACTTCTCACCGGAGGTCTTACCATACACCACCAACACTTCATCACTCTTACATTTGCGATAACGGGAAAGGATCCCGATAAAAGAAAGGATGATAACCCCTACAAGGATGGCTACCATGATTAACATTTCCTGTGTCATAATTTACTCGCTGATTTATTATTATTGTATATAAATTGTTCCCGATTCAACTTTACAGATCAACGTCCGGTCTCCGGTCTGGTAGTTTTTACCTTCCAGGGAACGCACTTCCACTTCACGCAAAGCTCCGTTCAAAGCCACCTGTACGATATAACGTATTCCGTCGTGGGCATAAATAGTACATTCCCGTCCGACCAGGGCTTCCGTCTTCTCCGGCTTATTCTCCTTCTGAAGCTGGTAAGCTTTCTTATACAGAAACCATAAGATGAAAACAAACGCCAACCCGATCAGGATTCCGATCAGAAAAGTGGATATGGCTGTACTCTTAGCAATATACATATACCATCCGAAGCCGATACAAAAATGGGTTAATCCTTTAAAGGAAACCACGCTGCCGAGATCGACGTCGACATCGGTGTCCGTATCCAGATCACCAAAGAAGACAGACATGATGAACTGTATCAGAAATATTGCGGATGCAACGATGGCAATCCCCAGAAAAATAGTATTGACCATGGTATGAATTATTAGTTTTCACGAAAATAAGGATAATTTCGATAAAACGGACATATATAGGAAAAATATGTATGTTTGTAATCAAATATATTATATATACCTCATGAAAACGACTATAGAACAAGTATGTCAGGCACTGGAAGAAAACATTGATGAAAAGACCCGGCTGAATGCACAGAGCTTCTTCAAAGAGAAGATCTTGTATCACGGAGTAAAAATTCCTATGGTCAACAAGATCAGTAAGGAGTTTTATCAGTCGATCAAGGAACTTCCCAAGAACGAAATCTTTGCTTTATGCGAAGAATTGTGGAAGTCCGGGTATTCGGAAGAATCTTATATTGCCTGCAACTGGTCCTATTATATCCACGAACGATATGAGCCGGAAGACTTTTCCGTATTCGAGGGATGGGTGAATGAATATGTATCCAACTGGGCATCCTGCGACACATTATGCAATCATACCGTTGGAACTTTCCTGGAAATGTACCCGGAATATATTACCCGGTTAAAAGAGTGGGCGCATTCCGACAACCGCTGGACGAAACGTGCCGCCGCTGTAACATTGATCATCCCTGCCAGAAAAGGGCTTTTCCTGAACGATATATTTGAAATAGCCGATATTCTCTTCAATGATCCGGATGATCTGGTACAAAAAGGATATGGCTGGATGCTGAAAGCGGCCAGTGAAGCCCATCAGAAAGAAGTCTTCGATTATGTGATGGCAAAAAAAGCGGCTATGCCACGAACTTCCCTGAGATATGCGATCGAGAAAATGCCCAAAGAGTTGAAAGCATTGGCAATGGCTAAATAAGTCCGTTCAGATAGTCGATGAACCATTGGTTCCTTGCCGGGTCTCCCCAATAAAGATGGGTATATCCGGCGAGCACGTTCTTATATCGGTATAAAGGAGTGTCGACGGGACTGCCCTTAGCAGTATAGGCCGTTGCGACAGACAGGAGTTTCTCTTCCTGAGATTCTATACGCGAATAATGGAATTCGTGGCCCGTTAAGATGTGATCCTGATAACGTAACGTACGGTATCCGAGACGAAGTTTCATCTGTTCCATAGTCGCCGATTGGTTCAATAGGCCGACTACCGGATAACTCGTTCCTTCGGACGACTTTATATCATTACAGAGATACATCATTCCACCGCATTCTGCAAGCAACTTCCCTCCTGCTTCGGCATAATTGCGAATGGATTGGAGCATGGATCGGTTGGCTGATAATCCGGAAAGGAATAATTCAGGATAACCACCGGGCAAATAGACAAAATCAGATTCCGGCAATGTTGAATCTTTCAATGGACTAAAAAAAGTAACCTTTCCTAACTGGTGTAGGAAACGGATATTTTCCTCATAGGCAAAGTTAAAGGCGGCATCACGGGCTATGGATATTTTCAAAGGAGAAGATTGTCTTTCCTCCAGGAAAGATACGGGCGAAACAGTATCCGACCGGCAAGCTGTCAATGCTAAAAGACGATCGATATCGACATGTTTCTCCACTAATTCGGCTACACGGTCGGCAAAAGTATCGAAACAAAATGCTTCATCCAGCGTTAAACCCAGGTGACGACTCGGTATTTCCACATTTGCCTGTTTGGGTAGATATCCCAATGCTTCCACTCCGGCATCTTCACAGGCTTGTTTCAGAAAGGAATAATGGCTTTCAGAGGCAACGAAATTAAAGACTGCACCGACAATGTTTATTTCTTTATAGAAGTTCCTGAACCCATATAATAAGGGGGCAACGGAGTAAGCTGTACTTTTCGCATTAACGATCAGAATAACAGGGATATTCAGTAGTCGGGCAATTTCCGCACTGCTGCCCTTCATAGCGTCATAGCCGTCGAAAAGTCCCATGACACCCTCGGTTACGGCATAATCGGCACCGGATGTATAACGTTGATACAGTTCCCGTATATGTTGCTCCGACATCATGAAACTGTCCAGATTTACGGAAGGGAAACCGGCCGCTTCCTTATGATGGCGTGTATCGATATAGTCCGGTCCGCATTTAAACGGTCTGACTTTTCCACCCCGGTTCTTCAATGCCCGAAGCAATCCGAGTGTAAATGTTGTCTTTCCGCTTCCCGATGAAGCGGCACCTATTAAAAGATGAGCTTTCATAAATAATGTGCTAAATATACCAATGTGCCAATAGAGATAGCAATGGGAATAGTTTCATCAAATGTGAGCCATTTCAAAAGTTGACAGTTGACAAGTGACAGTTGACAGTTATGTCGGCTTTCAGCCGATTTATTTACCGAACGCGAAGCCCAACTGTCACTTGTCAACTGTCATCTGTCAACTGAAAAATGTTTCACATTTTTCTAATATTGTTCTTTTTCATTCGGGAAATCCTGTGTCTTTACATCTTCAATGTAAGCTTGTACGGCACGAGTGATCTCTTCTCCGATATTGGCGTATCTACGAAGGAAACGCGGAGAGAATCCCATATTGATGCCCAACATATCATGCATCACCAAAACCTGACCGTCTACACCTCCACCGGCACCGATACCGATTATAGGAATAGTCAGTTCGGAAGCGACACGTGCAGCCAGGTCTGCCGGAATCTTTTCCAACACGATGGCAAAACAACCGATCTCTTCCAACAGATGTGCATCGTCAATCAACTTCTGTGCTTCAGCTTCTTCACGGGCACGAACTGTGTAAGTTCCGAATTTATTAATAGACTGCGGAGTCAAACCCAAATGTCCCATAATAGGTATACCTGCACAAAGGATGCGCTCAATGGATTCTCTTATTTCACTTCCTCCCTCCAATTTAATACAATCAGCGTGAGTCTCTTTCATGACACGGATAGCGGAAGCCAAAGCCTCTTTCGAATTACCCTGATAGGTACCGAAAGGCAGGTCTACTACTACCAATGCACGATTAACGGCTTTCATAACAGACTTACCATGATAAATCATCTGATCCAGTGTTATAGGAAGCGTTGTTACATTTCCGGCCATCACATTCGATGCAGAATCGCCGACCAGGATAACGTCCATACCTGCCTGATCAATCAGTTTAGCCATAGAATAGTCGTAAGCTGTCAACATGGATATTTTTTCTCCACGTTGTTTCATTTCCATCAGGCGATGTGTTGTCACCTTTCTTGTATCATCTAAATCCCTCTTTGCAACTGACATAATGCTTTTTTGTTAATTGTTACGGCGACAAAGTTAAGGATATTCTGTAATAAGCAAGACAAACAATAAAATATTTATGCCGTACAACATATGTTTATTTTTGTATATCTTTGCAGCCGTTTACATTTAAAGTTTAAAATACAAGCAAAGATGAAAAAGTTAGTTTTTACTTTGGTGGTTGCTTTTATGGCAATCATCAGTGCTGATGCACAGGTTTATGTAGGTGGTTCTTTCAATCTGACTCACGATAAGAACACTGATATCACCAATTTTACTATCGCTCCTGAAGTCGGTTACAACCTGAACAAGAATTGGGCTATTGCTGCAGAAATCGGCTATACTCATGTCAAAAAAGATGAAGCAAAAGCAAATGCATTCAGTTTTGCTCCTTATGCCCGTTTCTCTTTCTTTGAAAAAGGTATCGTTCGTTTATTCCTGGATGGTGGCGTTGGTATTTCTACTTATAAAGAAGAAGGTTATGACAATGTCAATGGCTTCGAAGTCGGTATCAAACCGGGTATTGCACTGGAGATATGCAAAAACCTGACATTCGTTACCAAATACGGATTTGCCGGTTATCGTGACGATTACAAATATGCAAACAGCACTTCCGGTATCAGTTTGAGTTCGGAAGACCTGAGTTTCGGTTTCCACTACGAATTCTAATTAAGAAAACAAAAGACTGTGGTTTTTGACACAGTCTTTTCATCCCGGGCTTGACCCGGGATCGCTTTCTACTTCTCCCCTAAAATATCCGATTGCCCGAAATATATCATTATATTTGCATCTGCTGAAATATAAGTATATAATATGGACAATAGAAATATCACCTCCGACTTACAATTCCGGAAAGCTGAAGAAACGGATATCGAGCGTATCTGGGTCATTATCGGGCAGGCAAAAGAACAAATGTGCCGACTTAACAGCCACCAATGGGATGAAAGTTACCCGGCTCTCGAAACGATCGATCAAGATATAAAAACAGGTAACGGCTACGTGTTTTGTAAAGAGAATAAAGTGGTAGCCTATGGTGTCATCTCATTTGACGAAGAACCTGTTTATAAAGAAATAGATGGTAAATGGACGAATGAACTTCCTTATATGATCGTCCACCGTCTGGCTATTGCCGACGAAATGAAACGCCAGGGAATAGCCAAACGTTTCATGCTGGAAGCAGAAAAGGTCAGCCGTCGGAAAGGTATTTATAATTTCCGTGTCGACACCAATTACGACAATGAATACATGCTTCACCTGATCGATTCGCTAGGGTTTGAATATACGGGAGAAGTCTGTTACCGAGGTAACAATACAAGAAAGGCATTCGAGAAATGTATTTATCCTCATGTCTCGTCTTTCGGTGTTCCGGGTTATACTATCCGTGAAGCTATTTACGAGGATGCCGAAGTTATTTATAACGCGATAGATAAAAATCGTGACGATCTGCGGACCTGGTTACCGTTTGTCGATAGCCTGAAAAGTATTGCCGACGAACAATCGTTCCTGGAATCATCCTTAAAGGTCCCGTACGAAGAACGGGATATCGTCTATATCATTGAGAAAGGCAAAAGCATCTGTGGATTGATTGGCTTCCATTTTTCAGACCGCGCCAATTATCGTACGGAAATAGGTTATTGGCTGCTCCCCGAATACAGAGGGAAAGGCATTGTGACACGAGCCGTACATCATTTATGCCTGTTGGCTTTCTTTGAAAAAGGTTTCAACCGCATCCAAATAAGATGCGCCGTAGGCAACGCAGCCAGCAATGCCATTCCTCAACGCTTAGGATTCACACAAGAAGGTACGGAACGCGACGGTGAACTTTTAATAACCGGAGAATATACAGATATTAATGTATATAGTATTTTGAAAAAAGAGATTGCAGAATAAATAATTCTCAAAGGAAACATTGAACATAACTATGGAACAAGAAATTCAATTAAACGAATACAACAAACAGGAGTATCCGTCTATGCATATGGAGGGTGTTGACGCCTCCTCCATTATCATTTATACAACTAAAGATAGCCAAATATCATTAGAGGTAAAGATGAATAGCGATACCGTATGGCTCACGCAATCCCAAATGGCAGAGTTATTTGGAAGAGAAAGAACAGTAATAGGCAAACACATCAAAAATATTTTTAAAGAAAAAGAACTAAAACAGGAAGTGGTATGTGCAAATTTTGCACATACCACTTCACATGGTGCGATTAAGGGCAAATCACAAACACGAGAGGTGGCTTATTATAACCTTGATGTTATCATATCCATAGGATATCGGGTAAAAAGTCTACGCGGTACCCAATTTCGTATTTGGGCAAACAAGATATTGAAAGATTATCTTATTAAAGGATATGCCATCAACCAAAAGATAAAACTAGAACATTATCAAGAGCTAAAAGAGATGGTTCACATCCTCGGTAATACGCTCAAAAACCAAGAACAGTTAACATCTGACCAGTCCAAAGGATTATTGGCTGTTGTAACTGATTATGTCTATGCCCTTGACACTTTAGATAAATATGATTATCAGCAACTCCTCATCGAGGACACGACCCAAGGAGGTAAATTTCATGCCACATATGAAAATGCGATGGAAGCTATTCGTAGCTTAAAAGGTAAATTTGGAGAAAGCGAACTCTTTGCACATGAAAAAGACCAGTCATTCAAAAGTTCGGTTTCAACTATTTATCAAACATTCGATGGTATTGAGTTATATCCAAGTATTGAAGAGAAAGCAGCCATGTTACTCTACCTGGTAACTAAGAACCATTCTTTCAGCGATGGGAATAAACGAATTGCAGCTATGCTATTTCTCTGGTTTATGGAAAACAACGGTATCCTCTATCACCCAAATGGTGAAAAACGTATTGCTGATAATACATTAGTTGCCCTCACTTTGATGATTGCAGAAAGTCGTACGGAAGAAAAAGACGTTATGGTAAAAGTAGTAGTAAATTTAATAAATCAAAATAATTGATATGGAACAGGAAATCCAATTAAACGAGCATAATAAACAGGAATATCCACCTATGCACACTACCGAACATATTCTTAATCAGACAATGGTCCGGATGTTCGGTTGTCCCCGTTCTAAGAACGCTCATATAGAAAGGAAAAAGAGCAAATGTGACTATATTTTATCGGAAGCCCCCTCTGCGGAAACAATGGCAGAAGTGGAACGCCGTGTCAACGAAGTCATCGAACAACATCTGCCGGTTACTATTGACTTTATGCCACGTGAAGCGGCTGCCGATATTGTAGATTTGAGCAAACTACCGGAAGAAGCCAGCGAAACATTGCGCATCGTACGGGTAGGCGATTATGATGCTTGTGCCTGTATCGGTGCCCATGTCAGCAATACATCTGAAATCGGACGGTTTAAATTGCTTAACTACGATTATACCGACGGACGGTTACGTCTGCGTTTTAAACTGGAAGCTGTGTAAACCAGGATAAGGTTTCGAGAAATAAAAAAGAAAGGCTCCAATCTGATACAAAACAGACAAGAGCCTTTTCTCTATTTATTATCAAATTATCGGGAACGCACTTCTCGTCTCATAAAAGAGACATACGATAAAGCAAAACAAATAACTGTCGCAGCAATCAATCCGGTCAACTGTGGCCAGACAACCAGCAGGCTCTGCCCTAGCGGCAGCGGACTAGGAATAGCCCCATGTACCTGCTCCATAGTCAACGGTCCCAGGCTACGGACTGAAGGCATCAACAGAGTTGTCGTTGCCTCATTGAACAACTGACTCGGTGCAAACCGTAACAGATTCAGCATAAAACGCTGATAATGTACAATCTGATAATCACTGGCAAAGTCTGAAGGACTAAGTGCTTTCCCGATCAGATTAATGATCATATTATAGAAAACACTGAAAAACAGCCAGATCGCCACACAGGCCAGCGCTGAAGTCGCAGCTTGACGGAATTGTATGGAAAAGAAAATCGACAGATTCAGCCAGAATGCTACGTAGAAGATACTGACGATAATAAAGAACACCATTCGCAAAAACTCTTCCGCCGTTGGAGGAATCCCGATCGCAATCAGGCCAAAACCCATCACCAGAAATCCGAGGGCAAACAACATGATACCTATCACGATCAAAGCACCTACGAATTTCGCATTGATCAGGAAATCCCGATGGATCGGTTGAGACAGGATACGACTCAATGTACCCCGGTTCTGTTCCGAGTTTATCGCATCAAATCCCAAAGCAATCCCTAACAGTGGTCCCAGGAAACTGATAAACACGACAAAAGAAGGTAGAGTTCCATCCGATACAGTAAACAGTTTCAGGAAAAGGAACGCATTGTCCGGATCATTCGGTTTAATGGAAGCCTCAATATTCGTCAAAGCCGTATACAGTGACCCCATACAAGTCAGAGCGATAATGACGATCAGGATAATGAACCGCCAGCTCCTTACATGATCGGACACCTCTTTATTCACAATAACCCAAAATGGATGATACACTCTATTCATGATCTTTACCTCCTTCGAAATAACGATTATAAATATCATCGAGCCCATGCTCCCTCTTCTGCTGTTCGGTCAGTTCAATATCTGCCAGCAGTTTCCCCTTACAGAACAAGCCAACCCGGTTACAAACCTGCTGCACCTGGTCCAAATGATGGGAAGAAAACAAAACAGTCAATCCCTCTTCGCTACTGAGCTGATGGATCAGATCCATAAACTCACGCACACCGGAAGGGTCAATTCCCGAAGTCGGTTCATCCAGAATAATCACTTCAGGCTCTTTTATCAGAACATCTGCCAAGCCCAGGCGCTGACGCATACCTCTTGAATATTTACCAGCCTTCTTCTTTCCTTCATTGGCAAGCCCTACCCTTTCCAATAATTGCCCTGCCTTTTCCTTGGCTTCATTCTTCCGGATACCGTTCAACTGTGCGGTATATACGAGATTCTCAATACCGGTCATATCATCGTAAAAGCCGACATCTTCCGGTAAGTAACCGACTATCCGTTTCACATCGATCGGATGTGTTGTAGAGTTTATACCACAAACGTTCACTGAACCGGCAGTTGGCTCCGTTAGACCCAACATCATCAGGATCGTAGTCGACTTCCCTGCCCCGTTAGGCCCTAGCAATCCGAATATATCTTTCTTGTTTATCCGGAGGTTCAAATCGTTCACCGCAGTAAAATCACCATACTTCTTTGTCAGTCCGGTAAGTTCAATAACAGGTTGACACATGGCTTACCTCCTTCCATATTTGCGGAACAGATAATAAACACCTCCCAATACCAAAACAATAATCAAGACACCGACCCATCCCCAGATCATCGGGGTCTTCACAGAAATACGGAAATCGGCTGTAGCATTCACCTCCGGAGTTTTGGCCTCCATCTTCGTCACATAATCGCCGGGAAGCGCTTTTTTAGAAGCCTTTACGGTAGCAATCACACTGGTTGTCTGTCCGGCTCCCAGCTTTACCACTTTGGCAGGATCGAAGGTCACCTCCCAGTCGACCGGTTTACTTGCAGAAAGCTGCACATCCTTCAACTCTGCCGAACCTGTATTCTTAACAACCAGATCGATCTTTTTTGTTTCTCCCGCTGTGATATCGGAACTAAGCAAACCTCTTGGTGTGGATAGCTCCATTTCGTATGAACCCGTTATCACAACCTCCAGATCCAGATCGGCAGAAGTGGAGCCGGTAGAAGCATGAACAGGAATTTTGTAGCTACCGGCAGCAACATTAGCCGGAGGATTGATATCGATCGTTATATTTTGAGTAGCATTCGGTTCAACCTGCGCAGATGTCGCCTGCTTATAATTTGGTTTGAATACCACATTCCAACCTCTTTCTACTTCAGCCGTCAGGGCATAAAGCTGTTGTTCCGCAGTACGGTTCTTGATCGTTGCATTAAAGGTAAAAGTAGATTTGGAGTTACCCTCCATATTCGGCTGAGTTGTTGTAAAATCAGTCTGATAAGTTCCCTGCTTGGAAACGGTAATCGTAAGCGGAAGCTTAGCCATACCATCGGCCGAAACCGTAAAATTATAAGTTCCCTTATTCACTTTCACCGGCACTTCCACTTTCAGGGAAAAATTCTTCTTCTCATCAGGAAGGACCGAAAGCTGGCTGATCGAATATCCCCCGGACTTTACTTCATAACTCCATCCCCGAGGCATTCCCTCGACAGAGATAGTCGCGTTTTTCACTTCGTCACTCTTGTTAATGACGTCAATACTGTAATCGATCGACTCCCCCGGCGGAACCGCTATTTTTGTATAGGGAGTGTACAACATCACGCTCTTTTCAGAATCACCAGCGTGGACTTTACTACAAGGGATTATTCCCAATAACAGTACAAATAATAGGTTTAAACAGTTAATTTGCATTTTCATAATGATTTTTATAGAGTATACAAAAATGATTACTTATTAGCCGGGGGCAAATATATATACTGAGAGTATTAGATACTTTTAAAAGAATTAAAAAAAAGCTATCATAAAAGTTCCCCCCTTTCCTATCCGGTAAATCTCTGTCATGAATGCGATAACAAACGAACTTTTCCTTATACATTATATATAGACACCCCCCAAAGAAGCCATTTGTATGCTAAACAGACCGAATTATTCTGCAAATGTAACATTGAAATAAAATATTTTTGTGTAAGTTTGCGAGCGCTAAGAAAGACATTTTATACAGAAATTTAAATACAAGAGTTATGCAATCAATTGACAATTTCAATTTTGCCGGCAAAAAGGCATTTGTTAGAGTTGACTTCAACGTTCCATTGGACGAAAACTTCAACATCACAGACGACACTCGTATTCGTGCCGCTCTTCCTACACTTAAGAAGATCCTGGCAGACGGTGGCAGCGTAATCATAGGTTCTCACCTGGGCCGTCCGAAAGGCGTTACTGATAAATTTTCACTGAAACATATTTTGGGTCGTGTATCTGAATTACTGGGCGTAGAAGTTCAGTTTGCTAACGACTGTATTGGTGAAGAAGCTGGCGCTAAGGCTGCTGCTCTGCAACCGGGCGAAGCTTTATTGCTGGAAAACCTTCGTTTCTATGCAGAAGAAGAAGGCAAACCAAGAGGTTTGGCAGAAGATGCAACAGACGACGAAAAGAAAGCTGCTAAAAAAGCAGTAAAAGAAAGCCAGAAAGAATTTACAAAGAGATTGGCTTCTTATGCAGATTGCTATGTAAACGATGCATTCGGTACTGCTCACCGTGCTCATGCTTCTACAGCTCTGATTGCTGATTACTTCGATGCTGACCACAAGATGTTCGGTTACCTGATGGAAAAAGAAGTAAAAGCTGTAGAAAAAGTAATGAACGACATCGCTCGTCCGTTTACTGCTATCATGGGTGGTTCTAAAGTTTCTTCTAAGATCGAAATCATCGAAAACCTGTTGAACAAGGTAGACAATCTGATCGTAACAGGTGGTATGACTTATACTTTCACAAAGGCTATGGGCGGTAAGATCGGTAACTCTATCGTTGAAGACGATAAGTTGGATCTGGCTCTTGACCTGATGAAGAAAGCAAAAGAAAAAGGTGTAAACCTTGTATTGGCTGTCGACGCTAAGATTGCTGACGCTTTCAGCAACGACGCAAATACAAAATATGCTAATGTTAACGAAATTCCTGACGGATGGGAAGGTCTTGACATCGGTCCTAAGACTATCGAAATCTACGCTGATGTTATCAAGAAGTCTAAGACTATCCTTTGGAACGGTCCGACAGGCGTATTTGAATTCGAAAACTTCACTGACGGTTCTCGTGCAGTAGGTAACGCTATCGTTGAAGCTACTAAGAACGGTGCATTCTCTCTTGTTGGTGGTGGCGACTCTGTTGCTTGCGTTAACAAGTTCGGTATTGCAAGCGAAGTTTCTTACGTATCTACAGGTGGTGGTGCTTTACTGGAAGCTATCGAAGGCAAAGTTCTGCCGGGTATCGCTGCTGTTAAAGGCGAACCGTACAAATAATTTCAGATATTGTTTATAATATCCTAATTAAATATAAAACTCCGGTGAAGTGATTTCACCGGAGTTTCTTGTTTTATAATCACTACCTCATAATATCCCATCCGGGATATATTACGGAAGAATAACATAGCCATATATGTCTCCTTGCAATATTGAATTAATTCATATCTTTGTTATCGACAATGGTTTCCGAATCACAATTCAGTGAGGAAGATTAAAAGGGAATCCTGTGAAAATCAGGGACTATCCCCGTAGCTGTAAGTTTTATTCCTGCAAAGGAAAAATGTTGTAACCTCTGTATACCACTGGTCTCAGACCGGGAAGGTGTTACAACAGAAACAAGTCAGAAGACCTGCCATTTCAATCAGACAGAATCCAGCGCTTTCGGGTGAAAAGCAGTGGTATGAATCCTTTATAAGATCCATTTATCACTTTATCTCCGGGAATCATTGCGGAACTGCATGAACAGAAGTATTGTTTAATCTTAAATAAAAAGTATGATCAGCACGGAGATTTTTATTGTCAAGAGAGATGGTAAAAAAGAAGTATTCTCACTTGACAAAATCAAAAATGCAATAGCTAAAGCATTTTTATCAGTAGGTAGTTTCGCTACCCAGGAAGTAATAACCAATATCCTCAGCCGCATCAGTGTCAGCGAAGGGACAAGTGTGGAAGATATTCAGAACCAGGTGGAAGTTGCTTTGATGGCAGAACATTATTATGCGGTAGCAAAGTCATATATGCTATACCGGCAGAAACATCTGGAAGATCGGGAAGTTAGGGATAAACTGCGCTTTCTACTGGATTATTGTGATGCATCCAATCCGGCTACCGGAAGTAAATACGACGCTAATGCCAATGTAGAGAATAAAAATATCGCCACACTGATAGGTGAGTTACCGAAATCGAACTTTATCCGCCTGAACCGCCGCCTGCTGACAGACCGGTTGAAAGATATGTACGGAAAAGAAGTATCGGACCGTTACCTGGAACTGCTGAATCACCATTTCATTTATAAGAATGATGAAACGAACCTTGCCAACTATTGTGCCAGTATAACCATGTATCCTTGGCTGATAAGCGGTACAGCTTCCGTGGGAGGCAACTCTACAGCCCCAACCAATCTGAAATCTTTCTGTGGTGGTTTCATCAATATGGTATTCATTGTTTCAAGCATGTTGAGCGGTGCATGTGCAACTCCCGAGTTTCTGATGTATATGAATTATTTCGTCGGATTGGAGTATGGAAAAGATTATTACCGGCACGCTGATGATGTGGTAGACTCGTCCAGTAAACAACGTACAATAGACAAAATGATTACAGACTGTTTCGAACAAATAGTCTATTCCATCAACCAGCCGACCGGTGCCAGAAACTTCCAGGCTGTATTTTGGAACATTGCCTATTATGACAAATATTATTTCAACAGTCTTTTCGAGAATTTTGTATTCCCTGACGGCAACAAGCCCGACTGGGATTCGTTAAACTGGTTGCAAAAGCGGTTCATGAAATGGTTCAACAAAGAACGTACCCGCAACGTCCTGACCTTCCCGGTCGAGACTATGGCGCTCCTGTCGAAAGATGGAGATGTACTCGATAAGGAATACGGGGATTTTACGGCCGAGATGTATGCCGAAGGACATTCCTTCTTCACTTACATGAGCGATAATGCCGATTCGTTAAGCAGTTGTTGCCGTTTGCGCAACGAGATACAGGACAACGGTTTCAGTTATACGCTGGGAGCCGGAGGGGTATCTACCGGTTCTAAAAGCGTATTGACAATCAACCTGAACCGTTGTATACAACATGCTGTGAAGTCCGGTATACTTTATCCGTTCTTTCTGGAAGAGGTAATCGATCTCGTACATAAAGTCCAGTTGGCCTACAACGAGAATCTGAAACAGTTACAATCCAAAGGCATGCTCCCCCTGTTCGATGCCGGTTATATTAATATGAACCGCCAGTATCTTACGATCGGGGTGAACGGATTGGTAGAAGCTGCCCAGTTTATGGGTATCGAAATCAATGACAACCCTAAATATGAAACTTTTGTACAAGAAATACTCGGCATGGTAGAAAAATACAACAAAAAGTACCGTAATAAAGAGGTCTTGTTCAACTGCGAAATGATTCCTGCCGAAAATGTAGGAGTAAAACATGCTAAATGGGACAGAGAAGCGGGGTATCAGACATTCCGCGATTGTTATAACAGCTATTTCTATATCGTGGAAGACACGACACTCAACGTTGTCGACAAGTTCCGTATCCATGGCCGACGTTATATCGAGCATCTGACCGGTGGTTCGGCACTACACATGAATCTGGAAGAACATCTGAGCAAAGAACAATACCGCCAGTTACTACGTGTCTCAGCTATAGAAGGTTGTAATTATTTTACATTCAACATTCCTAATACCATTTGTAACGATTGCAACCATATCGACAAACGCTATTTGAAAGAATGTCCCAAATGCCACAGCCAGAATGTGGATTATCTGACCCGCGTTATCGGTTATATGAAACGTATCAGTAATTTCTCACAACCCCGGCAGAAGGAAGCTCATATCAGACATTATGCTACGTTACACTGATTACGATATTGTCTTTCAGGAAGTACCGGACGAGATAACGTTGGCGATCAACATATCTAACTGTCCCAACCGATGCAAAGGTTGTCATAGCCCCTATTTACTAAAAGATATCGGCGAACCACTGACAGAAGAAAACCTTACCGTACTTCTCAGAAAGTACGGTAAGGCTATTACCTGTGTCTGCTTCATGGGCGGAGATGCTTCACCTGCAGATATAGAACAATTAGCAGAATATCTGCATCGTCAGACTGTCGCTCCGGTAAAAGTCGGATGGTATTCGGGAAAGTCCGAACTGTCTCCGGCTATTGATCTGGATTTCTTTGAATACATCAAACTAGGTCCCTATATAGAACACCTGGGAGGACTGAAATCACCCGCAACAAACCAACGTTTCTACCGTATCGAGAACGGAGTGATGAAAGATATCACTTACCGATTCTTTTCTACAGCTAAATAACAGACGGCTAGAATCGGACCGGTTTACCGCTTTTAGCACTCTTTATGGCAGATTCAAGAATCTCCACAACAACCAGGTTGTTCTCCAGCGAAGACAAATCGGTGGGAGCAACCTGGATTTCTTTACGAACGGCTGCTTTCAGATAATAGAAAGAATCATTATAGGGAGCTTCCAATGCTGGAGGTTGTACTGTAGTTTCTTTCCGGTCGGTGTAAATACGCATGGAAGTCGGCGTGTCCTGATAAATATATCCTTTAGTTCCGTAAATATGCATATCTTTCCGTCCTTTCGGCCAGTTCCATGATCCCATAATCTGTACGGTTGCGGAAGGATATTCAACCAGAATCGTCGCATCATCGTCCACGTTCGGATATTTATCCGGTTTAAGCTGTTTCAGAACTGCATATACACTTACCGGCCTCTCTCCGTCCATCAGCCAGGTAACCAGATTCGCCCCGTAACAACCGAAATCGACAACAGCCCCGCCCCCATTCAGTATCGGGTCAGTCAACCAGTCGGTAAACTCTTTACCGCATCCGATCTCGATAGGACCTTCATGCCCGTCATAGACCTCCATACGATTTATTTTACCTATCGCATCCCCTTTCTTTATTAAACGGTAAGCCTCATGGTTCGTATTATACCAGGTTGTCTCATAATTGGTAAGCAACAAGGTATTATTTTTGCGTACCAACTCGGCCATCCGGTTAGCATGTTGCATATTGACAGCCAAAGGCTTCTCCACCATCACATGAATACCACGCGGTGCACAAGCCTCTACTACGGCCAGATGATCATAAATAGAACCATAAGCTACCACTACTTCCGGCTTTGTCTTATCCAGCATTTCTCCCAGATCGGCATAAAAAAGAGATGCATCCAGTTTCTTCCGAAGCGGGTTATTAGCCCTCAACTGCTCATCCGGTTCGGCAACACCTACTACTTCAAAATCTCCCCTATCCATGCGGATAACTACTTCATGGAGATGTCCGTGCGACACACCTGCCACTCCCAGACGAAGCGGCGCCGTATTCTGAGCATTCAATATAAAAGGTAAACAAACAACAGACAGTAACAAGAATGTCCTGATAATCTTGTGAGTATTCATGGCCTATATAATAAGAATTGTTTGTGACAAAGATATAAATATTTTTGTACCTTTGCCCCTCATAAAAAAGAATAGGTAACATATATAACAATAAAGAAGATGGCAAAAGAGCTGAAAGAACTGACCAAGAGAAGTGTAAACTACTCTCAGTGGTACCAGGATCTGGTAATTAAAGCGGATTTGGCAGAAAACTCTGCTGTACGTGGCTGTATGGTTATCAAACCTTACGGATACGCTATTTGGGAAAAGATGCAACGTATCCTCGACGATATGTTCAAGGAAACAGGGCACGTAAACGCTTATTTCCCGCTATTGATCCCGAAATCATTCTTGAGCAAGGAAGCCGAACACGTAGAAGGCTTCGCCAAAGAATGTGCAGTTGTTACACACTATCGTCTGAAAACAAATCATGACGGTACAGGTGTAGTTGTCGACCCGGCAGCTAAACTGGAAGAAGAATTGATCATCCGCCCGACTTCTGAAACGATCATTTGGAACACATACCGTAACTGGATCCAGTCTTACCGCGACCTGCCTATCTTATGTAACCAGTGGGCTAACGTAATGCGTTGGGAAATGCGTACCCGTCTGTTCCTTCGTACTGCCGAATTCCTGTGGCAGGAAGGACATACTGCTCATGCAACCCGCGAAGAAGCAGAGATCGAAGCAAAGAAGATGCAGGAAGTATATGCAAACTTTGCCGAAAACTATATGGCAATGCCGGTTATCAAAGGTGTAAAATCAGCCAGCGAACGTTTTGCCGGTGCTTTGGATACATATACTATCGAGGCTATGATGCAGGACGGAAAAGCTTTGCAGGCAGGTACTTCCCATTTCCTGGGACAGAACTTCGGTAAGGCATTCGATGTTACTTTCATCGACAAAGAAGGAAAAAGCGACTATGCATGGGCTACTTCGTGGGGGGTTTCCACCCGTCTGATCGGTGCGCTTATCATGTCTCACTCAGACGATAACGGTTTGGTATTGCCTCCTCATCTCGCTCCGATCCAGGTAGTGATCGTTCCGATCTACCGCAGTGAAGAGCAACTGGCACAGATCAGCGAAAAGGTGAACGGTATCGTTGCCAACCTGAAGAAGATGGGTATCTCTGTTAAGTTCGACGATGCAGACAATAAGAAACCGGGATGGAAGTTCGCCGAATACGAACTGAAAGGTGTTCCCGTACGTCTGGCTATGGGTGGACGCGATCTGGAAAACAATACGATTGAAGTAATGCGTCGCGATACGTTGGAAAAAGAAACCATCACTTGCGACGGTATCGAAGAATACGTACAGAACCTGTTGGAAGAAATCCAGCAGAACATCTTCCGGAAAGCACTCGATCATCGTACAGCCAGCACGATTACAGTCGATACCTATGAAGAGTTCAAAGAAAAGATCGAAGAGGGCCTCTTCATCATGGCTCACTGGGACGGTACTCCCGAAACAGAAGAGCAGATCAAGAACGAAACCAAAGCAACTATCCGTTGTATACCTCTGGCAGGCGACAAGACACCGGGTAAATGTATGGTTACCGGCAAACCTTCTGCACAACGCGTATTGTTTGCACGGGCTTACTAAGCGAAATACATATAACTATAGAATAGAGAGGATATGCTTGCAGAAGTATATCCTCTTTTTTGTTACAATACCTAACCATACTCCCTGAAGTAAAGTATCATTTTACAAAGAAAAAAGGTCAAAAATAGAACCTCCCCTAATACTCAAAGTTCTAATTTTGTGCAACAAGGGACATGAATTATCCCTATCTCTGAATAATAGACCTAACATAATTCAAATGCAGATGAAAATAACCTTATCCTCTTTATTAACCTCTCTGGTTATCATTCTGGCTGGATGTACTTCCGGCCAAACGGTCAATCTGAATGATCTCCGGGTTGAGATGAAAGAAAACCCGGTAGGTATCGGTGTCGCACACCCACGCTTCATGTGGAAACTTTCTTCCGGATCACCCGATCTTATGCAGACTTCGTATCAGATACAGGTCGCCGAATCGCCCGACCAACTGAAAAGCGGCAAGGACCTGTTATGGGACAGCGGCGAAGTAAAAAGCGATGAATCCGTATTGATCCCTTACGGCGGAACCCCACTGCAATCCCGCAAACAGTATTACTGGCGTGTTAAAGCCAATACAAACCAGGGACCGACCGAGTGGAGCAAAACAAATACCTGGTCGATGACCCTTCTCAACCCGTCTGACTGGAAAGCGACATGGATCGGAGAAAAGAACCTTTCCAACCCCGGAGAAACATATAAAGGTAAGACACGCCTTGCCGCCCGTTACCTTCGTAAAGAGTTCACGGCAGACAAACCTGTCCACAGAGCTGTCCTTTATATATCAGGGCTCGGTTCTTCCGAATCATACATAAACGGCAAACGCATCAGCGAAGATATCTTCGCTCCCGGACCATCCTGGTATCCGTCCCGTGTATATTATAATGTATATGACGTGACCGGGTTATTATCAAAAAACAAGAACACGATCGGCATCACCCTCGGTAACGGCCGTTATTTCGGTATGAGAGACTTGCAGGAAGCAACTTTACCTTCCTTACTGGCACAGCTGGAGATCGAATATGCCGACGGTTCACAGACAATCCTCGTTAGCGATACTTCCTGGAAGGTAACCTCCAAAGGTCCGATCATCGCCAACAACGAATTCGACGGAGAAGAATATGATGCCCGCCAGGAATTGAACGGATGGAACAAAAACGGCTTCGACGACAGTAAATGGCTCACGGCAGATGTAATGGATACTCCCGCAGGCGAATTAACCGTGCAAGCAAACCCGAACCTCCGTATCCAGGATCAAATCAAACCTGTCGGCATCACCGAAAGACCGGACGGCAAATACATCATCGATATGGGGCAGAACATGGTAGGCAGACTGGCTATCGACCTGAAAGGGAAAAAAGACCAACCTATCACGCTGAAGTTTGCAGAAATACTGAAAGAAGACGGCTCACTCTACCTGGATAACCTGCGTAGTGCCAACGTTACCGATATCTACACGCCCGCCCAGGACAGTAAGTTCAGTTGGGAACCGTCATTCGTTTACCACGGCTTCCGTTTTGTCGAAATCTCCGGACTCGACTATAAACCGGAGTTAGCATCTTTCACCGGAAAAGTCATCTACGACCAGATGAATACGACCGGTAAGTTTGAGACATCCAATCCGTTGGTCAACCAGATTTACCAAAATGCTTACTGGGGTATCCGCGGTAACTACCGTGGGATGCCGACCGACTGTCCGCAGCGCGACGAACGCCATGGCTGGCTCGGAGACCGTGTAACCGGTGCTTACGGGGAAGCATTTATCTTCAACAATGCCCTCCTTTATAATAAATGGCTGCAGGATATCGAAGATTCCCAAAGTCCGGAAGGAAGCATCTCCGATGTATCGCCTCGCTATTGGACGATTTATAACGACGATGTCACCTGGCCTGCCGCTTATTTCTATGTTGCCAACCTCCTATACCGCCAGTTCGGGGATAAGAGTGCCATCATCAAACACTATCCGTCCATGAAACGCTGGATGCAACACATGGAGGCGACGGCAATGCAGGATAATATCATGATAAAAGATACATACGGCGACTGGTGTATGCCCCCTGAATCGCAGGAACTGATCCACTCGCAGGACCCTGCCCGTAAGACCGACGGTGCAATCCTGGCAACTACCATGTACTACAGCCTGCTGAATATGATGAGCGAATTTGCCCGTTTAAGCGGACAGGAAAAAGATATTGCCACTTACCAGCAGCTTGCCGCAAAGATGAAAGAGGCCTACAATGCCAAATTCTTCAATCCGGAAACGGCCCAGTATGGCAATAACACAGTTACAGCAAACCTGTTATCATTACGCCTGGGACTCGTTCCGAAAGGCTACGAAACAAAAGTCTTCGCCAATATCGTAAAGAAAACAGAGGAAGACTTCGGCGGACATGTCAGTACAGGTGTCCTGGGTATCCAACACCTGATGCGCGGTCTTAGCGAATACGGTCGTGTAGATATCGCCTGGAAAATCGCCACCAACGAGACTTATCCCAGTTGGGGATATATGGCGAAAAAAGGCGCTACCACTATCTGGGAGTTATGGAACGGAGATACTGCCGATCCTGCAATGAACTCCGCCAACCATGTCATGTTGCTGGGCGACCTGATCATCTGGTATTACGAAGACCTGGCAGGTATCAAATGTGCCCCTGAGTCAATCGCTTACAAGAAACTGATCATGGCTCCTGTATTCCCGGAAGGATTGGATAGCGTATCCGCATCCTACGAATCAGTCTACGGAGAAATAAAAAGTGCCTGGACAAAGAAAGACGGAGCTTTCAAATGGGATATTACCATCCCGGGGAATACTTCAGCTGTGGTACGCATACCGAAAGAGTTCGGTGTGACCGCTTCCGGGCAGCCGGGCATCAGACAGACGAACGAGACAGCCGATTATACAGAATTTGAAATCGGTTCGGGTAGTTATCATTTCGCAAACAAATAATTCGTTTCTCTCAAAGGAACAGAACGTATCTCATTTGCACACACTGTGATTAACTAACATATAAGAGAACCAGAAGCAGGAAAGAACAGTCCGGTCGAAAAGGACATTCTTTCCTGCTTTTGTTTTCCGGCAGTACAGAAAATAATGACAGAATACGGATAAATTCATTATCTTTGGAAGAAAAATAAGCTGTACTTGTATGGAACTGATTCTCCCCACCAGATTGAATGCTTTGGAACCGACTGTGCTTGAAACGAAAGTACTGGTTGTGATCGGAGCTAACGGAGCCGGTAAAAGTTCGTTCGGCAGAGATTTGCAGGAACGCTATGCTGAGAATGCTAAAAAGATATCGGGAATGCATTCGTTGTTCTTATGCAGCAACGAAGAGCCAGTTTCGTCGGAAGGCAACGAACTGGCCCGCATGCAGTCGATGATAGCGGAACGGATCTTCATGCCCCGGCTGTCGGACTACGAAAAACTGATTCTCCGCTTGCAAAGTGAAGAATTTGAAGTGGCAGTAAACTATAAAGAAGCATGCAAACTGCATCCCGACCTTCCCCCACCCGTCACCAAGATCGACCGGATACAGACGATCTGGGAAAAGATGTTCCCACACAACCGGCTGGTACGTAAGTCGGGCTTTATCGAACTCGCCTCGACCAGTCGCAACGGTAACTCCTATACAGCCGGAAGGATGAGCGACGGAGAAAAGATTGTCTTCTATCTGATCGGTGCTGTGCTCTGTGCCCATCCCAATGAATTGCTGATTATCGAAGAGCCGGAAATACTGCTTCACAACTCGATCAAGAACCTGTTATGGGACGAAATAGAGGCTTTGCGTCCGGACTGCACGTATGTCTATCTGACACACGACATTGACTTTGCGACCTCCCGTCCGGAAGGTAAACGGATATGGATCAGGGATTATAATGCCGATGCCCATGTGTGGGATTACCAACTGATAGAAGGAAGCGACAGTCTGCCCGAAGAGGTCTATATCGACATACTAGGAAGCCGCAAACCGATCCTGTTTATCGAAGGGACCGACTCCAACAGCATCGACAACCGACTCTACCCGTTGATCTTCCCCGACTTTATGGTCAAACCGATGGGTGGCTGCCAGAAAGTAATCGAAACAACGAAGGCTTTCCGCCAGTTACAGGATTTCCATACACTGGAATCGATGGGCATTGTAGACCGTGACCGCCGTACGCAGGGAGAGATAGACTATCTGCGCGACCAGCATATCTTTGTCCCCGACGTAGCCGAAGTAGAAAACCTGCTGATGCTCGAACCGGTTATCAAAACAGTGGCCCGCCGTTTGATGAGAGACCCCGAACAAGTCTTCGAGCAGGTAAAGGATAATGTGATCAAACTGTTTGAGAAAGACCTGGAAAGCCAGGTGATCCTGCATGCCAAACATCGTGTCCGTAAGAAACTGGAGACAACCGTCGACCGTAAGATAACGACCGTCGAACAACTGACTGAACATGTAGAAAGCATCCGCTTCAACGTGCATGTCGACGAAATATACAGCGGCATCAAGGATAAATTCATTCAATATACTGAAACCGGAGACTACAAAAATATCCTCCGTGTGTACAATCAGAAAGGAATGCTCCCGCAAAGCCGCTTGTGTAACATCTGCGGAATCAGTAACAAAGAGAGCTATCTGAACCTCATCCTTTCCATATTAAAGGAAAACAAAGAGGATGCAGAAGTGATCCGTTCCTCTATCAAAGAATCTTTAGGGACATAAAAAGTTATCTAAAATGCGGAAAAAGTCCGTAAAAAATTGTTCTTTTGCAAATTGATATAACGACATTAACTGGTTTAGTCCTTTACAAAAAGAATATGCGTACACCGACATTACAATATCTTTACCTGCAAAAGCCGGTAACAATGGTTATCATAATCTGTATAATCTCCGTCCTTCCCTGGATAGGGTTGGGAGATTTCTCAACGAAAGGGGAACCACGCGAAGCATCTGTTGCCATATCCATGCTTGAAACCGGCAACTGGGTTCTGCCGCAGGTTTATGCCAACGAGTTTGCTTACAAACCTCCGATGGCACATTGGCTGATGGCTGCTTTCTCTTATCCGCAGGGATATGTATCGGAGTTCACTTCGCGTCTGCCGTCTACCCTTGCCTTTATCTGCCTGATGGGATGCACACTGGTCTTTTTCGGGCGAAGGATAAAGTTTCAACAAGCATTTATCGCCACCCTCCTCTTGCTTACTTGTGTGGAGATGCACCGGGCGGCCATGACTACCCGGGTCGATATGTTGCTGACGACTTTTATTGTCATCGGGCTTTACCAATTGTTCCGCTGGGAAGACAGGCTCGAACTAAAGGGCCTGCCGATCATTATCCCGATCCTATTGGGGTGTGCAGTACTGACCAAAGGGCCGGTAGGCATTATCCTGCCTTTGTTCGTATTCGGAGTCTATTTGCTGATGCTCCGTAAATATAGCCTGCTGACTATCTTCAAAGCACTTCTTTATATCGGCGTTGCGTCCTCATTCCTACCGTTATTATGGTATATTGCAGCCTGGAAACAGGGAGGGGACAAATTCCTGAATGTCGTACTTGCGGAGAATTTCGGCCGTTTCTTCCATCTCGATACGCCCGATATCACTTATGATCTGGGACATGAGAACGGAGTATGGTATAACTTTGTCACTTTAGCGGGTGGTTTTATCCCCTGGACAATCTTTTTCTTCTTTTCTATATTCGGACTGAAGTGGCAACTGAAGAATATCTCTTTCAAGCAGATCGCCAAAGATAGCTGGAACAACATTCTATCGATGGAAAAGGAGAAGTTGTTCAGCCTGGTGGCATTGGTTTGCATTATCTTTTTCTATAGTCTTCCATCGAGTAAGAGAAGCGTATACCTGATGCCTGCCTATCCGTTCATTGCTATATTCCTGGCTCAATATGCCATCTATATCACTGAATACAGGACAAAGGTAACCCGTATATTCGCTGCTTTCCTGGTCTCTGTCACAACGGTCGTACTGATTGCTATCGGATTGACAATGACAGGTATTATCGACCCGGTTGCCATTGCATCCCAATATACCAGCCGTCCTTCTACCCTTGCACAGGTAGAAGCTGTATCCAACATGTTCTCTTCCGGTTGCGGACTGACTGTCTGTATCGTTATCATCGTATTGATAGCCCTACTGACTGTGCTTTATCAAATGTCCAAGAAGATAAACATCAAGATTCTTTATGCTACGATAGCACTGACCTTTGCGATCAATTTACTGGTCGACGGAGTTATTATGCGCGGTATCCGTCAAGAAGGTTCGGCCCGTCCTTTTGCTGAAAGGGTGATGAAAGAATATCCGCTGACTAAGGATAATATGTTCGTCATGAACAACCTCAAAGTATACAGGAACCTGTACGGACTTAACTTCTATCTGGGTAACCGTTTCCATAATTTTGAGGAGGTGATGCCTAAGGAAGGATTCTTCTTTGCCACTCCCAGCGATCTGGAAATCGTACAAAAAAATTATGGAGGCCAATATACATTTAATATACTGACCTCCTCTGAACGTATCATTCACGAAGTACGCCGACCGGTTCTCCTGTGCAGCTTCCTTCGTATAGAATAAACTTATTTCAATTCAAAACAGAACTATTTTAGTTCTTTGATCTTGATACTGCGGAAAGCGACCTCATCGCCATGATCCTGTAACAGGAGGTGTCCCTGGGGAGCTTCGCCGAAGCGTCCTTTCTCGTTATAAGACGGGGCTGCATATTTACTTCCTTTTACCATTTCGCGGAAAGCATCCGAACCGCGTTCATATTCCAATGTCTTGAAACCATTCAGCCAATGTTCCACACGATTGTCAGGAAATACTTTCAGGACAGCCTGGTTCCAGTTTCCTACACCATTGAAACGTTTGTTCTTTGCGGGCATCATATCGTAAAGGCTGGCCAGTGTACGGCTGCCGGGAACGGTAGTGTATAATTTGGCATCCGGATGACGCTGGTCGTCCAATATCTGATATTCCAGGCCATAAGCGGAACCGCTCGGTTTCTCTGCTTCCGTTACAAAATATTTGATACCGCTGTTTGCTCCCGGAGTAATTTTGAATTCCAGGCTCAGTTCGAATGCTGCATATTCTTTATCGGTTACGATATCACCTCCGTTTGTAGATTCACCGCCACCTGATTTCAATACGATCAACTGTCCGTCTTCTACTTTCCAACCGTGGTCAGGGAATGCTTCTTTATGGGCACCACGCCAACCGGTTGTTGTCTGACCGTCGAATAACAGATTCCAGCCATCCGCTTTTTCTGCATCGGTCAGATAATTGGGTACACGGTTCACTTCCGGAGCTAATGTGCCCTGCATACGTTCCGCTTCCAGGTTTTCAGTCTTTATACGGATATTGCGCCATTTGATTTCCTTACCTTCCAGATCGGTATTCTTTCCGATACCATGTACCTGGAATGCAATAAAACCTTTTGCCGTTTCATCGTCATACAGATTGGCTGTATTTACACCGTTCAGCCAAATGCGGATGTTGTTACCGATAGCTTCGATGCGGTATTTGTTCCAATCTGTCTTCTTATAAGCTGCTTGCCCGGGTTTGTTATCGACAAGCGTTACCAGCCAACCACGACGGGCTTCGTCATAAACGCCACCGCTCCAGGCTCTGTCGGAAGGGTCCATCTCGCACTGATAACCATGCACACGCCCATTCTGATAATCCGGACGGCTTTCGCTGCGGAACTGTACACCTGAGTTCAGCGAAGGATCACACAAGGCTTCAAATTCCAGGATAAAATCTCCATATTCCTGCTCGGTAGCCATAAAGCTATTCGGCTGGCCTGTCACGGAAGTTCCCACCAGGCAACCGTCTTCTACCCGATAGGGTGCTTCCCCATTCAATTGTTTGAAACCGGTAAGGTCTTTACCATTGAATAACTTTTGCCAACCATCATTCGGCTGACAGGAACAAAGCAGCGCTAAAGACAAGGCTGCAAACTTCAAAGATGCTTTCATTCTGTTTTTCTTTTAGGTATTATAAATAAGTAAATAGTATCTACTGGTCTGTCAAGCAACACATGTGTACGGGCACAAAGATAAAATATTATTCATAAATGTACTGCAAAAGTGTAGCTATTTTACAGCAGAAGAATCTTTTTCAAAGAAATAGGCTTATCTTTGTTTCAAAACGAAGATAAGCTGCGCCTCGGTATAAAAAATGAACAAGTTCATTTTATTCTACTCTCGACTTGCATTATCTTTGCCACCAAAATGTAATCAATAAAAGTATTTTTATGAAATTAAAAACGGCTCTCTTTGACTTTGACGGTGTGATAGTCGACACTGAACCAATTTATGATATTTTCTGGAATGAAGCGGGCGAACGGTATGGAACCGGCATAGACAACTTCGCAGCTGTTATCAAAGGCACAACACTCCCTTACATAATGGAAAAGTATTTTTCCGACCGTCCAGAAGAATTCCGTCAGATGGTAATAAAGGAATCGACCGAATATGAAAGTACAATGCCCCTGCCTGCCATGCCGGGTTCTCTGGAATTTCTGCATTTGCTGAAAGAGCAGGGTGTACAAATGGGCCTGGTCACCAGCTCCGACAACTCAAAAGTGGAACGTGCATTCAAATTACATCACCTGGAAGGTATGTTCGATACAATCGTTACCGCCGACCGTATCACCCGGGGCAAACCGGACCCGATGTGTTACCTGCTGGCAGCAAACGATCTGGGTGTCTCCCCTTCCGACTGTCTTGTCTTTGAAGATTCCTTTGCCGGGATACAAGCCGGTACAGCTGCAGGTATGCGGGTCATCGGACTGAGCACTACCAATCCGGAAGAATCACTAAAGGATAAAGTTTATGAAGTGATACCGAACTTCGAGAAGATCACTTTAGAAGATTATATAAAATGGTAAACAACCTTTTTCGCTAAAAGAAAGTGGGACGAATCTATTGAAATAAGACTCGTCCCACTTTCTTTGTTATTCAGTAAAATAATATCTCCAAACAGCCAGTTAATCGTTTACTACAAATTTATAGGATACCGATTTATTTCCTTTGACTGCAGATAATATATAAATACCTTTTTGCAGATTTACAGGAAGAACTTCTTTTTCATCCCGGACAAGGAAATACTTTACGACACTACCATTCATCGATACAATCCGGCAAGTATAATCATTCATATTCTCCATAAATAATGTCCGGGCAAAATAATATACTTTCGTATCTGAAAACGACAATGATTCATTGCCGGTAGGATCATTAGCCTCGGCAGCCTGCATCAGTTTAGAAACCGGCGGAGTATTCTGTTCACTGACATAATCGATGGCCGACAAGGTCCAGGCATCCCAGGAACCGTTTGTCAGATAACGCTGGCTTGCCCCGAACTGCGAGTATTGGAAATCGGCTGTAGAAGGAGCCTCGTTTCCTACAGGGCCAGTATAATATGAACAATAATATTCTTTCCATCCTCCCATCCAGTAATCAGCAACATCCACCGGCCTGAAACCATCCGGATCAGCTTTGAGAGAAACTACTCCATCAACAAACTGATCCTGTTTAATGGTTACGGAAGTAGTTTTGTTCAAGAGGGAAAAAGAACTGCTGTTATCGGCATCATATCCAAATCCCCAGATGACAGGATCCTTTCCTGCATCTCCCAGCATTACATAAAAACGTGAATCATTTTGGGCAACGGCACGTATCATATCCAGGGCAGAAGGTTTCTCCCCATCTTCCCAGCGATAGCCCCATACAAGAAAATGAATATCTTCCGCGACCAGTTCAGTCGGGTCTTCACCGGTAACCCACTGAACTGCTAAAGCTGCCCGATTCGGTCCGGTTCCAGTCCAGTTCTTAATATCATCCATCGTGAAGGGAGACACATTTTGTTGTGCGAATCCTCCGGAAACCAATAATAAAGCTATAAACAGATAAAATAGTCTTCTCATATTTTCATATTATTGTTAGAAGTAAAACATCATCGAACCGAAAAAGCGCCGGAGGGGCATAGGGTAGAATTCAGTACTTTCATAATAGGCATTGAAAATATTGTTTACCCTCAACTTAAACTCCGCTTTATAACGACTCTTCGGGAAATGAAACATATATCCGGCTTCCGCATCGTGGATCGTAAAAGCAACCGTACTGTATTCCTCATCGGTCGATGTATATCGCTTATCCGTAAAAGCAACTCCATACTTAAAGGAAAAGTCTTTTACCTGCAATAAATAATGCAGGTTCCATTTATGCAAAGGGATATAAGGCAATTGTTTATCTACCGTTGCATCTTTATCCGACGAACGAGTTTTATTGATAGCAGGACTATATCCGTAATTTGCAATCACCCGGTGAGAGAATACTCCGGTCTTCAACCCTACCTCTCCCATAATTTCCGCGCCATGAGAAAAAACCTTTTGTATATTTTTGGGGCTCCACAGATAGGTCTGTTGTGTCGGAAGCCATACAATCCAGTCCTTCACCGTCATCAGATAGTAACTGGCATCCAATTTAAAAGAAAAATTACCTAACGTCTTATTCAGACTGACAGTGGCATCATAAGCAAATCCTTTTTCCGGATTCAAATCAGGATTACCACCGGGCACCCAATAGAGATCATTCAATGTCGGATAATGATAGTTGTAAGCAACACTCCCTTTCACATCCAACAAATCCCGAATCAAAGCATAACTGGCACCGGCAGAAAAAGTCGGCATGAAAAGATGATCGTTTTGTTCACCCATCAATTGCAGGTTCAGAGTAGTACGCTCTTTCGGCCTCCAAACCAGATTAGTAGTCAACGTCACCGTATTTCTTTTGATCGGATCGTCATAGTTATTGGTATGTACCCAGTCATAGCGGTAATTCAGGCTGCCGCCCAGTTCGAGATTCTCCCTGAAATGATAGGTATAATCGGTTTTAACGATCAGGCTATTCGATTTATTGTCACTGTCTGTACCACGATAATCACCGTCAAAACGCTGCGTATAATGGAGATCATCACGCAAATAAGCCAGGTTGGCCTTAAAATTATGTTTTCCTTCCACCAACTGATAACCGGCATTCAGACGCACATTTTGTGTCACCTGCAGTTCATGTTGTTTCTTATTCACAAGTATCGGTTGAGGTAATTGGTTCCGATTATACATATACCATCCGGCCAATGACAGTTGCTGTGAATCCCCCAGTTTATAATATAACTCTTGCATCAGGCCACCCTGCCAATATTTGGCTTCTTTCCGGCGTTCATAAAACGGGTCTTTTTGCAACACTTTATTTAGATATTTAAAGTCGTTATCCGATTGCTGGTAATAAAGCCGTGTATTGGATAGCAGACGGGGAGTAACATGCCTGTAAGCCAATCCGCCGGTATAGGTATCATTTGCCCCGTATTCCAGCAAAGCACGAAAACGGTTTGTTTCTTTATTCCAGTCCGGCCGGGTATTCATATTAATACTGCCGCCGAATGCACCTGTCCCGTTTTTCAGATACGTATTACCATGAAATAACGTTACCTCGTCGGTAAAAAAGTTCGGGAACTGGGAGAAGTCAAAACTCCCTCCCATAATCGGATTGATCGTAATCCCGTTCCAGTTAACCTGGGTATGACTGGAGGATGTTCCACGAAAAGAGGAGGTCGATAAACCGCCCTGTCCCAGACTTTTGATATAGACAAGGCTGTTTTCGGAAAGGAGTTCACCCAATGTTTGTGTCTTGCTGCTTTCCAATAGTACAGATTGAATATCGGAACGACGGCTTCCTATATTGTTATCCCGTTGCCGCCTTTCGGCAGAAACCGTTACATTCCGTATCTGGATAACAGTATCGGTAATAGATGTTTGTGCCTTTCCTTCAACCAGGGAAAAGAGCAAAAGACAGAAAACAAAGGATGAAATTCTTATATTCATTTGAATAATATATATTGCGGAATAATACCTACCTGATATTCATTCAGACGTTTTCCGCTTAGATCGAATTCATAAACCCAGCCACGCTGGCGGTAATCCAGGGCATCACAGATAAAGATCGTTTCTTCGGGCGAGACTACCATATTATACAACAGTTCGACTTTATCGCTATAAACGAAAAGCGGCTCTGCCGGTAATTGTTCTCCATCGATAGGGAAAGAATAAATTCCTTCCTTATTATCATGGATCACATTCAGATATAACTTATCTTTTGCCTGATTAATGTCCAAACGGGCACCGAACTTACTCACCGTATAATCCGATGGGAATTTTACGGTCTTCACTGTCTCCAGGGTAGTCGGATCGATGCCGTTCAAAGAGGTTACCGTCCGGGGAATGATACTTTCGGGATCGTCATCAAATCCGCAAGCAAGTGCCCAGATCAGGCCATTCTTATCTTTCAAGAGTTTGGAATCGCCCACCACAGGTATATCCAGTTCTTTGATCACTTTCAGGGAAGATAATGAAATAACCGCTATTTTCTTTGCTGCCAACGTAACGAACAGTTTTCCATCGGCAACAGCCATCTGCTTCGTTGAATAGGTAGATACTGGTATTTCCTGTAAAACCTTATACTCTTTCGTGTCGATTATCCACAAAAAGGCATTCCACAGATCGGAAACAACAGCCCGGTGATCGTCGATCTGCATAACGTATTGCGGACTTATCGTTCGCTCAGGATACAGGATGGTTGCTACAGATTTATAATCCGATTCATTTACAACTTCAATCTTTTCAGAGTTGTTCAGTGTAATAAATATCTTTCCATCGATGATAGAAAACGATTGCGCGACATCTCCCAGCGGACGGTTATTTGCATTTCTGAAAATATCAGTCTGCACAGTACCATCCTCCATGATAGCATTCAAAGAGGCCGTTCCTTTCGTAAAGTTTCCCTCACAAGCCACATAAGCCCTCACCTTTAAATCAGGATCAGGCCCATCGGGAATATCGTCATTGTCTGAACAACTAACAAAAAGCATACTCATGAATGCAACAGCAAGTATTGCATTCATGAGTATATTCCCTACATATTTCATCTGTTTATACATATAGAGAAACGATGTTACTATTCAAAATCATAGGTAAAGAAAATACCGGCCGGAAAACGGGTATGCCCTATATAATTTGCACTCAGTTTCGGTTCACTACCACTGAAATCAAAGAAACTAATGTTATTAGTTTCATCATAATTTTTATAATCACCAATTGTATTTAATACAACTTCACCAGAAACAGGATTTACAGCCAAATTATTATATACATAATTGGTATTATCCACCATAGTAGATGCATCTACCATAAAGTCTGTTTGATTTTTACTGAAAACATGACGATAGATTTTTGTTGTTCCTCCACTAAAATACAAGGTATCACCTTTAGCACTAATAGCAGGAGTAGACAGATAACTAATGCTAGAGAAAGGCTCTACTTCATTTTCTTGCATAACAGAATAATCTTTTGCATTAATCTTCATGATCTTTTTTCCACTTGATACCCACAAATTACCATCAGATGCTTTGATCAGTCCGGAAATAGCATCATCAAATTCTATCGTATGAGAAATAGTATCTTTTCCAGTTTCTATTGTTACAATCGTTTTCGAATTTGTCGAAGCAAAAACTTTATTATCAGCTACGGCCATTCTATTTTTCCGAGCACCTTCAGTTCCTTTTATAAATGTTACAGTTTTACTAGACGGATTAAACAAAGAAACTCCATTATTATCACGAAGGTATATATCATTTTCTCCCAATACTGCAATATGAGTAGGCCATGATAGAGTTGTTTTTAACTCATCTTGATAACCAACCTCTTTCTTCAAGGTTTCAGCATTGGCGATAACTAAAAAGCCATCCCCACCCCCATTTTGGGAAACTATATACATCTTATTGTTAGCGATAAACAAATCCTGTGAAACACCTCCCAAGAAAGAACCATTTGCCTTATAATAAATACTATCAGTTATCCCCCCCTTCGGACTGATAAATATTAATGTACCATTGCTACTGCTTCCTTCATTCAACACAAACGTACCATATTTATACTTTCCATACACCTCTACAGATGTTGTTGCCGAATGTTCCCCATCCGCATTTTTAGCAGTCAGGGCAATTTCAAATTTACCCATTTCTTCGGAAGTAAACTTCAAGATAGAATCAGTAGAAGCTTCTTTGCCGTTTACTGACCATTGGAAAGAACTTTCAATCGGACTTTCGATATTAGCTTTAAAATAAAGTGTATCTTCCTGGGCTACAGAAAGCGTTCCACTTGTATTCTCGATAGATACAACAGGAGGAATTGGAGTATATTTTTCATCATCATCACTACATGAGGCAACAAGGCCTGCAAACACAAAAAGGGAAAAATAAATCAAATTTTTCTTCATGATTGTTTTACTTAATGTTATTACTAGAATCATTTATATAGACACATTAAGTAGCTTAAGGTAAAAACACAAGAAGGGAAGAAATAATAAAAATAAGCAGAAAAGTCCTACCTATTCTATTGTTCTTCAGCTCTAATCCTCGAAAGCCTTAAACTACATTTTGGAGTAGGTTTTCTGACTTGCTTCCGGTTTTAAGCGCCTTCCCAACTTTATCGATCAAAGTCAGTGGCATGTATGCTTAACCGTTCTTGAAGCTTACAGCAGCGGGTCTGTTCAGGACTTTCACCTGATTCCCTATTCCCAAAAGGATTGCAAAAATAACAATAAACAAGAAGCGAACAAAATAATGCATATAAAAGAAACATAGGTCTTTTGACTTCAAAGCATATATGTTTTGTAATCAAAAGATAGGAGTTTTGAATTCAAAAGACCTATGTTTTGCAAAACAAAGAAGCAGCAACGAAAAAGGCCTCCCGGATGAAATAATCTTCCACCGGGAGGCCTTTCTATTTATAAAGTTATCTGTTTATCAGAAATTATATCCGACACGAACACCTAAAATAGGCTGATCGAAATCTTTAATGATATTGTATTTGAATTCCAAACCGACAGTTAACTGGTCTGTTGCATAAACTTCACCACCTAAACCGATATTAGCTCCGAAGCGGGTAGTATTTGCACTAGCTTTCACATGATTTCCATTCCAATCGCCACTTACACTAGCCTTCCAGAAAGAAAGGTCAAGACCTGCCAACGGATAGAACCCGAACATATCGCTCAGTTTGAATACATAATGGACATTCATATCGATAGCCCAGGCACTCAAACCATTATCCTTCACAAAATAAGTCAATGAAGGAGCCAGACGAACTTCGTCAGTCAAATTATAACGATAATCGAGCCCTAGCAGCGCATTACCGTTATCATTAAACCCATAACCAATATTAAAACCAAAAGACGATTGTCCTTGCTGAGTCTGTGCAAATGCACTCATGCTGATAATCGCCAGCATACACATAACAATTAATTTTTTCATACTCTCAATTAATTTAGTTCAACATTGCAACAAATATAATCATTTTACTTTAAGTCTGTCGCCTGCACTCTTCACAATACTACGATAATAATCTTCATCATAGCCTGGGAAGTCCGGATATTCAGACAATCCGTAACCATTTTGTTTGAACTGGCCGTTTTCTTCTTTCTTAACGTTTCCGTCCATATATTTTACTAAAAGATACTCACCGAGTTTCTTCCAGCGGGCAGTTGCCTGATCGGCCGTTGTCGTACTGAACCAGGTCAGGAACCTGACAGCTTCTGCCGGATTCTTTGCATACAACTCGGATGCAGCCTTGTCGATGGCCGGAATGGCTTCCTTATAGCTGTTTTCCAACTCCTGCTGAACCGGACGGATATCCCGGATCATAAAGCTGTATTTACCGTATGCCTGGTTAGCCACCCAGTTATGGATCCAGAAAGCGGAAGTCCAAGAGAAATTCATGATATCGCCGTTCCCCACCCGGTAACATTCGGGAGATTCGGTGATGGAGCAATATAACGGAGTAAATACAGCCATGTCTGCATCATCCACACCAAACCAAAGGATACCGCCGATAGCATCCGGCAACCAGTTACGCATCTGCGGAACGATCACAAAACCGGTCTGCTGCGTAGCTATAGCACGTTCGTTCGTATATTCTTCACCATCCACTTTAAATGTCATCGGACGCCAGCGGTAGGGCACTTTATAAGAACCTGCTCCGGCATCTTTCGTCATATCCAGGTCTGTCCCTTCAAAATGATCGCGCATACCGTTCTGAACATCCTGAACGGACAACAGACGATTCGGTTTTACATACAATGGCATCGGTTCTTTAGAAGGATCGCCTTTGATAAGATCCGCATATTTATCCATCGTAGTATCATACTTACGGAAGAAAGACCATACGCGAGCTTCACAACCTCTCAAGCCACTGAAGTCGTAAGGACAATATGCCTTCTGGAAACTGAAATCCTTATCTTTTCCGCTGAAATAACCTTTTTCACGGGCGAAAGAGACTACATCGGGCGAATATATACAGTTTTCTTTATCATCAAAAGGAATCTGCTGGATACGTGACTGATTGGCATGTGCAGAGATGCAATCATCCGGAATACGGATCGCTACCCAGACTGCCCCTTTGTTACCCGGACCTTTTCCGATCAGTTCCATTACCCACGCTTCGTTCTTGTCAGCGATGGAGAATGTCTCGCCGCTGCTGTAATAGCCGTGTTCCTTCACCAGGTCGGTCATAACCTTGATCGCTTCGCGAGCCGATTTGGAACGTTGCAATGCGATATAGATCAGGCTTCCGTAATCCATAATACCTGTCGTATCCACCAACTCGGGACGGCCGCCGAATGTACTTTCCGTGATAGCCACCTGATGTTCGTTCATATTGCCGACTACCGAATAAGTCTGTTCCACCTGCGGGATCTGCCCCAGCGGTTTATTTGTATCCCATTCCCTGACTTCCAGCATCGCCCCTTTTGGCCAGGTTGCTGCCGGCCAACGATACAACTCGCCATACAAAGTATGCGAGTCTGCTGCATAACTGATCATGACCGATCCGTCGACCGATGCTTTCTTTCCAACCAGCAAACCCGTACAAGCCATTGCCTCCATCCCGGAAAGCAAAACGGCACAGGCTGCTGCGATAATCCATTTTCTTTTCATATAAATAAGTTTAAGCGAATAATAGCATATATACTGCCGCACCGCAAATATAACCAATCAATGCCAATATAGAAAATCGCTTTGTATAGTACATGAAATCAATCTTCTCCAATCCCATCACCGTTACACCTGTTGCCGAACCGATAATCAGGATGCTACCGCCTGTTACGGCACAATAAGCAAGGAACGTCCAGAATCCGCCGTCGGAAACAAAGAACTGGGCATAAGGAGCCAGATCGGGAGCCTGCTGTACGATCGGGTACATTCCCATCGTGGCAGCCACCAAAGCCACGTTATCCACACAAGAAGATAAAACTCCGATCACGAAACTGATCAGATAAGGTTCATGTACATGCTGGTCGAGATAGGCAGACATGATTCCCAACTGTCCCGATGTTTCCAGTGCACCTACAGCCATCAGGATACCCAGGAAGAAAAAGATCGTTGCCAGGTCGATATTAGGCAACAACTGTGTGATACGCAACTTTTCCGATTCATGGACATGCAAACGGCTGTACATAATGTCGGTATATATCCAGAGAACGACCAATCCGAGCAATACGCCCAGGAACGGCGGCAGGTTTGTCAACATCTGAAATACAGGAACCAATGCCAACGAAAGGACACCGATCACAAATATCACCCGGCGGGAATGATTCGGTATCTCCGGTATAAACTCGTCGGCTGCCTCTTCCTCACTCATGACACGCAACCGGGCATCTTTCTTGAACAGCCAGAAGTGGGCTATCGTCAGCGGAACCAGCATATTGATCAGTGCAGGAATAAATACATGGGAGATCTGATGCATAGCCGTCACATTCTTTCCCACCCAGAGCAGGATCGTCGTCACATCACCGATCGGCGACCACGAACCACCGGCATTCGCCGCAATGATCACCATACAGGCATACTTCAAGCGGTCGGTCCTGTCGGGAACCAATTTACGAAGCACCGCCATGATTACAATCGCTGCCGCCAGGTTATCCAGTAAGGCAGAGAAAAAGAAAGCGGCAAAACTGATGTACCATAATAATTTTCTTTTGTTGGAAGTCCGAATATATCCCGTAACGGCCCTGAAACCACCATGTTTATCGACAATATCGACGATCAGCATGGAACACATTACAAAGAATAATGTCTCCGCTACGTTTCCCAGATGGTAAACGATGGAACGGTTGGTGATAAAGTTAATGAACTGATCTTTAGCCGACAGGTTTGTCATTTCAGGATTCTGTACCAGAAACTCCTCGAACAAAGGGTTAGAACGTTCGATAAAAATGTTGTAAGCATCGAACATCAATATCATCCATAAGGAAATGGCCATAAAAAGAGCTATTGCCGCTTTGTTGATCTTAATCTTATCTTCAAGCGCAATACCCAGGATGCCCAAAACAAAAATAATTGGCATTAATATAAACATACGTGTATTTTATTTAGTCTGCCCTTTCATCAAAGGGGCTTATTAATATATGGAAAAAGAGGAGGCTTGCTCAAGTGCCCCTTCTCCCGGTTCATTCTCTACTTATAAAATGTACAGATAGCTGATCTCCTCCGCCCAGATCGATTCGTCCGGCGTCTCCAATATCAGAGGTATATCGTCAAAACGGGTATCCTTCATCAACATCTGAAAAGTCGTCATTCCCATCACGCCTTTCCCGATACTGTCATGCCTGTCTACACGGGTTGCCAGGTCTTTCTTGGAATCGTTGATATGCATTCCACGCAGGTACGAAAAACCGATCACTTCATCGAAATGGCGGAATGTCTCCGTAAAGCCCTGTTCCGTTTTGATATCATAACCGGCAGCCAGCGTATGGGCGGTATCGATACAAACACCTACACGGGATTTGTCGTCCACCCGGTCGATGATAGCCGCGATTTGCTCGAAAGTATATCCCAGATTCGTACCCTGTCCGGCCGTATTCTCTATAACGGCACATACTCCCACAGTCTGCTCCAGTGTCCGATTGATCGATTCGGCAATACGTGCCAGGCAATCGTCTACCGAAATTTCATTCAGATGGCTTCCCGGATGAAAGTTCAGCCGGTCCAGTCCCAGTTGTTCGCAACGCTGCATTTCATCCAGAAAGGCATCGCGTGACTTTTGCAGGCCGTCCGGGTCCGGATGTCCCAGATTGATCAGATAACTGTCGTGAGGTAAAATATGTTTGGCTTCGTAGCCGAATTCCTCACAACGTTCTTTAAATAAGGAGATACTTTTCTTCGTCAACGGAGAAGATTTCCATTGACGTTGGTTTCGGGTAAAAAGGGCAAAAGCTTTCGCCCCGATGGCATTAGCGTTTAGCGGAGCATTCTCAACCCCACCCGACGCGCTTACATGAGCTCCAATGTACTTCATTTGTTAATCGTTTACTTTATTCTTTTCGTCCAGTGTTTTATTTTTCATCTTCGGTTTTACAACCGCAAAAATGAAACTTCTCCGTTGCCTGTTCTTTAGTGACAACAAAATATATAATGTCCGCGCGTGAACAAAGTTCGTTCTGCGAATTGTATATCTCCGTCTCTATGAATATGGCATTCCGTTTCTGCTCTTTGATACGCCCCCGTATCATCAAGCGCGGTTCGCGTGTCGAGATACTTTTCAGGAAACGGGCATCCAGCCGTGAAGTCACGCCCGATGTCTGTAATTTCCTCAATACTACCCAACCGGCCAGTTCATCCATCATTGTCGTCTGGATTCCCCCGTGCAATGTCTCCAACCATCCCTGGTAATGGCTTTCCGGTTCCCAGAAAGCAACGATGTCATCGCCATCCTCGTAAAACTCCATGTGCAGTCCTTGCGGATTTCCGGGTGCACACCCGAAACACATATAGCCCTCCAGCCCCTTCCAGGGATTAATAATCTTTTTCATACAACAACAGCTTTAAACGGATTGTTTCTTAAATAAAAAGAATTTTATGACCTAAGTCGCTTACAAATATAACAAACTTATGCCGTTTTTTCCCGTAAGGACAAAAAAACAGAGATAAGAACCTGCGCCTTACCTCTGTTTTCCATACTGATTATCGGGTATATTATCTTTCTTTAGTCCTCGATCTCAGGCATTAAGAAATCCACGAAACACAGAGCAGCCAAAGCTGTACCGTATCTCTTTTCGATGGTAATACCTTCGGTAATAAAGTTCAGTTCACCCAGATAATACTTACCGTAAGTTTTCTGGTGCAGGTCGTTGATTACACGAATCAGACGTGACTCCAACTCCTCGATACGATAACGGCCGCTAACCTCACATACCAGGGCTCCAACCTTCTCATCGAAGTTTTCGTCCTTGTACATCCAGGCGTAAACCACACCGGCAGATACAAACTCATCCTGATAACCATGCGAAACCGCCATAATGGTTTTCAATTCAGTGCCAAATGGAGGAAGATCAATTTCATCCATGGTTGCAAGATGCGCTGTTGCAGGGATTACAGACGAATAAGTCATAATGTTAAAGTCTGAAATACCAGCATCATAAAGAGCCATGTGATAAGAACCTGCATGTTTTTCCAGGTCTGAATCACCACTACCCTTTGTAATAAAAAAGGTGTTTGGAATTAAATTCCCAACTTTCTTTACCATCTACAAATATGTGTTACTTAATTAATAATATGAGGGCACAAAAATAGAAACTTCTTTGGGATTTTGCTCTCTGCTAACGATAAAAAAACAGCTTTTTACATATTATTATTCATTTTATTTCCAGCCCTTTTCAAAGATGTATAATAATCAAGCGTTAGAGGACCTTCGGTTAAAGGTCATAAATTTTACTTATCGTTTAATCAATAAAAGTTATCGCTTTTGCTCCGATTTCTTTGAACAAATACCAAACCATCCATGTTAGAATAGTAGAAACAAGATAAAACTTAGTAATTATGCTTACATTATGTCTTAGTTTATTATTGTTGGTAACTAATAATAGTAATAGTAGTAGTCAAATAACAGATAAAAAAGAAGAAATTATGAAATTCGAACTAATTAAATTGCCTTATGCTCCAGAAGCATTAGAACCAGTCATCAGTAAAGCAACAATTGATTTCCATCACGGAAAACATTTACAGGCTTATGTAAATAATCTGAACAACCTGATCCCGGGAACCAAATTTGAAAACGCTCCTCTGGAAAAGATCGTAGCAGAATCTGACGGTGCTATCTTTAATAATGCCGGACAGATACTCAATCATAATTTGTATTTCACCCAGTTCTCCCCGAAAGGCGGCGGCGAACCTAAAGGCAAGTTAGCAGATGCTATCAAAGCAACCTGGGGTTCATTTGAAGACTTCAAGAAAGAATTCAACGCAGCAGGAGCCGGTTTGTTCGGTTCAGGATGGGTATGGCTGGCAAAAGATAAAGACGGCAAACTTTCAATTACCAAAGAAGCTAACGGTAGCAACCCTGTTGCCAAGGGTCTGACTCCGATTTTGGGATTCGACGTATGGGAACATGCTTATTACCTGGATTACCAGAATCGTCGTCCCGATCATCTGAACGCTTTATGGCAAATCGTTGATTGGGATGCCGTTGGCGAAAGGTATTAATATTAATATGTAATTATATTTAGGCACGGGTTACCGGATTCTACGATTTAATGTTCGTAGAATCCGTGTAATTCGTGCCTAAGTGATTAAAAGAACGTCTTAAACACAGAGGCTCCTTTCCTTATTCCTTTTTCATTCAGGAACTTTTCTAATTGATAAATATCATATCCATCGTCCAAGATCTCCCCTTCCGGATTAATCAATACATAACGGGGAATTCCACTCATAGCGAATAATTCCTCCAAATAAGCATATTCGTAATCGGAAAGAAAATAGGACTCTTCCCCTTTCAGATGCTCGGCGATATATTTCCTGTAATCCTTCTCCGGAGAATTCTGAGAGGATGTGATAAAGAGATATGCAAAGTCCGGACTACCCGTATATGACTTTCTTAATTCAGAAAACTGATCGATATCCCCTCGGCAAGGTCCGCAAGTTGTGCCCCAGAAATCGAGTAATACATATTTACCTTTATGAGGAGCTATCAGACGACGGACAATCTCGCCTCCTTTTGTTTGTTGAAGCGGGTCTGACGAAGAAAACCGTTTTTGGTACTTTTCTCTCATAACCTCTTTTATCGTATTATCGGTAATAAAGGAAATACGCTCATTATACAGCGTATCGGCATCGGCCGGTGAAGCAATTCCTTTCAGTTGTCCGATAAAGTATTGCAATACAAATATATCGAATGCCAGCGACGGAGTTTGAGGATACATCTTTTTAAAAGTATCATTACATTTCTCCCAGCGCTTTGTCAGTGATTCCAGATCGTTTTCTACAGAACTTATATGAACGCTCAATACAGAATTACCGGCGTCCACATCTTTCTGTAACTTTACATTAAAGGAATCGCACCAGGCTTTGTATTTTTCTTCGAAAGGAGAATAAACCGATCTGTCCAGTTTTTCGTTGAAAGCTTTCAGGAAAGCCGGATTAGCCTTATGTGTTCCGATAAAGTAACGATGACCTTCGGCTATCTTGCGTTCTTCATCCGTTAAAGGAACATTTTTATCCAATAAGTAAGTGAGAAAAGTGTATTTAACCGTTATAATGGTGTCTTTAACCGAGTTTCCTGCGTCCATGATCGGTGGTGCAAACCGGATACTCCCTATCATGTCCCTGTATTGGGATAACGACACAGCATCTTTCTTTTCAAAAGGCATATCCTGTAAAAACGTATAATAATCCGGTGGTGTGGACTGTTGGAGTATCTGATTATCCGGCTTTGCTCTACCGAGGTGTCTGCGAAAATCAGCAAAGGATAATAGAATATATCCGTTATACAACTGTTCATGATAATGAATCAAATCGGCTATATCCTGAGATAGATTACGGGCAGTTTGCAAAGAGTCGATCGTGCGAAGCCTTTCAGCCAGGACCTTTTCCCTCTTGATTTTAAAATCGTTGGGAGAAAGACGTTCCATATCGGATTGCATTCCTGAAAAGTCATTGGAATAATGTGTTCTCCTGAATCCATAATAAAAATTCAGTTCTTTGGATATATCCGCACCGTCCCCTTTATATTCGCAACTATCGGGGTAGTCCGGATTCAGGGTGAGATGCAACTTTCCCTTAGGCAATGCATAAAGGGTATAATAGCGTGAACCGACATTCAAATTCATTTCCTGTGAGTGACCGAGCGGAATCGAGGCCTGGAAATACCCTCCCGGAGCTACTTCTGTTACTTTTACCAGAGGTTTACCTGTAAATAATTCTTCATAGTAGATTTTCCCTATCAGAGGTTCTGCCGCCGGTTTATATCCCTCAATATGACCGGTAAGCAGAAAGTCATCAGAATTGATTTCCGTATTGTTTTTTACAGAAGATGTACACCCCAGCAAGGCACAAGAGCAAACAAGTAGAAATACCTGTTTCATATTTTTTTCCATAAGTATTATATTTTGTCCTATCAATGCTTGTATCAACGTCAATCAGGAAAGATATCAATCTGTTATTACAAAACAAATTATCTGAGATAATTACCAAAAACAATGTGTAGCTTTCCTATGGAACGTAAAGCTAGCAAATCTATCAATGGGTTGATACGAGTTTTCATTATTTAACAGAGAAATTGTAAAACATGGGGTTCGGGAATTTTACCTTTTAAAAAGAACATGACTCTGCAACATATCCTATATAGCTTCCTTCTGCGTTATATCGCTACAGAAGGACAAAATGTCAATTATTAAGGAAAAACAGCCAATAATTACAAGAATAACAGGTAGTAACTTTGTTATGTAAATAGAGATATGAATAGTAACTAAATAACAAGGAGTTATAATTATGAAAATTAACGAATTAACAAAACAGGATTTTTTAAGTAAAGTAGCTAACTACGAAGCAAGTCCCGATAAATGGATATATGAAGGCGATAAGCCTTGTATCGTAGATTTCTTCGCGACTTGGTGTGGCCCTTGCAAGATGATCGCTCCTATCCTGGAAGAATTGGCAGACGAATATACCGGACAAATTGATATATATAAAGTAGATACTGAAAAAGAAGAAGAACTGGCTGCCGCTTTCGGTATCCGGAGCATTCCTTCCCTCCTGTTCTGCCCGATGGGCGAGCAACCGCAAATGGCAAGAGGTGCGATGAGTAAGGCCGACTTCAAGAAAGCAATCGACGAAGTTCTATTAAAGAAATAAAGTAAGCAACGCAATTATCTTACTGAAGGAACTCCAGAAAGTGCAGGCAGACAGAAATGACCGCCGGCTTTCAGGAGTTTTTTATTTTTACAATTTATCCGTGTAATATCTCTTTCATGTCAATAACAGGCCATGGCTTATAATCGCGCCAGGCACCACGTGTAAAGTCAGGAACAGCCACCGAACAGCTCTTATTCAATACGGAGCGCTCGCTCAACTCGACGATACACGACCAGGCTGCCGCATCATATACACTCTGATCCAGCGGATAACCGTTACGCAGACAGTAGATCAGGCGCCAGTCCATGATAAAGTCCATACCACCATGTCCTCCTACCTTCTTCGCCCGTTCGCCGATATATTTGCTTAACGGGTGTTCATATTCTGCCATCACGTCTTTTTGCGGACCTTCTTGCAGGAATGAATGTGTATCAGGTTGGATAGCCACCTTCTGTTCAGGATACTTGACAGCCATACCTTTGGTACCCTGTACCAGATGGATGCGGGAATAAGGGCGCGGAGAAGTCGTGTCGTGCTGGATCATAATGGATTTACCGTTCACGGTATGAATGATCGTGGTATTCATATCGCCCATTGCATAACGTTCTGAAAGGGTGATACGTTCGTCGTCCGTCAGGTTTTCTTTTGCCCAAAGTGCAAGACCGAACTGGTTGGTGGAAACAGACGAAAGATAATCCATACGGTCCCCCTGGTTAATTCCCAGTATCTGGGCTACCGGGCCAAGTCCATGTGTAGGATACGGATTGCCTGTATGGTACTTGCTATATTCCAGGCGCCAGTGTTTATAATAACCTTTAAATTTCGAACTTCTCAGATCATGGATATAAGCGCCTTCGGTGTGGATAATCTCTCCCAGCAATCCCTGGCGTGCCATATTCAGTGTTGCCAGTTCAAAGAAATCATAACAACAATTTTCCAGCATCATGCAATGAAGCTGGGTTTCTTCTGCCTTATCAACCAATGCCCAGCAATCTTTTACCGTGAGTGCAGCAGGGACTTCGATAGCTACATGTTTTCCATGATCCATGGCGTAAAGGGCAATCGGTACATGTAATTCCCAGGGAGTAGCATTATAGATCAGGTCGATGTCATCGCGTTCGCACATCTTTTTCCAGTCTTCTTCGCCTGTATAAGCAATGGCTTCTTTCCGTTTGCTGTTGTTAAGGGTTTTCTGGCTGTTGGCAACTCGTTCCGGATCCAGATCACAGATAGCAACGATCTCCGCGCCTTCAATCTGTGCCAACCGCTTTACGGCTCCGGCTCCCCTACCCAGGCCAACAACACCGACACGAACGGTGCTCAATGGTTTGCAACGTAATCCTAAAACGGATTTCCCTTTTGCAGGGGGAGATAAATCCTCCATGGGAGAAAAAGAAGGGGCAACAGCCGGTGTCGAAGCAGCATTCATGTCTTTACCTACAACGATAGCCGCGCTTCCAGCCAATGATCTTCTTAGAAATTGTCTTCTGTTAATGCTCATGATAATAGATTTTAGATTAAGTGAGATTATATGAGTTGACAAAATAAGAATTAATTTTCACATCTGCTATTTTTCTAAAAAAAATATAGATTCTTTTCTTATTATTAATCAGGAAGATAGATTCGATCTTACATAGGCAATGAAAAAAAATGCGTAGAAAAATGCACTCCCCTATTGCGAGATTAGAAATAATCACTACCTTTGCACTCGCAAAACAGAAATACTGAATGCCTCTTTAGCTCAGTTGGCCAGAGCACGTGATTTGTAATCTCGGGGTCGTTGGTTCGAATCCGACAAGAGGCTCAAAAAATTAACAGTGGAAAGTTGACAATTGACAGTTAATGTCACTCTCCGATTTTAATCTGTCAATTATCAGTTATCAACTGTCAACTTTAGCGGGGCAGTTACCAGAGTGGCCAAATGGGGCTGACTGTAACTCAGCTGTCTTTCGACTTCGGTGGTTCGAATCCATCACTGCCCACAGAAACCTCAGGAATTTATTTCTGAGGTTTTTTGTTTTATATACTATCCTGTTCCGATAATCGGGATTGACAAAAGCAGGAATCCTATTTCGAGACTGCCACTTCCCAGAGTTAGAGGATATTCAATGCCAATCCGGCAGATAGTCTGAAGTCAGAATGAGAGAAGGAAAACAAAGTATGCATCACTAAAATAAAAAAGGATATCCATTACCGGATATCCTTTTTCTACTGATGTATTAATTATAATGTGTCAGTTCATTAATTCTTAGGAAGTGCTTCTTTTACCACCATTGCACGGCCTTCATATTCTGCTCCGTTCAGTTCGTTGATAGCTTTGATAGCTTCTGAACTTTCAGGCATTTCTACAAAAGCAAAACCTTTTGATCTTCTTGTGTCGCGATCTACAATAAGTTTTACAGAATCAACTGTTCCGTACTCTTCCATTACATCTCTCAAATCTGATTCCTTAACATTGTAGCTAAGGTTACCAATATACATGTTCATAAATATAAAAATAAAAAATTAATAATTTAACAATAAAACTTTAGGAAGGTCTTTATCAGAGATGGAAATACCCGGTGTTTGAAAACCGGAAAGATACATGTTAGAGTAAGATCGAAATAAATCTCTTATTGTTTCTGATGCAAAGTAACGGAAACTATTTGGATAACGAACTATACATACTGATATTTATTCCATAATAAATCTTTTTTGTAAAATAAGACCATAAATTGGCAAGGAATAGGGTGTTTTTACTTTAGAATAAATCGGTAGGCATTGCACCCTCAAGGAAGGCTTTTTGTGATTATAAACCATGAGAAAAGATACAGCAAAAACACATACAACAAAAATGATATTCAGACAAATGACAAAAACCTTACCCACTAAAATACCGATTTTAAAAAACTGGGTAGAGATTTTTGAGACTTTTGAGACTCTCCGATAAAAAAACTTCTAAGATCAAAGTGGATATACTTTAATCTTAGAAGTTTCATATAAAGACAAATTCTATTTCAATATCCCCAAAAGGATTTATTTATACAATAGAATTCTTCTTTGTAAATTCAATGATCTCACTGATATGACCAAAAGCAAGACCCGTTACCGTATCGGCACAACCATAATAGATCGCAATACGGTCCGATTCAGGATCATGCAGCGCAGCACATGGGAAAGTAACATTAGGCACATCCCCTACACATTCATAATCCTTCTGCGGAGAAAGCAGATAAGGACCTGTACGATATTTAATCTTCCAGGGCTGATCCAGATCCAGCAAAGCTGCACCGAAGCTATATACATAGCCGTTACAAGACTGCAATACCCCGTGATAGATCAGCAACCAACCTTCCGATGTTTCGATAGGAATAGGACCTGCACCGACCTTCAGGCACTGCCATGCACTCACTTCGAACGGAGCCGGAGCCATCACATGACGATGCTTTCCCCAGAAACACATATCAGGAGATTCGCTATAGAAGATATCCCCGAACGGAGTATGTCCGTTATCACTCGGACGGCTCAGCATAGCAAAGTTGCCGTTGATTTTACGCGGGAACATCACACCGTTACGGTTGAAAGGCAGATATGCATTCTCCAGCTGGTGGAATGTTTCGAAGTCGAACGTATAAGCTACGCCGATCGTCGGACCATGATAGCCGTTACACCAGGTAATATAATAACGATCTTCGATGAAACACACACGCGGATCGTAGGCATAAACGAACTTTCCGATCTCTTCGTCTTCACATTCGAACTCCAGCTTTGTTTCGGAGATATTCCAATGGATAGCATCGGCACTGAAACCTACATGCAAACGCATACGGCGGTTTGTGTCGTCACAACGGAATACACCGGCATAGCCTCCCTTGAACGGAACGACCGCACTGTTGAATACACTGTTAGATGTCGGAATGATATCACGCGGTATCACCGGATTCTTCGAATATCTCCAAAGTACTTCCTTACAATCGGCCGGGCGGTCTTCCCAAGGCATATCTGGCAACGGTTCGCCAATAATTTTCAGTTTATCCATTTCTTTTGATTTGTTTTATTTGACAATACAAAGTTACTTCTTTTCGTCCAGTTTTAATTCTTTCATCAGCTCATTATATTCCACTTCATCTTTGCTCATCTTATCATACCAGTTCTTCTTCAGAACAAGCGTCGTGATAGCAAGGATCAGGACACTGGTCAACAACGGCATTCCTTCACGAATCACGATATACATCGGAATAATGGTCAGGCACATCTGCCAGATAATCCCCACAGCCACATTGAACATATCACGTTTGAAGTTTTTGTTAGCTTTCACCTGCGGATATTTGGCAACCACCTTATCGTGAACCGGTTTCCAGAATCCCCACGGACGTATGGTAATATAGAAACGTTCCAGCGTTTCGTCTTCTACCGGAGGGGCGGAGTAAGTGCCGACCACACACCCGATCAAAGATACGACCAGTAATACAGGGAAATAGAACAACGGCAACATCGGAGCATTATTAGCATATTCTCCCACTCTTTCTACAAAATGACCGTCCACCATTGTGTAACCGTCAAAGATAAACGGACATACCATAGCTGCCAGGATACCCGTGATCATTCCCCAGAAATAGCCGTTGCCATTGAAACGCCACCAGTGCCATTTCAATAAGTTTGCAGCGATATATCCACCATACAATGCAGAAGTGATCCATTGCAGTACAGAGTTCACACTCTCAACAAAGAATCCGATCACAACACTAACAACCACAACACCGACCGTCACAATATAACTGGCACGGATCATCGTCTTGTTGCTGGCATTCGGATTCATATATTTCTTATAAATATCGTTCACGATATAAGCAGGAGCCGCATTGGCTGTAGATGCGAAAGTAGACATAAACGCAGCAAGCAACCCGGCTAGCAACAAACCGCATACACCCACAGGAACAAACTGGTTGATCGCATTCGGAAGAATCAACTCAAAATCGATCGCTCCTGTTTTCGTTGTCAGATCCAGATCTTTGAAAAAAGCCAGGGCAAGGATCGTGAAGCCCATGATCATCAGATAACGCGGTATCAGCAAGATAACGGGAACCGAGCCACTCATTAAAGCGGCCTCTTTACCACTACGGCAGGAAAGGATCTTCTGCATATCATAGTTAGGTGCAGGACCAGCCATACTGTTGAATACCCCCTTAAAGAGCATCATCATAATGAAGATACCGAACAGGCCGAATTGGTCGTTCATGATCTTTTCATTCACGTCGCTGAAGATATCAGTCCATTTCAAATCGAGCGTCCATCCGGGCATCAGACTGTCCCATCCGGCAGGCACGATAGAAGCGATTGTTTCCGGACTAACTTTCATCATGGCAATAACGGCAATCGTTACACCGGCAACGGTCATAATAGCGAACTGAACCACGTCGGTCCATACGATACTCAGCATACCGCCCAACATCACATAGATGGTGGCAATGGCAGTAAAAAAGATGCCATAAGCATGCGGCACATATTCAGCCGGAATATCGAACGGGACAAACTGGGAAACGTAGTCCCAGGGGAAGAATATTTCCATAAACTTACCTACACCGATAAAACCGTAGCTAAGGAAACCCAGCACGCCGATCAGGGCATAGATAACGACAATTGTATGCGACAAATTAGCACCCTTGTTCTTACCGAAACGTGTCCGAATCCATTCGGCCCCCGTCAACACATTTGAACGACGCAGCCAGACAGATAGATAAACCATCAGGAAGATCTGGTTGAACACCGGCCACAACCAGGGTACCCAGGCACTTTTAATTCCATAAATAAAGGCTAGTGTAACCATCCACATAGTGCCGGAAATATCGAACTGGCCGGATGCGTTAGACAAGCCTAACATATAAAAAGGTAGAGTTTTACCTCCCAAGAAATAGGAGTCCATGTTTTTCGACGCTCTTTTCTTCAGGATCAGTCCGATGACTATCATCGCCACCAGGTAGAGTCCGATGATAAAGATGTCGATTGGTTGCAATTTCATGATATTGATTTTGTTTTTAGGTTTAACGTTTGGCAAAGATATATAAATAGTTGACAGTTGACAAGTGACAGTTGACAGTTATTCCGGCTTTCAGCCGAATAGGTTCATTTTCATGAAACAAACTGTTACTTATCAATACTTGTCAACTGTCAACCGTCAACTGTCAACTTGTTAGTCGATCGGACAAACAGAAGAGATCATGCCGAATGTTTCATTATCATTCAGGCTCCAGATAACTTTATTATTACCGTCGATCTCCATCAACTGCGGATTGTTCGATTCCTTTGCACTCGGATCGTGTCCCTGCCAGTTACAGATATACAGACCGTTGTTAGATGTCGGCAGCAACTGGGCTACAAAGAACAGAGAAACGCCGTCGATATCGGTAGCACCGATTTTACGGATCACTTCGCCTTTGTCCAGATTCACTTCCATCAAAGAATGACCGTCACCACAGGCTACCATGTAATTGCCGTTGTTCAGCAATACAGTACTATACGGAGTACCTTCCAGTTTGGTTGTTTTAACCAGTTCGCCGGCCGGAGAAATCTCACGTACTTCAGAAGTGGCGAACAGAGGCATCAGGTAATTACCAGCCTTGTTCTTATTCACCTGACGGAACTGGGCATGCGGATGATCAATACCTGTCTCGTATTCTGTCGCCGAAAGTATATCACCCTTCGGACTTACCTCCATGACCTTTGCCGGGTGTCCGCACCATGCCAACAGGTAATTGCCATCGGGCAGGACACGTGCCGTCTGCATTTCGCAGCCTTCCGGAGCAGAGATGTTCCATATTTCTTTCTGGTCGCGAGTGATCAGTTTAGCTCCTTTTGCATAGGCAAACAAGATGTTACCGTCGGGAGTAGCTACAGCCGAGTTACATTCCCAACCTTTTTGCAAAGGATGTTCCCATTCTATTTGTTTTGTATTCTTGTCAATGATAACGATCTTATTCCAACCGGAACCTGCCAACAATAATTTCTGGGCCTTTTGCTGGCAGGAAGTGGCAGCAAACAAGAAAAGAGCCGAGCATAATAATGTGAATATTTTCTTCATGGCAATTCAATATATGTATTAATTATGTTTGGATACAACAAGGGGCAGAGTAGCGCCCCGCCCCTTTGAAGTATACTTATCAATTATTTAGACAAATCCTGGAACATTTCAAATCCCTGCTGTGGAGTCAATCCTTCATGCACTACTGCATGAACAGCCTGGATCATAGCGATCGGATTTTCTGACTGGAATACGTTACGTCCCATATCGACACCGGCAGCACCGTCGTTGATAGCGTTGTAACACAGTTCCAATGCTTCCAGTTCAGGTAATTTCTTACCACCTGCGATCACTACAGGAACCGGACAAGCAGCAACCACCTTTTCGAAACCTTCGCAATAATAAGTCTTCACGATATTTGCACCGTTTTCAGCACAGATACGAGAAGCCAAACCGAAATAACGGGCGTCGCGAGCCATTTGTTTTCCAACAGCAGTCACACCCATTACAGGAATACCATAGCGGGTACCTTTATCTACAGCCTTGAACAGGTTAGCGATCGTTTTAGCTTCGTGAGCTTCATCGCCGATAGCCAACATAACAGCCATAGCTGAAACGTTCATACGGATAGCATCTTCTATATCGATCAGAACGTTGTCGTTCAAGTCTGTCAGGATAGAAGTACCTGCATCCGAACGCAAACAGATAGGTTTGTTTGTTGTAGTCGGGATTGCAGACTGAAGGATACCGCGTGTACACATGATACAGTCGGCATACTCAATCAGCGGTACGATATTCAGGTCGATACGTTCCAAACCAGAAGTCGGTCCCATAATGAAACCATGGTCGAATGCCAGCATTACAGCTTTGCCTGTCTTCGGGTTAAAGATACGGGATAAACGATCTTTCATACCCCAGGGAAGGTTTTCAGCACCCTTCACATGGAAACTTTGTTGTTGAGAGCTAACACCTAAACCGAAGTTACTGCCTTCTCTCAAATCATCTAAATCTGCCATTTTTCTATTTTCTATATTAAAAAAGTGAATTATTCAATTATAATGCTTCTGCAAAAGAAGCCAACATACAGCTCCATGATGTAGCACCGCTATCAGCATAACCGATAGAACGTTCGCCGTAATTACGGGCACGTCCGAAGTTCGCTTTCATATCTACTGTTTTCTTCGCACCTTCCAGAGCTGCATTAGCACCGGCTGTCAGGATCTCTTTGATATCGTCCGACGTACAAGCTTGCATAGCTTCTACGGCAGGAACCAAAGCGTCCATCATCGTTTTGTCGCCCGGTTGTGCCTTCGTCTGTTTCTGCACGTTGGCAAGGCCACCGGCAAACATTTTCTTCACACCTTCGGCATCCAGTTCAGATCCGGAAGCACTGTCGCTCATTCCAAGGAAGAATGCACCTAACAGGGTACTTGTCGATCCGCTTGTTTCCAGCATCACACCAAATCCCATATCATTCAGCATAGATTTGAATTCCGTTCCTTTTTCCGAGCCTTTAACGACAACAGAAAAAGCCGTTACGATAGCCTGTCCGTGATCACCGTCACCGATTACCGCATCCAGTTTAGAGAATTCGTCTTCGCGGGCTTTGATATGCGTTAAGGCGTTATTCAGCATACCTTTGAAAGCCTCAATAGTCAGTTGTTTCATGTTATTTGTTTATTTACCAATAGTTGTCCAATACGGTGCGTTTGCACTCTTGTTCTTCAAATAATCGATGTGGTCTGCATCCAAGATACCCATGATCATCTGGAAACCAGCTTGTTCCTGAACAGTCAGGATTTCCTGGATACGGCCGAACACGACTTCCATGCCACGTGCTTCCAGTTCTTTGTAAGCTTTACGGAAGATGATATTCAATTCCATATGGGTAGTTGCACCAACACCGTTGATGATAAGCATCATCTTGTCACCGGCTTTCGGTTGCAGTTGCTGGCAAAGCAGGTCAACCATTTCAGCAGCTGTAGCGTCGGCAGACACTAACGGTTTCTGACCGCCACCACCTTCACCATGCTGTCCCATACCGATTTCCATTACACCGGCAGGCAGGTCAGTGATTGTAGCATTATTCTGCGGATGCGTACAAGAACGCATAGCAACAGCCAGGGTTGCCACCTTATCGTTATAACGTTCACCGATCTCGATCAGTTCGTCCAGAGATTTGCCTTCGTCTGCAGCAGCGCCCAGGATTTTATACAAAGGAACGCAACCGGCCAAACCACGACGATCGTCTGTCGGAGCACCGATACCTGCACTGATATCGTCATGAGTCAGGATCTGTTTTACTTTGATACCAACACGTTCAGCCAACTGACAAGCCATGTTTGCACTCATCACGTCACCAGAATGGTTCAATACAACCAACAAGATACCTGCTTCACGTTTCATCAGCTGCAAAGCCTGGAACAGACGCTGTGCACCCGGAGCAGCAAATACGTCGCCCACAACAGAGCAGTCCAGCATACCGTCGCCAACGAAACCGCTCAATGCAGGTTCGTGACCGGAACCACCTAATGTAACGATAGCTACTTTGTCTTCGCTTTTAGGATTTGCACGTACAACAATATTTTCTGCAGCCAGTTTTACCTGATCAGGATAAGCCAATACATAACCTTCCAGTAATTCCGGAGTTATTTGTTCAGGATCATTTATAAATTTAGTCTTAATTTCTGCCATGGTGTTTTTCCTCCTTGTTTCGTTTAGGTTTATAAATTATTTAATTTCCATTAATTCGATAGCGATACCTTCTTCTTCGATGAAAGCAATAGTCAAATGTTCGTCGCATACAGCCGGGCCAAAGATAACTTTTGCATCTTTCAGCGCTTCCTCCAATGAAGGAACCGTATAAGCGATATGACCATTCGTTTTAACCAGATCAGGCAGGCAGCTCTTAGCAGGATCGTCAAACTTCAGATATTCGATCTTGTTAGGACTCTTGCTGTAATCGGTTAGCCACACGTTCAAACCTTCGTTGAACATTGCACCTTCTTGGTTTTCGTTGGTAAGGATACCTACATGATTAAATGTTCTCATGATCACTAAAATTTAATGTTTAACTTGTATATTAATAATTCATTCATTTCCCTTTATCTTATTATATCCGATCCTCGATAAGATCCCCAGGATCACCACTACGACCCCGGCTATATAGAGATATGTAAAGATTCCGTGTACATTATCGTTCTGTCCGTATGAGTGCATTCCGCTCAGGAAATAATTCACTCCGAAGAATGTCATCAGAACAGAAGAGAAAGCCACCACCGAACAAAGGTTGAACAGCCAGTCACTATACCAGCGTTTCACCAGATGCAGGTGAGTAACGACTGCATACACTACCATCGTAATCAGCGCCCAGGTTTCTTTCGGGTCCCATCCCCAGTAACGTCCCCACGATTCATTCGCCCAGACAGCTCCCAGGAAGGTTCCGATCGTCATCAAAGCCAGACCGACCCAAAGTGCCATTTCGTTTACGATGGTCAACTCTTTGATACGGGCTTTCAACAAGGCTGTATTTTTCTTTCCAGCAATACTTGTCAGCACCAGATTGGTCAGTCCGATCAGGCAGCTGATACCGAAGAAACCGTATGCAGCCACAATAACAGCCACATGGAACATCAGCCACGGCGATTTCAATACGGGAACCAGCGGGTTGATCTCCGGGTCCATCCAGTTCAGTCCGGAAACGAACAGGATAATTCCACCGAACAAAGTAGCCAATGCAAAGGTCACCGTACTACGACGTACGAACAACAAACCAGCCAGGACAGTTGCCCAGGCCACATACACCATTGTTTCGTACGAATTACTCCACGGTGCATATCCGCCGATATACCAGCGCATTCCCATTCCATACATATGGTAAAGGAACACGAGCAACACGCCTACCCCCAATATCCAGATACCGAATTTCATCCACTTCTGCTGCTTGAACAGCATAACGAACGAAAGGACCAGTAACAAACCACCCAAAATCAGATAACCGATCTTACACTGACGGAATATATCCATCTTGTTATATTTAAGCTCGGCTTCAATCCTTTTAGCCGAGATATCGAGTGTCTTATTTTTTGCCTGCTGATATGTGCCGATCATATCGACCACCTCATCGGCCTTCGACCAGTCGCCTTTCTGCAAAGCATCCTGCACTTCCGCCAGATACCATCCCATAATACGGGAAACGAACATGGAATCTTTTCCTGTAAATGCAGAGAGGTCGTCACCGGCCGCATACCATTTGTGATTAGGATCATCCTCTTTCGGGAAAAGATTCAACATCTGGTAATTGATCAGCTGGTGGAATATATTGATCTGCTCATCCAGTTTAAGCAGGTCTTTATCGAAACGGGTACGCTGGGCAGGCATCTTGTTATATGCCTCTTCCAACTTTTCCTGCAACTTATAATCGCCATTGTTATCGAACACCTGCAGATAAGCACATTCACCGTCTGTCAGATCATAATAATTTGCCAGTTCCGGATTGGATAAAGCGATGAAAGGTACACGCATCCACATATCCGGCATAGCCAACAGGCTCAACAGGAACTGATCGGAATCCAATTTACCGATCTTATCTGCTTTATGCAGTTTACGCAGGATTTCCGAAGAGAATGTATTGATAGGCATCATACGTCCGCTATGGGACTGAATGGGCAATGCCCCGAATTTTGCCGCATGTTCAGGAGATACCGTATATTTCTGCACGGCATCCAGCATGGGCGAAGTTTCTTCTTTTGCATTCACTGATACCGACAGGGCCAGTAACGCAAGGATCATTGTTGCCGATTGTGCAACAGAACGTAATTCTTTTAAGCGACGACTCAACGTCATAAAGCGGCAATTCTTCCCTACCAACGAAATAATAAGTCCGATCACCAACAACAGGTAACCGGTATACGTTATGTTCCGTCCGGCTACATCGCGATTGACGGAAAGTACGGTACCCTGTTCATCCGGATCGTAAGAAGCCTGGAAGAGACGGTACCCTTTTATATCTAATACATTATTCATAAATACCCGTTCGCGACGTGTCTGACCGTCTACACGCACCACTAATTCGCTTTCGTAAGAAGACGGGCTGGATGAACCGGGATAACGGGTCAAAGTAAATTTTTTCAGTTCTACAGTGAAAGGTAAGGTATTGAAAGTGGTCAGATCGCCCTGGCGGACCGCCATCTGATCAGTCGATTCTCCTTCGCGAATATGAAGGATTCCCTCTTCGCCGAACTGGAAAGAAGCAAGGGCTCCAAGAAGGATAATAATAAAGGAGGTATGAACGAGCATCAACCCCCATCTGCGGAGTTTTAGATACTGGTACTTAATAGCTATGACAAGAAAATTAACCACCAGAAGAAATTGCAACAAAAAGAATAAAGGGGAATAATAGATCATCGCTTTGGCAGCAGCCGTACCATGATATTTTTCAATAAAAGTGGCGACAGCCAGACCAAAACCATAAAGAAGTAACAAAACGATTGTTGTTACAAAGGAAGAGAGTATTCTTTCAAGAGTTGCTTTCATTTGTTGTTTTAATTAAGTTATGCCGCCAAAGATAAGAAATTTCAATTAAGTGACCCCGGCCACACCGGGGCCACCTAATAGATTTTATCTATATCTAGGACATATCTCAGGGATTAGTCTTCGATTATTACACGGAAACCTACGTTAAATACACGCTGATACGGATAGTATGCTTTACGTGCATAAGCTGTAGAGAATTTCGGACGTTCGATATATGAACCACCACGAACCACTTTATGATCTGAAGTCAGTTTAGTCTTCGGATTATAAGGATAAGGCACATAATCTGAACGGGTCCATTCTGAAACATTACCGTGCATGTTATACAAACCGAACGGATTGGCTTCGTAAACCTTTTCGCCTGTCTGGATCAACTGTCCGTCGTCTACACCTTCTTCTTTCGGCAGATAAGTATAGTACTTATACCACATAGAGTTCGGAGACATAGGTTGCGGGTCGATACCGCTAACAGCGAACAACAACGTTGTCTTGTCAGCCAAGTTTTCATATTTACCGAAGTCAGTATTCATATCGCCATACCAGAAATCGCTGTCGCTACCTGCGCGGCAAGCCCATTCCCATTGTGCTTCTGTCGGAAGCGTAATGTTCAAGCCTGTCTTTTCACTCAGTTGCTTGCAATATTCCATAGCATCGTTATAGCTTACACGGATAACCGGTTGATTCGGCTCATTAGCCGGATAACCCTGGTGTACGTGGTCTTTCCACAACTGGTCGACGAAACGACTGTCGTGTTCAGGATAAATAACACCAAACTGCTGGTTGGTTACTTCCATTTCACCCATCCAGAACGGTTTGTCGATCTTCACCTTAGCTGTAGGATAAGCATCCGATTCGCCGTTATAGCTACCCATTACGAATTCACCTGCAGGGATACGAACGAAGTTGATCTTCACACCCGGAGCGATTTCGATCTCTTTACGGTTGCTGGTTTCCTTAGCAAGCATATCTTTGATAGCTGCCTTATCGAACGGCCATCCTTTCGCTTTCACTTCTTTCACCTTTACAGGAGCTGCTTTTTCAGGCATAACCGGAGTGATCGGACCTTGTGCTTTCAAATAAGAAGCATAGTCAGCGATTTCCTTCTTCCAGTCTACACCCATACCGTTAGCATACTTGTCTGTCAGTTCTTTACGACGTTCGATCTGATCGAATCCCTGGTACGGAATGATTTCCTTACCCAGAACGTTTGCATCGAAGTAACCTTTATCAGGAGCGTTATAGTCGATCCAGTTATACAGTTTCAACCATTCTTCGTCTGTCAGTTTCACGTTATGGTGACCCTTCTTCAGGATACGAACCAATTCGCTGGTGTTCGGATGATATTCATACGGCTGAAGAACAACCATATCACCTTCACCACCCTGACGGTGTACGTACGGATGGATATTCAGATAAGAAGTACCATAACCCAGTCTGTCTTTCTTACCACCACGCAGGTCGAATGCTTTGCCTTCGCCATTGTGACAAGCGATACAAGCACGATCCAGGATCGGCTGAACTTCCAGGTCGAAGGTGAATGAACGAACACCACCTACAGGCGCTTTCAAAGGAGCAGCAGCTTTCTGAGAAGCGATCACACGTTTAGGAATAGGAATCTGGTTCTGGTCTTCGTGACAACCGATACAAGAAACCACTTCACCCGGCTGACCGGTTACCCAACTACGCATCCACTGGATAGCAACACCATCCTTGTCGATCGGCTGGATAGAGATCGGAGTATTAGCCGGTACCTTGAAGATAGCCGAACCGTCTTCTTCAACAGGTACAGTACCTAACAAACGTTTGATATCCCAACCACTCTGAATACCATGCCAGTTATGGTCGGAACGAGTCTTCACATAAGCATATTCATAAGCATGCAGACGAAGTTCTTTTACTGTTCCGCGAGGAATACCGTGCAGACCTTCACCTTCATAAATATCCTGAATAAAGATAGTAGCTTCTTTTTCATTCAGCTTCACACGATCAGGAATTGCCGGAGGTGTTTTTGTTTCTTTCACCAGGATCGGGCTGATATAACCTTCGCCTTCTGCCTGTTGCAGGCAAGTTACGTTATCATAGATGTCAACCAGATAAAGTCCCCACAATGACTGAGGATTCAATTTGGCAGCAACCAGGAAATATTTGTCATTCAACGGAGTCGGTTTTACGAACTGCGGCCATACGCCATTTACCAGTTCGTCTTTGATCAGCTCAACAATCTGACGATTGCGGTGAGGGATTTCCTGCACCATACCTTGAACATTCTTACGTCCCTTTGTCGGATCGAAGATGATCAGACGACCGGAACGAGCTACACCGTGGTGGCCGGAAATGATACCTACGAAAGCAGATCCATGACCTGGCAACGGCTGGATATCGAATGTACTGTTCGGGAACATGGAACCGCTACCATAGAGTGCCTTGTTTTCTGTTCCGTCCGGGTTCATGTGCATAACGATACGAGAGTAATAGTGAGTCAGGTCGGTATATTCCCAACGAGTGTACATAACACGTCCGTTATTCATAACAACCGGATTCCAGTTAGCATCCTGGTCGAAAGTCAGACGACGCAGGTTCTTTGATTCCGGTGTGTAAAGAACCATATTACCTACCGGGTCATCACCGCTTACACAAGGAACACCCTGATAACCGATGTTAGAGTTAGCGATAATACGTCCGTCCGGCAGATAAGTACCGTCGTAAAATTCCAGATCCGGTTCTTCGTTCTCTACCAGTTTCTTGCAACCTGTTCCGTCCAGTTTTACTTCATATACGTTCCAACGTTTGTCGTTGTCACCCATTAAAGTTGTGAACATCACACGGTCGGCATTCCAGTGCAATCTCAGGTCAGCGATAGAAGCGTCGGCAACGATCGGTTTGAAGATGCTCTTCATCTGCATATCACCACGCAGGTCTGTCAATTCAATGATCTCAGCATCGAAACCACTACGGCGTGCAGATTCCTGATTACTCCAGTTATTAGCCTGTGTTCCCAGATCCGGAGCCATTGCCTGACGTGCTCTTGAACCTAATTTATAACGTACAGCAACGATCTTGTCGGCATCCAGCAACGGGTTACCCAACAGGATAGCCTTTTTGTTTTCCAATGCTTTGCGGGCATCGGCTATCGCTTGTTCATCACCTTTGTAAATACCGCTGAAACCTTTCTGCTGGAGTTTTACCAACTCATCCAACATCGGCTGATATTTAGCAGCATCAAAACCTTTCTGCTTGCTCATATCGGCAAATGCCAGTTTGATAGCATCGATATTCAACCATTCCAGGTCACCCTGCAATGCATAAACATCCTGAAGTTTTTCAAACAATTCCAGATATTTACGGATCTGGGTATTCACTTCTTTTTCATTAGCGATCTGCTGAACGACATTCTTATAATAAGAACCGTCTTTCAACTTATCCACCATTGCTTCTACAGCTTGTTTTTCAACAGAAGCATCCGGAGTGATCAACCAGGTATCCAAGCCGTCCATCATAGCGCCCAGCATACCGATCTGTCCCGGATATTTAGCGATCAGTTCGTCACCGACAAATTTCGGAACAACGTTCAAAGCCTGGAAATAAACGCTACCGCCGGAAGAAGTATCGTCGATACCTACTTCTGCTTCAAAGCGAACATATTCACCTTTTATCGGATAAACCAATGTACCGTTTGCATGACAGAAAACACCGTGTTTGTATTCCTTGCCACCAATAAAGATCTCATGGTCATAAGCGTTAATATTCATTTTAGGCTTTGCCCAACCGGCAACACCATATTCGTAAGGAACTTCATCCAACCAAACAGCAGTACCGTCCGCTTTAATCAAACGAGCGTTACCCCAAACAGCCTGGTCGTAATCCGAACCATCCGGACCTCCGGCAGTGATAAGCACCAGCTTATCCACGCCTTTCAAATCCACAGCAAAAGGTTCTGCTTTTTCCTTATGCTTCTTCCAGGTGGAAATAACAGGCATATTAGCCTTCTGAAGCTGGGTCTGCAGTTCCGTTTTTGCTTTAATTGATGCATCAATCCAAGTATCTGCCTTCTTTTGTTTCGGACCTGCCGAAACAAGGAAGGAAGTAGATAAAAAGAGTGATACCAATAAAAAATATTTATTCATGTATCTTTTTAAATAAGGTAATAACAACTAAGATTGAATATCATTAAAGAGAAGCCTTAGGATTTGTAAAACGAAGACCATCGTTATCATGATAACATGCCCATTCGTCAACAATAGCACCTTCCGGACCAGCCATCATGAAGTGGAATGATTCCAGTTCTTTCAAACGCAAAACATCGCCTACTTTCTGAACTGCAAAGTTTTTGCTCTTGATAGGACCATGACTAGCCGGGATTGCCGGAGCATTCGGAGTTTCATCACCGATTACAGAGAAGTTATAAACCCATCCCTTTTCAACCATCCATGATTCGTGTTTTGCAGGGAATTTGGTTTTTACATGAGCGTGTTCAGGGATCATCTGTCCCGGAAGCAGGTAGATAGCGTGAGCAAAGTATCCGTGTTCTGCATCGTTGATCCAGAAAATACCGCCCATACCAACATTTTCAAAGTCACCCAGACCGAAGTCGGTTACCCACATGTCTTTAGCCATCAGTTCTGTGAAAGGAACATCATAGAACTTGAACATGTCTTTCATTGCTTCGATAGCCACTTGCTGATCGAATTTGCCGTCTTTGTAGAAGTCGGCGTTTGTGTACTTCTTAGAATAAGTCATTTCTTTTTTATTTTTACAATTAGAATCGTTACTGCATTTGCATTGTTCAGTGCATCCGTTTTCCCCATTACAGCAAGTTGCATCACTCGTTGTCTTGTTACCGGTACATGCCACCATGGAACTTAATAATAGCCCCACTGCCATTGATTTAATACTTAATCCTTTTTTCATTTTTGTTTTAATTTATGTTAGTAATATTTGCTATTTTTCGCTAAACGGTCAACATGATCCGGCAGGATTACAACACTGCTATTCCCTCAATCTCAATTAATAATTCATCCCGACAAACATCAGCCCACATATAAGATATGGGGATGTTCAACTCATACGCATTTAAAAGTCTTTCAGACTCTTCATAGAAAGATTTATCTTTCAGATAAACCCGGAGCATTTTAAGTTTCGCTTCCCCGATCAGTTCCGCGATATTCTCCATCGTGATATGAAGCTGGCGCTCCAGCCCCACTCCTATCAGGCTTTCTTCGCCGCGAATGGCTGCCGTACCTGATATATAAACCAACTCACGATCTCCGAACGTCATGCTCTTGGCACGCTCGAACTTCGGAGTTGTTTTCTTACAATGGGCAGCTTCCAGCACACCGTCGGAGTAAGCATGTGCAGCAACCTGCAGCTTATTGTCGATCGGTGTCGTATAACAATCCGGATTCGAGAACAAGGCTGCATCCAAGTCTACCAATATACCACCCAAGTTCGCACCGATACCCGTTGCTGCCGGATATCCGTTTTCCCAGGTTGTCATAGCGTAATAGTCGCTACGGGCATTATTGAATATCTGGTAATGCTGGTCTTCACCGTCAAACTTCGTGATCTGCTCGATATAATTCCACTGACGGATAATACTGTTGATCGGGAATCCTTCCTTTCTCAACAGGTCGGATACCAGCTTGAACACTTCCTTCGACTGTTGTTCGATACCAAAATTGATTACATCACCGTGGAAACCTCCGGCAAACAGGAAACGGCCGCTGCCATTTTCCAGCAACACATACGGAAATGTTCCGATATGTTTATATGTAATATGGTCACCTTCATCCGGCGTATACATATGAGCTTCCAACAGCAGCCCTCCGTTCAACGGCGGCTGAGAGACATAAGTCAATACCGGCTCATGGTTCCCATAATATTTACGTACCTTCTCGCGTAATAATATACGACGGGAAACATACTGTTCATTATCACTCGGTGTGCCGAAAAAGGCCAACCTGAATATTTGTTTATCACGGGGCAACTGAGCAAGCAGTTTATCCACCATTTCCTCAAAACCCGCTTTTTCTGTAGAATAAATGTTATAGTTTATCTTATCGCAATAATTCATCGATCCCTCCTTTTAGAGTGAGTTTACATATTCAACCAAAGCCTCAATATCTTTCTTGGACACTTTCTTATCGATTCCATGTTTGTGCACTTCAAATACTTCTCCCATTGTTGCCGCACGACCATCGAATAGATAAGGAGCCGTACGCCAAACTTCTCTTAAAGTCGGAGTATCCCATCCCTTTTCAAATTCAATATCCTCACCGATACGATGATATTTCATATCTGTATAATAAGGTCCGCTATGACATTCGCCGCATTTCAGTTTCTCAAATACTTTACGTCCTTCTTTTGCCAAATCCGACAGTTCGCCATTTACCAGAAGAGGGCTCGGCACCGGACGCAACGATTTCAGATATTCGTCCACGCAGACTGCATCCTCTTCCGTAATATCGAAGAACTGGATGAAATTATATCCTGCGCGTACAGCGATTTCTGCATGGGCACGGATACCGGAAATCATATTAGGCGGTGTCACATGGCTAAATAACAAACTCTTGCAATTCTTGGAGTTACCAACCCCGTCATTCATCAGGTCCCAGTTCATACCGTCCGTACGGGCATCTCCCGGATGACAACCGTTACAACTCTGCCAGTTCTGGAAACAGTGAGAGGCATCATTGAAATATTTTTCTCCTTTATTGATATCAGATTCCGTACGTCCCGGATTCAGTTCCGTAGAAGTTATTTCCCGTGTATTTATATCCATTACGTTCAGGACATCTGCAAAATAAGTCGGAACTATCAGCTTCTCATTGGTAAGCACCATCGAACGCGGACCGTTACCCTGCAAAGGTACACGTTCGCGGATACCATACAGGAAGTTCAGGTCATAATCCAGCATCGCTTTATTAGGATACGATTCAAACTTCTCACGCAAAGCCGGATGGTCGATCACACTGACTTCGTGAGTTCCTGAATGAGAAATAAAGATATGATCGTCATTACAGTCGATACTCCAGATACCGGCAGCACCTCTTTCCGGTTCGTCGACAACAACAGCACCGACAAACTCCTGCTTTTCCGTATCGATCACACTGAATGCACTCGTATTCATCCAACCCTGCTGCAACTGTGAAGTCGGCACAGTGAAACGTCCCAGGTTATGGGAAACATAAATATATTTTCCGTCCGGTGTAATACAAATACCACGCAAAGCATTACTACCGTTAGCCAACTTAATATCTTTTACTTTGGTGAAACCATCCATTTCAATAACAGAAACACACGCAGCCACATAATCCAGGTCCGCACGCTGTGCAGGAAGGAAATTTGTCACATACATATATTTTCCGTCTTTGCTGAATACGGCTGATTTCGGTTCACGCAACACTTTTACGGTACGCAGTACCTTATGATTTACCGGATCGATCTCCGATACACTGTCATCGAACTGGTTACATACATAAATAGTCTTCTTGTCCGGTCCGAACATCGGATGGCAAGCACCGGAACCTGTTGGGATAGCAGCTTCTATCCGGCCTGATTCCAATAATAATATCTGTAGTTTTCCAGTCTTCTCAAACGTCGTCACATAGGCTTTATCACCGTCAACCAGAATACCGGTCGGCGTTTCATCCATCGGGAAAGAACGTAACAACTTACCGTCAGGAGAAAAAATATCCACCCGTTTCAACCCTTTTTCCGTCAGGAACATCTCTCCTTTGTCATTCAGTTTAATATCGGTTGTAAAAAACGGAGGATTGTCAGCCGATGCAAACGAGACGCAACAACTGACAAAACAAGCCATCAATGAAGTTTTTAATATGTATTTCTTTGTGTTCATGGTATGTTGTTATTTTTTTTGTGTTTTACTATATCCTAATTCTCCCGAGATGTTCTGTGCCACCTCCTTAATACTCGCAACCGTCGAACGGAATATTTCCTTCGTCAACCTGTCTTTCGGCCCGGATATCCAAATCGCCCCACAAGGATATCCTGTGTAATTAAAAATAGGAGCACCAACACATATCACTCCATTCAATTCTTCTTCATTATCCATAGCATAACCTAACTTACGGACCTTTTCCAATTCCTCCAGATAGGCTTCCCGGGTAGTAATTGTCCGCGAGTTATATTTCTCAAATGTCATATACGACAGATAGCGGTCGCGGACCGTGTTTGGCAGATAAGCCATAATCGCTTTACCGGGTGCTGAACAATGCAGCTCAAATGGTTTTCCCGGTGATAATACAAAACGGAACGTATGATGTCCCTGTGCCTGTTCTATAAAAATACCCTTTTGATCTCCTAGTACACCAAAGCAGGCAGTCTCTCCTACTTTATCGCGTAAATCGCGTAAACAAGGCAGCACTGTCTCCAACAAATTATGCTCATTCAACGATCTGAAGCCCAAAGTTAGCAATTTTCGCGACAACTTGTAGCGCTTCGTATCTTCATTATAGTTAAGATAATCCAAACGAACCAATGTATTCAAAATACGGTATGCAGTAGTCTGGGAAATATCCAGCTTACTTTTAATATCCTGCAGCGTCTCACCCTGTGGACGGAGCGAAAGATATTCAAGCACCGCAATTCCTTTCTCCAGATTCGGCACTTTATAATTCTCTTCACCTTTTTCCATATTTGGAATAACGCTTTCCATATTTGAAATATTGTTTCAGATTTGAATCAAATATAAAAGAGTAGCGTTAATAAAGTGCATATTTGGTGTAAAAATTGGTTAAGTCTGCTGTAAAGCATATTATTTCTTCCTATAGCTGGCCACAGCCAGAACATTAAAGAAGAGAGCAAATAAACATACGACCACAAAATGCCCTGTTAAATCAGCAAACTGGCTGCCTTTCAGGTAAACCATACGCATCACTTCCACAAAATAACGCACCGGATTGAACAGGGTTATTTGTTGCGCCCAGTGGGGCATACTGCTAATAGGTGTAAAAAGACCGCTCAGCAATGCAAAGATAATTAAAAAAAAGAAAGCCGTGAACATGGCCTGCTGCTGGGTGGAAGAAATGGAGGAAATGGCCAATCCCAAACCGGTAAAGGCAATGAGGTAAACCGCGGCGAATAAATAAATGATCCCGATATTTCCGACAGGCAACAGGCCATAAATGATCCAGGCCACAATAACCCCGATTGTCAGGAGAATAAAACCGATGATCCAGAAAGGGATCAGTTTCGAGAGCAGGAACAGTGTTTTGGGAACCGGGGTCACATTGATCTGCTCGATCGTCCCCTTTTCCTTTTCACTGACAATATTCAGGGCGGAAAGGAATCCTCCGATGATCGTCAGCAAAAAAACCATGATACCCGGAACCATGTAATTTTTATAATTCAGATGCGGATTGTAAAGACTCGTAGAACGTATTCCGCCGGATTGTAAACCGGAAGTAAAACCTTTCTCTTGATTAAAGTCCTGAATGATCTGGGAGAGATAAGAGCTTCCCATCCCTCCTTTCGTCCCGTTCACAGCATTGGCAGCGATCAGCACTTCAACCGCTCCTTCCCGTCCCAGTTGCTGTTCGAAGTTCACTGGAATCTCCAACAACAAGTCCGATTCGTTACTTTCTATAGAGGTTATGCCCTGATCATAACTGTCCGAAACATTCGTCAGACGGAAATAACCTGAGGCCACAACCTTTTCGACCAACTGGGCAGACAGGACGGAATGATCGTTGTCTATCACACCCAGGTTGATATTACGCATTTCAAAATTCGCAGCAAAAGGCAGAATGATCAGCTGCATCAGTGGAACCAGAAAGATAATACGCGGCAGGAACCGGTCGCGCTTGATCTGTTTGAACTCCTTCTCAAGTAAATATCGTAATGTTCTCATAACTTTCTTGTTATAAACGGATCTTAAAACGTTTCACACTCAGTATCACTAGGAATACGACCATAAACAACAATATCCCCACCTCTTTCATGATGGCACCGGCACCCAAGCCTTTTATCATTACATCCTTCACAGCGATGATATACCATTTAGCCGGTACGATATTCGAGATCCATTGTAATATATCGGGCATATTCTCTATCGGGAAAACCATACCACTGAGCAGAATAACCGGAAGCATCAGTACCATCGCACTGATCAACATAGCAGCCTGCTGCGTATCGGCAATGGTCGAGATCAGCAGCCCCAGGCAAAGAGAAACCAAAGCATACAGAATAGAAACAGCCACCAGCAAAGCCAGACTGCCGGAAATCGGCACCTTGAGCAGAAAATAAGACAAAAAGAGAATCGTCGCCACATTCACTATACTTAATAATAAATAAGGTATCGCTTTTGCCACGATAATATAAACCGGCTTCATCGGAGAAACCAGCAATATCTCCATCGTCCCCATCTCTTTCTCCTTCACGATACCGACCGAAGTCATCAGGGCACAGATCAATATCAGGATCAATCCCATTACACCGGGAACAAAATTATAGGCCCCTTTCATCGTCGGGTTATAAAGCAGATGAGTGACGGGGGTAACACCAGCTTGCATTAACGCCGCCCTTTCAGCCGGTTGCAATAGTTGCCCTTGTATCTCTGCCTTTGCAGAAGCAATAACAGCCGTTGCATAGGAAGTTAGCTGGGTTGCTTCATTCGGATCGGTCGCATCCGCCAGAAGCTGGGCATCGGCATCAGGCGAAGAAGCATACTGCGGAGGAAAGACCACAACCATTTTCACTTTTCCCTGCTTGAAGAGGGACTCCGCCTCGGACATATTTTCTATCATCTTATAAAGCTCGAAATATTCGCTGGCCGCCAAGTGGGCACCGATCTTTGTCGTAACCTCATCCCGGCTCTGGTCGAATATGGCGATCGGCACACTTTTGATCTCCGTCGTTATGGCATATCCGAAAAGTAATATCTGGACAATAGGCATAACCAAAATGATCAACATCGTCCGTTTATCGCGGAAAATGTGATAAAATTCCTTTTGTATAAAAGATATAAATTGCTTCATACTATTCTCCTCTTTTCGCTTTTCGTGCCAGAGCATGGAAAACGTCATTCATATTATCGACATGGAAAGAAGATTTCAGGGCAGCCGGACTATCCAGCGCTTCGATCTTCCCGTCCACCATAATGGAAACCCGGTTACAATACTCAGCCTCGTCCATATAATGGGTCGTGACAAAAACAGTAATATTCCGTTCGGCAGCCTGATAAATCAGTTCCCAGAACTGACGCCGGGTGACCGGGTCGACACCTCCGGTCGGTTCATCCAGAAAGACGACACGAGGCTCATGGATGATAGCAACGGAGAATGCCAGCTTCTGCTTCCATCCCAAAGGGAGTGCATCGACCAGCGTATTCCGTTCTGATTCCAGATCCAGCACAGCAAGCAATTCATCCGTCTTTTCCGCCAGCCTCTTCTCCGACAGGCCGTAAATGCCACCATACAAACGGATATTCTCCCATACTTTCAGATCACCGTAAAGAGAAAACTTCTGGCTCATATAACCGATATGGCGTTTGATCTGTTCCGTCTCTTTATAGACATCGAAACCGGCGACACAAGCCTGCCCGGAAGTAGGAGTCGACAGTCCGCAAAGCATACGCATAGCAGTCGTTTTCCCAGCGCCGTTAGCACCCAGGAAACCGAATATCTCCCCTTCGCCCACCTCAAAGCTAATATGGTCGACTGCCGTAAAGCTTCCAAAACTCTTAGTCAGGTTGTTTGTTTCTATTACGTTCATTATATATTTATATGAAAGTTCATATTTTTCTATTATTGCAACATTGACTCAACTCTTTCTAATCACAATGCCATAAAGCAATCTTCCACGCTCGGCTCTACAGATTCTATGGTCACATCGGTATAACCTTTTCCTTTCAGGAACTGCATCAAGTCATCCATCTCACGTCCATCCTCCTTCAATGTCAGATGATGCGCATCACCAAAAGCATAGCAGGAATAAGTGCCCGGAAAACTCCGAAGATCTACCAACAGTTTATACATAGACGAAGCCCGTACAGTCCACAGATGCCTACCGAAAGAGGAGCGGATGCCTACCGGTGTATCGACGGACAGGCATCGGCCGGAACGCATCAAGGCAATGCGGTCGCAACGGGAAGCCTCATCCATATAAGGAGTAGAGACCAGGATGGTAATACCCTGTTTCTTCAAACGGTCCAGCATATCCCAAAATTCCACACGGGAAACCGGATCGACACCAGTCGTCGGCTCATCCAGGAAAAGCACCTCCGGACGATGGATCAAAGCACAACTTAACGCCAGTTTCTGCTTCATACCTCCTGAGAGTTTTCCGGCTTTCCGTTTCTTGAACGGTTCTATCTGGACATAGATGTCGCGCACCAGTTCATAATTTTCGGCTATCGTCGTATTGAATACCGTTGCAAAGAAGTTCAGGTTCTCTTCTACCGTCAGGTCCTGATACAAAGAGAAACGTCCCGGCATATAACCGACCATTGTACGGATTTTCTTATAATCACGAACGACATCCAATCCACAGACGGTCGCTTTTCCCTTATCCGCCAGTAATAAAGTGGTCAGGATACGGAATAAAGTCGTCTTCCCCGCCCCATCCGGCCCGATCAGACCGAACAGTTCGCCCGAATGTATATCCAGGGAAATATCCTGCAAGGCCTCTATCAGTCCATAATTCTTACTAATCGCCTCTATCTTAACCCCATTTATCCCCATTAGTTTTCAATTCTCAATTTCTAATTTTCAATTACTCAAACACCGTTTCGCCATACTGCCCGATCTTGAGATAGCCATCATTCTTGACAGCGATCTTGATGGCATAAACCAGGTTGGCACGTTCGTCTTTCGTCTGGATACCTTTAGGCGTGAACTCCGATTTGTCGGATATCCAGGTAATCGTTCCCGGATATTCACGCTGTTCATCCGCTCCGTAATCAGCGAAGACACGTACTGTCTGGCCTTGTTTCAATGTCGAAAGCTGGTCGGCCGTAATATAAGCCCGAAGGTAAAGCAGATCGGTATCCGCTATTTTATACAGCGGTTTGCCCGCAGCCGTCACTTCACCCGGCTCTGCATATTTGACGAGAACCGTTCCCGCCTGGGGAGTTACGATACGGCTTTTCTGTAATTGGTCATCCAGTTGCATGATCTGATAAAGGATGCTTTCGGCTTCGGCATCAGCTCCCCCGGTCGTTTTGTTCAGGGTAGAATATTGTGCATCGAGTTGTTTCTGCAGATATTTGATATTGTTTACAATGTCATCCACCTGCTTCTGGTTACCCGCTTTTGCCTTTACCAGGTTCTCCATTCGCTGCTGCTCCGTACGGGCCGTAGCGATCTGCTGTTCCAGAGCTGCGATCTGTTTGCGGATATCCGGTTTACGGATATCAACGGAGCGTAAGCCCGCCGAAAGCTGCATCTTCTTCAAATATAACTGGGTACTGTCGATATATCCCACCATTGCTCCGGCATCCAACCGGTCGCCTTCCTCTATATTCAGTTCCATGATCTTCCCGTTAGCCTCGGAAGACACCAGGATCTCCGTCGCCTCAAACGTACCGGTCGCATCGAAGTTGCCATCTCCCCGGTTACATGCAGCCAGGCCCAATAATGCGGTTGCTATCAAGGTATAAGAACTCAATCGTTTCATATTACTTTTCATGATTCTTTTTGATTATTCATTATTCGTCGTGTACATATAATTATAGACAGCATTCAGATGCTGGATACGATGGGCTGCCGCCGTCTGCTTCGCCATATCCTCCGCATTGATCTCACGGATCAGGTCGGTAACGGAGATGACCCCATTCTCCAGTTTCACCTCCGCAGCATTCTTGATACTGGTGCGCAAGCGGATTATTTCATCGTCTGCCTTCATCAGGTCGGATATCTTCTGTATCTCCGTGTTTTGCTGCATCAGCTCAAGCGAGGTATTAAAGAGGAATGTCTCACGTTGAACTTCCACCTGCTGCAATGTCGTAGCGACTTTACGGCGGTCGTTCTTCAATGTATATAGTTTACCCATATTCCAGGAAAGGCGTACCCCCGCTATATAGAACGGATCAAAGCTATCCTCCAGCATATTCAATCCCGGTCTGCCGTATCCGCCCTGAACAAACGCACCTATACGGGGCATTAAACCGCTCGTGATCTGTTTATTCTGTAGCTCCAGCAAATAGCTTTTAGCATCCAACGCCTTCAGTTCAGGACGGTTTATTTCTCCGGACAAAGGATTACCCGGTACGTTCGGCACCTCCAAAATCCTGTCTTTATCATAAGGCTTTCCTATCATCGCACTCAACATCCTGCCGAAAGCGACGCGGGAAGCTTTCAACTCGATCTCTTTCTGGCGGGCATTCAGAAGTTCCACTTCCATGCTTTCACGGTCGGATTGGTTGGCTACCCCGTTAGCCATCATCGCCGTTATACGATCGATATTGATCTGCAGCTCTTTTTGTAACAACACATTCTGGCGGATCAACTCCTCTTGGAGCAGACAACCGAAATAAAGCTGGTTCACCCGGTCGTTCAATGTATAGAGATCGCTTTCCAATTGTTCCCGGTCTGCTGTAGCCTGTGCTTTGGTCAGTTGGCGGGAAGTATGGATCGTGCCGCCATCCCATATATTCTGGTTCAGTTCGGCTACTACCTGATACTGGTCTTTACTCAAGGCAGGGATTTCCAGTCCCGGCATGACAGCCGACAGCTTGTCCGCATCAAAAGGGAGTTTGGTCACATCGCTCTGATAAGTAGCTTTCGCATTCACCGTCACCTGAGGCAACCAGCCTTTTACGGCATTCGACAGATTATACTGCTCGGTCTGCCCTATCAGCCCATACTGGCGTATCTGGGGATAATTAGCCCGTGCCCATTCGTAGCATTGCGCCAGTGTTATCTTCTCCTGCCCCTTCGCAATTCCCTGTAGCAGGGGTAAACATAAGAATAGAATTACACAAATCCGTTTCATAGAGGTATTTATTTATTTTGTGTATGATCGTCCGGAGTCAGCAACCGGATCATTATATCGGTAACAAAAGGGATACGTTCCTGCAGAAATTTATCGTATTCCCCGGGATCGCCATTCATAAATATGGCGGTAACCGGATTCCGTATCAGCATCGGGAAGACCAACAGGCTGATCAGGGTTGTCGCCATATAATACAATGGCATTTTCTTTATCAGCCCTCTATCCATTTCATCCATCAACTGGGTATGCAGATGCATGATCGGCTCTACCCGCGGCAGGTCTTTCAACACTGAACGATAGATATGCTCCGGATCCCGCTGCAACTCATTTAAAACAAAAATTGGAAATAAAGGATTTCTCTGCAGCGTATTTACGTATCGTTCGATAATCTTAGGCAGCTTCTCCAGGAAAGGGAGCTTCTCATCGATAATAATTCCCAGGTCAGGCAGCAGGCTGTCCATCAACTGGTCGAAGATCGCATCGAACAGCATATCTTTTGTGCGATAATAATAATGTAAAGCCGTACGTCCTATTCCGGCCTCGGCCGCCACGTCGCCCATCTTTGTCGCTTCGTATCCTTTCCTTACAAAGACTTGCTTTGCCGCTTCCAGGATCCGGTTCTCCATTGTGATTACTTCTTCTGTACCCATTGTATATCTAGTTTTACTTCATTTGTCTACACTGTCTGTCAAATATGTTTGACACTTTTGTTTGACAGATGTGTCAAAAGTAATATAAAAAAATAAGGATGCAACTATTGCACCCTTACTTTAATATATTTTATACAATTGAAGAAAGCTATTTTATCTTTCTTTCCGCTACGCCATCGAAGGTCATCTTGACCGGATTGATATATCCGTCTTTATCGAAAGTCATCCGGTCGATACAAGTCGCACGGTGGTCGCGTGCCGTATCGTTCAGCGGACGGCGATGGTAAACGATATAATAATCCTCCGAATTCGGTACATGCATAATAGAATGGTGGCCGGCACTGGTCGCTACCGCCGAATCCTGCTGGAGAATCTTGGCTATCCGGTTAAACGGTCCGAAAGGCGAATCAGAAATGGCATACGCAACCGAATAGTCGGGATTTCCCCAACCACCTTCGCTCCACATGAAATAATATTTACCGTTCTTCCTGAACATAAATGGTCCTTCGGTATAATTAGCCGGAGTCACTTCTTTATAGACCTCCCCGTCTTCAAACGGTACCAATCCGGTAAAGTCGTCGTTCAGTTGTACGACATTACAATGTCCCCAACCACCGTAATACATATAATAACGATTATCGTCATCTTTGAAAACAAACTGATCGATAGGCTGCGCCCCGTTCACAATCTCGTTGATCAACGGCTTACCCAACAAATCCTTATACGGACCTTCAGGGCGGTCGCTGACAGCTACACCGATACCACCTATTTCCCCTTCATGCACATCGTTCGCACCGAAGAACAAATAATACTTGCCATCCTTGCGGATAACCGACGGTGCCCACATAGCCCGCTTTGCCCACTTCACCTCGGTCGTATCCAGGATAGAAGAATGCTTCGTCCAGTTTACAAGGTCTTTAGAAGAGAAACAGTCGAAGAATGTCTGATTCTCATACAGATCGCTCCAGGTTGGATAGATCCAGTATGTATCATCATAAATAATACCTTCCGGATCTGCATACCATCCTTCAAATACAGGGTTGCCACTCGTAGCCACCTCTTCAGACTGCTGTTTCGGTTGTCCGCAAGCCGCCATCAAGGCTGCGGCACAAACAGCAATAACACAACTTTTATTCATATACAATTAATATTAATACACTTAATCGCCATACTTTTTAGCCAGGCCGCCTTCGGAAGTCTCCTTATACAAGCTGGGCAGGTCGTTACCGGTCTGACGCATCACCTCTACCACCTGGTCGAAACTTACCCGGTGCTTTCCATCCGAGAAGTTTGAGAATGTATTCGCATCCAATGCACGCGCCGCAGCAAAAGCATTACGTTCGATACACGGGATCTGCACCAGTCCGCAAACCGGATCACAGGTCAACCCCAGGTGATGCTCTAACCCCATTTCGGCAGCATACTCGATCTGGGCAGGCGTTCCGCCGAACAACTGGCTGGCAGCTCCGGCAGCCATCGCACAAGCGACTCCGACTTCACCCTGGCAACCTACCTCCGCCCCGGATACGGAGGCATTCGTACGTACCACATTGCCGAACAACCCCGCTGTCGCCAATGCACGCAGGATACGGGAGTCACGGAACTCGCGGGTATCTTTCAGATGATATAATACAGCAGGCATCACCCCGCAGGAACCACAGGTCGGAGCCGTCACGATCTTACCCCCACAAGCGTTTTCTTCGGAAACAGCCAGAGCAAAAGCATAAACCATGCCACGACTCTTAATACTGCTGCCGTATCCTTTGGCACGTATCAGATAATCAGACGCTTTCCGGCGTATTCCCAGGCCACCCGGCAGGATACCTTCCGCTTCCAGACCATTCTGCACAGCCTTTTGCATCACATCCCATACTTCTGCCAGGTAATCCCATATTTCAGGGCCCTCACATTGTTCCACATATTCCCAGTAAGAATGTCCGGTCTTTTCACACCAGGCCTGTATATCCTTGATGGTACTCATCTCGTAGACCTGAGCCGTCTTCAGCTCGTTAAAACTTTCATTCGCCAGTGTTCCGCCACCGATACTGTAGACTGTCCATGATTCCAGTTCTTCGTCTTTCTCGTTGAACGATTCGAACAACATACCGTTCGGATGGAACGGCAGGAATATTTTTGGTTCCCAGGTAATATTCGTTTTGGCAACCGGTTGCAACACTTCCAGGATGGCGGCATCGGTCATGTGACCTTTCCCTGTAGCAGCAAGGCTACCATACAATGTTACGTTAAAACGTACGGCTCCTCTGTTACGTTCCAGAAACATCTGTGCAGCACGCATCGGCCCCATCGTATGACTACTCGACGGACCGTGTCCAATCCGGTATATCTGTCTGATTGATTCCATTTCTCTTTTCCCTAATTTTGTGTTTTCTATACTTTAAGAAATATATTACGTTTATATAGCAGCCACAAAATTACATAAATAACTGATACGTTTGACAAGCTGATCAAAAAGGAATAATAATTGCCCAGATATTGTTCGAAGCCATAAAATAAGGACTGTCCCAGACAGCTGAAATTAATGACATTTGCCAGCATATAAGCCAAGATCGAATTCATTCCGTACACCTTCAGCCAGGTGATATTCTTATTATATCCTTTATAGTCTATCAGATAATAGAACAACCCCATCAGCAAGAAGCAATAGCCGCTACTTACCAACACCATCGAGCTGGTCCAGATCGTTTTGATCACCGGCATCTGCAATCCCCATAACCATCCGGCAGCAACCATTACGGCACCTGCACCGAAATACCATTTCAGTTTATAAATATCGCTCGTTTTATCCTTGGCTATGTAACCGGCAAACAAACCTGTCAACACCGTCACTCCAAAGTTCAGGGTACTCAAAATCCATGTATAATGATACCACGGTGCAAAAACAATTTCACCGTCCACCACTTTCGCTCCATCGCGGAAACGCCCCAGCACGGCACGGTCTATCCATTCCGCCAGGTTCCCTTCGGGCGTATAGTTGCCTCCGCCATAACTACCGACCGTGATAAACTGCATCGCCGCCCAATAGACAAGCAGCAAAGCTACTGCCACCCCGATCTGGGTCCGCCGGCTGGTATAAAGGAACAACACGGCCGTGATCAGATAACCGGCTGCAATCGACTGCAATGTATTTGAATATAGATAGATACGATCCGGATCGAGTCCCAGCAGATTCCCCTGGCACATCATACCGAATATCCAGAGCAACAGGATACGTTTTCCCAGGCGCCGGAAAAGTCCTTTTTTATCGGAAACACCTTTAAAACGTGACAGGGCAAAAGGCATCGATGCCCCCGACATAAACAGGAACAACGGCATGATCAGATCCCAGGGAGAGAAACCTTCCCAGTGTACATGGTCGAATGCCCACATACAATCGTTCAACCATCCCACATCAGCGGCCCTCGCCAACGAATGGGCGAGCGGTCCCAAAGCGACCAGAAAGAAAAGGTCAAATCCGCGTAAAGCATCAAGCGACTCCAATCGCTTGTAAGTAGTTTTTTCCATTTGTAATTATTTTAGACTTTTAAGAAGATGCGTTGACGGTAAAGGAAATACAAGAATCCCCAGCAGACGGCGATATAAGCCATCGCTCCCAGCAAAGGCTGGACTGTTTCAGGGAACAAACCGATAAAGCCTCCGAAAATTGCATTCGCAGTAAAGGTAAAGTTGATAAATACCTGTGCCAGATAAATTGTGATCGAGTTCGTCCCGATCACCGTAAAGAAAAGTGTCCATCCCCGGCACTCTTTCACATCGACAATATAATAGAAGGTGGCGAACAACAAAGCAGAGATACCGCCCACCGTACAAACGAACGAACTGGTCCATAAATATTTATTGATCGGAAAGAAAAATCCCCACAACAATCCGACTATCAACAGGCAGCAGCCTGCCACTAACATATACACCACCTTTTTCGTTTCGCTCAACCCTTCTTTCCTGAGTTTGACGAATTCGCCGGTAAACATGCCCAGCAAAGCAGTACCGACAGCCGGTAAGGTAGACAGAAGGCCTTCCGGGTCATAATTTCCTCCATGCAAACGCCCCGGCAACAGCAGGCGGTCGATATAACAAGCCAGATTTCCTTCACGTGTAAACAACTCCGCCCCATTCCCGTCGGGTGCCGGAATGAACAGCAACAACCAGTACCCTATCAGGATGGCCGCCACGATCCACACCCGTGTGATTGTCCGTGTATTTACAAAGATCAATGCACCGAACATCCATCCCAGACCGATACGGGCCAGTACGCTGGCATACCGTTGCGTTTCAAAATTCAGATTGAGCAATCCGTTATATACGAATCCGAGTACCACAAGTGTAATACCACGCCGAATGATCTTCTTATAGATAGCCGCCTCCGACATTCCCCGCTCCCGCTGTTTCTCCAGCGAAAAAGGAAAAGAAATACCGGCAATAAACAAAAACAACGGAAAGATAATATCCTCGAACGTAAACCCCGCCCCCCATTTGGCATGGCTCATCTGATCCGCTATCGATTGAAAGAAAGGAGTAGGTATCCATGTTGCCAGCGCAACGAACAGCGCACCACCTCCCATAATAAAGAACATATCAAATCCCCGTAAAGCGTCCAGCGACTGAAGCCGCTGGCTCTGTTTCTGTTTTTCCATGGTATTTTATTTAAATCGTATAATTATTAATCGTTTACCTCTTTCAATAAAGCTTCAATTTCTTCTATTGAAGGTAATTGACTCTTAAAGTCTTCAAGAGTCAATGCTTCAAGCTGATATTCTGAAATTCCTATAGGCTGACTACTACCTTCTAAAGCATATTGAGCCGTAACATCATTTTTTGTCTTACAGATAATCAATCCTATAGTCGGACCATCTGTCTCCTTTTTCTTTAAATGATTGATAGCACTTACATACATACCCAATTGCCCTACAAATGCAGGTTGAAATTTACTGACTTTTAATTCTACCACCACATAACAACGCAGTTCCAAATGATAAAACAATAAATCTGCAAAATAAGTATCGTCTCCTACCTCTAATGGGACTTGTCTTCCCACATAAGCAAACCCCTGCCCCAATTCCAATAAGAATTTTGTCATATTAGTAGTCAAAGCATCTTCCAATTCCTGTTCACGATAATTATCCGTTAACATCAGAAAATCGAAGTTATAAGGATCTTTGATGGTTTGTTCTGCTAAATCACTTTGAGGTACAGGTAAGAACCTACTGAAATTATTTACAGATTTTCCCTGACGTTCATATAAATCCGTATCGAGAAAGTTTAATAATACAGCACGACTCCAATTATTTTCAACTGTCTTACGAATATAAAAGAGAGCTTTCTGCAAATTATCACACTTCTCTATTATATTACGATGATGTCCCCAAGGCACTGAGAAAAAAATATCTCCAAAATCGTCCACAAGTTGTGGACGATTTACCGTATCCTGATTATAAAACATATACCAGCGACGAATATATTTTAAATTCGTAACTGAAAAGCCTTTCATATTGGGAAATTCCGATAATAATTCACGACTAAGCGTATTGAAGAAACCACTTCCATAAGCAGCAAATTCATAACGTAATGTTATTTCGCTCCCCAAACTCCAGTAAAGGTGTAATAATTCACTATTAACCCTCACAGCTGCTTTAATTTGCGCTTGCCTGATCTGTACTTTTAAATTTCGTACCCATTCTTTAAACTCAGGATCCACGACAATGTTATTTTCCATATATTAGATTAGCCTATCATATGCAAATTTATACAAATACCTGATATTTCGATTATTTTATACAAATAAAAAAAAGATCACGTAACTTTTCATTAGTTTTGCAGCCATTATGAAACAGCACTTGAAACCGATCATGTTCGTTGGCACTTGTTCCGATGCAGGAAAGAGTGTGATCAACGCAGCCTTCTGCCGTATCTTTAAGCAAGACGGATATCAACCTGCCCCATTCAAGGCGCAGAATATGTCTTTGAACTCTTTCTCCACCCCAGAAGGGGGCGAAATGGGTCGTGCCCAGGTAGTACAGGCGGAGGCATGCGGCATTGCCCCGCATACGGATATGAACCCGGTTTTGCTGAAACCGACCAATGACAAAAGTTCGCAGGTGGTCTTGAACGGCCGTCCGGTCGGCAACATGTCCGCCAAAGACTATTTTGGTGTCCAGAATCAGAAAGAAGCCCTTTTCAGAGAGGCTATCGAAGCATTCAAACGTCTGGAAGCACGCTATAACCCGATCGTATTGGAAGGGGCAGGCAGCATCTCCGAACTGAATCTCCGCGACCGTGATATCACCAACATGCGGATGGCGATACAGGCAGATGCCTCCACCTATCTGGTTGCCGACATCGACCGGGGTGGCGTATTCGGTTCCGTTTACGGCACGATCGCCCTGCTCAAACCCGAGGAACGGGCACAGATGAAAGGGGTCATCATCAATAAATTCCGTGGAGACGCATCGCTGTTCGAGGAAGGCAGGACAATATTGAAAGAATTGACAGGAATACCTGTCGTAGGTGTTATCCCCTGGTTCCGCGATATCAAGATAGAAGAAGAAGATTCGGTCGCGCTGGATATGAAAACGAATACCTGGCAGGATGGAAAGATCAATGTCGCCATTATCCTGCTGAAACGCATGTCGAACTTTACAGATTTCGACGTACTGGACATGGACCCACGCTTCAATCCTTACTACACAAGTAATATAGACGAAATAGAGAAAGCTGATATCATCCTGTTGCCAGGCTCTAAAAATACACTTGCCGACCTGCAAAGCATCCGTGCCAACGGCATAGCCGATGCCGTTGTACGTGCAGCCAAGAAAGGGAAAAAAGTGATCGGTATCTGTGGTGGTTATCAGATGATGGGTGCCCGCCTGGAAGATCCGGAAGGGATAGAAGGGAACCTGCCTGCCGTACCGGGATTGGGACTGCTCCCCCAATGTACTGTTATCGAACAGGAAAAGATAACGAAGCAAAGCCGTTTCACGTTCCGCTCCGGTTCACAAATGGCTTGTAAAGGATATGAGATACATATGGGACAGACAACTCTCCTGGGTAATGCCCCTGAAAGTCCGGTAGCCTTGCTTGAAGACGGAAGAAAAGACGGTTATTACCTGAATGCCCGTTGTTGGGGAAGCTACATGCACGGTATCCTCGACAACCCGGAGGTGCTCGACAACCTAGCCGAAGGTTTCAACAAAGAAACCGATTCGGCTCCGTTCGATTATGCAGCATTCAAGGAAGAGCAATATGATAAATTAGCGGAACTGGTCAGGGAGCATGTGGATATGGAGTATATTTATAGCACGTTGATGTAATCATCAGTCATTGCTTCCACAATGTCTCATTCCCATGCAGCAACTTTTCAACCGCTTCGTATTGGTCTTTTTTCAGTGAAAGAGTGTCATAACCACGACGGTAGTTCAGCGAATGAATATCAGTTCCGGCAAAATCATAATATCCTTTTTTCAATAACGACAAGGAGGTCTTATGAGGTAACGTACCATAAAATCCGGCTAACGAAAACAGGTTCAACTGGAATTTACAGCCATGTTCCTTCAGCTTCATCAGCCCGCTTATATCCCAGAAAGGATACCGTTCCGGATGTGCCATCACCGGGATAAACCCATTCAACTGAATAGCATACAACTTTTCAAACAAATCACCCGGAGCCTGCAGGCAAGAGACTTCCACAAGGACATGTTCTCCGTCATACGACAACAGCCCCTCCTCCATCCGCTCATAAAAACATTCATCCAGCATATACTCGGCCGCCAGACGCATATCTACACTTATGCCTTCACAACTTTCTCTGAAAGTCCCGAAATGTTCTTTCAAAGTCACAGCCCTGTTTTTCGCCAGATCAGCCATAATATGAGGAGTCAGAAACATACGTTTCACACCGAGTTCCTGCAGAAAAGCAAGCATTTCCCTACTATCTTCCAAAGAGGAAAACCCATCATCCACTCCCGGCAACAAATGAGAATGAACATCCGTCATACCGGGCCATATATCTTTTTTCTGAGAAAAAAACGAGGAAAATAATGCACACATAATTCTCTACTCTATTGAATAATAAATCATACAAAAGTAATCAAAATAGGCCATTCACCAAACGATTCCGTAACACCTTCATCCCGAAGGTACACCAATTTTACCACATTAACCACTACAGACACTTTCCGGGCAACGACATTATATTAAGTACCAAATTTCTCTAAAGTCATACCAAACATCCATTATCCACATATATTTGATCTGTGTATTTTCAAAATATATACATTTGTATTGAAATATTAGTTTGTATCGTAAATAACTATAGAGAATTATTATTTTACTGTTTATAAAGGAAAATGTCCGAATGGCATTACTTGTGAAAGCGATGCCATTTTTATTTTGTATAAGTTTTCCACAAATATTTCATTCCTAATACAATCCATACAGAAAGGACAAAAGGGGCTGTTAATGTTGTCAAGCCAATCTTCATACCGGCAATCTGCAATAATACGGAAAATATGATCGCAATAGTAGCCCAACCTGCACTCTGCCAGTTGTTTCTCCCAAGCGCAATCCCACACAATACACCATTATACCCCAATAATCCGGTATTCAGCACCGCATAATCCGTCCAGAATGGCAGAATAATAAATATCGGCAATAAAGCACCCCAGACCGTATACAAAGCATCCCGGCGCGAATTAACACATATAGCTATCAGAAAAAACAATCCCGATAAGACCGTCCCTCCCTGAAACATCACCTGTCCGATATTCAAACTGAAAGCACGAAAAAAATCAATAAATGATTCCGTATCTGCCTTTACAGAAGGGAGTAATAATGAGGGAAACAAATAAATACATCCGCCCAATATCAGCCAGACAGTAAAAATGAAAGGAGCAGTAAATCCCGGTATTTTATTCCATCGATTAAAATAATGAGCTATCCATGTGGATAACGCAGAGCCAACCAACAATAGCAACATAGAGCTAACCGAAACCGGCATAAATACCCCTATGGCAATAGCCACCAAAGTTCCGTTAAATCCATATAAACCATCCTCGATCTCCTGCCTGTCATATCCGGATAACCAGGCAGTCAACGTACTGATAAAGTTCCCAGCTACAGCCAATAATGCCAATAGCCATGAATTACATAATATCCCGATCAACATCAATAAACCGGAAAACACATTATTCTGAAACATCACTTGACCAATACCACGAGCTAAAATAAAAAGCCACTGATACATAGAGTGATGGGTAAATTGTAAACTTTTCACTCTTCCAGGAAATATAAAATAGTTATTTAAGACGATTCACCCGCGCCACATCATCCATCTTCACGCAAACAGTTGCACCCAGCTGTTCGAGGTAAAGCAGCAAATGATTCTTCTTTATCTTCTTGACCTTACCGGAAACATGTTTCATGGCTCCCGCCAATATCTCCACTTCCTCTCCCGGACAAAGAGCATGTTCGGCAGCCTGGTCTAGAAACTCCTGAATGGCATCTATCTCTTTCTGACGGACTATAGCCGGTTTCTTATTATAAAAAACAATACGGATAACGCCGTATACACGAAGCAGGTCGCGCAATACATCATCCGGACAACGGACAAAAATATAGGAAGTGAATAAAGGAACTTCGACGATTTTTACGCGGTCGGACCAGACACGTGGCGTTCGATGCAAAGGTAAAAAACATTCAACCCCAAGGGCTTCAATGCGTTCTTTTACCTGTTTTTCTGCCCGGGGGGCAGTGTATAGTACATTCCAATTGGTTGTATTTAAAGGAGGTGTCATTATCTTTTTTTGATTAAGGGCACAAATATAGGACTATTTTTCGTATAATTGCAAAACTGTTTGCGAACACATAATTTAAATACCATGAATAGAAGAAATTTTTTGCAAAAGTCCGCATTATCAGCTGCCGGACTTGGTCTTTCGCCGTTATTCGGCAGTGCACACGGAGCGATTTTCGGACAGACTGCTCCAAGCAACAAAGTGAAGGTAGCCCTGATAGGATGCCGTTCGATGGGATTCTCCAATCTGAGTAATTTCCTGAAGTATCCCGAAGTGGAGTGCGTAGCTCTCTGCGATATCGACGACGAATGGCTGAACAAACGAGCTGCTGATGTGGAAAAAAGTACCGGGAAGAAGGTCCCCCACCTCTACAAGGACTGGCGTAAGGTGATCGACAATAAGGACATAGATGCAGTCATTATCGGAACTCCCGACCATTGGCATTGCCTGCCGACCATCTATGCCTGCCAGGCAGGGAAAGACGTTTATGTGGAAAAACCGCTTTCCAACACGATCGAAGAATGCAACCTGATGGAAAAGGCGGCCCGCAAATACAACCGGGTGGTCCAGGTAGGACAATGGCAGCGCAGCGACCCGCACTGGGACGAAGCTGCTAATTTCCTGAAAGCCGGAAATATAGGACGCATCCGCACGGTAAAAGTCTGGGCTTACCAGGATGGAAAACCAACCTTGCCGGTTGTTGCCGACAGCCCCGTTCCTGCCGGAGTGGATTACGACATGTGGCTGGGTCCGGCCCCGAAACGTCCGTTCAACATCTACCGTTTCCATTACAACTTCCGTTTCTTCTGGGACTATGCCGGAGGACTGATGTCCGACTGGGGTGTTCACCTGCTCGATTATGCTTTGGAAGGCATGAACGCCGACCTGCCCAGCCGCGTTTGTTCCGGAGGCGGCAAGTTCGCTTATCCCGACGATGCGATGGAAACACCCGATACATTGATGGCTACTTATGCTTACAAGGATTTCAATATCATCTGGGATCATGCCTGCGGAATCAACCACGGCCCGTTCGATAAGAAAGAAGGACTGGCATTCTTCGGTGAAAACGGCACATTAGTACTTACCCGTGCCGGTTGGGAAGTCCTCCCTGTCATTGCCGGAAAAGAAGCGCGTATGGAAGCTGTACCGTTCAAAAAAGGGGAAGGGAAAGGATTGTATAATCATGTCGGGAACTTCCTGAGTTGCATCAAGAGTCGGGAATTGCCTCATGCCGACATTGCCATCGGCGCACGGGTAGCCAAGATGTCGCACCTGGCGAATATATCCTGCCGCCTGCAACGCGAAGTACGATGGGATGACACCAACAGCGTGTTTATCGGTGATAATGAAGCGACTGCCTTATCGAAGGCCTATTACCGGGCACCCTGGGAATTGCCGAAATTGTAAGAAACAAAATATAATTAGCATGAAAACGTTGAACATCATTTGAAAATCAATTATTATATGTACATTTGTTCCTTATACACGAACATATAAACTTGATATACCTAAATGAGCAGCGTATATGCTAATTATTCGAGAGAAGACCTGATCCGCGAAATCGAGAGATTAGAAGCAAAAGGCTCCTCCGTTACTGATGAAAAAGCATATAGAAATCGTATTCTGAACAATGCAATAGCATTGAGGAAAACCTTCTCGGATGTTTTGTCATTATTAATGAAGTCCGGACAAAAAGATGTCATTGACCAGTCACTCCTGATCGTCTTGAAATTTTTTGATGTAGACAGAGTATATATCGGAAATTACGAAGATGATAAACCAACTTTCGACTTCACGCATGAAGTAACCGGACAAGGTGTTATTTCCATGCGTGAAGATCTGTTGGTAGGCATGCCCAAGAAAGATTTTCCCTGGTGGATAAAAACGATCAACGACAGGAAAGATATTGTCATCGACGACGTTACCCGGATGCCGGAAGAGGCTATCGCCGAACAGAAGATATTAATGCTCCAGGAAGTGAAATCATTGCTTGTGATCCCTATCTTCTTCGAAGGGGACATCAATGGCTTTATCGGACTGGATTCAGTAAAAAAACGACGTAACTGGAGTGCGTTGGATGTAGAGAACCTGCGGATGCTTACCGATATCATATCTATCGCCATCGAGCGCGAGATGGCGCAAGGAATGATGGAACACTCTATGAAACAAGTGTTGAGAAGTGAAGCCAAGTTCCAGATCATTTTCGACAAACTCCCATGGGGGGTCGAACTGTATGATGAAAAAGGTATTCTACTGGATATCAATAATGCCGACCTGGAAATATTCGGGACTACACGTGAAGAGGCGATCGGATTGAATGCCTTTGAAAATCCCAATATCCCGGATTGGGCCAACGTAAAGCTTAAAAACGGAGAAGACGTTGAGTTCCTTTTGAAATATAACTTCAAAAAAGTAGCGGAAAAAGGATATTATTCCAGCACCGTAACCGACCAGATCAAACATTTAAGGGTGAAAGGTGTCGTTTTGAAAGATACGCAGGGACAACAACTCGGTTTCTTCTATATCGTTTTTGACGATACCGAAAGTTACCATAAGACCGAAGAAATACAATATAACCTGACCAAACTGAAAGCGGCCGTCGATACCGGCGAATCGGTTATCTGGGAATATGATATCGCAACAGATAGTCTGTCGGTGGATTTCAGCCTGAATGACGACGTGGAAAACAGCCTCTTCCTGACTTACCTGAAACAGGACAGATTCGGTTGTATGGCTGACTTCATAGAGACTTTGCATCCGGATGACCAGTACAAAGTTTACAACCGTCAGTTTAAACGTCTCCTCACCGGAGAGATCGATAAATATGTGTCGGTATACCGCAGGATATTCGACGGTAAAGTATACTGGCTTAACTCGAATGTCCGTGCTTACAGATATACCGAAGACGGGAAGCCCAGCAAGATAATCAGCTATACATCCAATATTACAGATCAACGCGAGATAGAGCTGGAACTGCTGAAAGTGAAGGAGGCAGACAAATTGAAGTCGGCTTTCCTAGCAAACATGAGCCATGAAATACGCACTCCGTTGAATGCGATCGTCGGCTTCTCCGACCTGGTAGCGGAGGCGGACGACCCGGAGGAACAGGCTACTTACCTGGATATTATCCATAAAAACAATGATCTGCTGCTGAACCTGATCGGGGATATTCTGGACTTTTCAAAAATAGAGTCGGGTATGCTGAAATACAATATCGAAGATGTCAGCATCAGGGATCTGTGTACGGAGGTCTACATGGGAGGCACATTGAAAGTAAAACCGGGGGTAAAACTTCTCTATGACAGAAATTCGCCCCAGGTCATTGTCCGGACAGACCCGCAACGAATTACGCAGGTAGTTACGAACTTCCTCAACAATGCAATCAAATTTACCGAAGAAGGCAGTATCACTATTTATTACGAGACGGCAGAGGATACACTGAAAGTCAGTGTCAAAGATACCGGGATCGGTATTTCGGAAGAGAACAGGCCGCGTGTATTCGAACGTTTCATCAAAATCAACGATTTCCATCAGGGCACAGGCCTCGGATTGACGATCAGCAAGACGATCATCGAATATCTGGGAGGTACTATCGGGGTGGATTCGGTGAAAGGTGAAGGTTCTACTTTCTGGTTTACACTGCCTCTACATTATAAAGGGATCAACGCATAACAGGTTAAGCAGATCACTTTAGGCTCCAGGGAAAGCCGATTCGTTCAAGCTGTTCCTTACGTTCGGGAGAAAGCTCGCCTTTCTTCCGGCTTCTTCGTTGTACAAAACACCAACTGCCCAGTTTGTTTTCACGGGCAGTTGGCCAACGTTTATTATCCGCATAAAAACGTTTAAGCATCTCATAATTCTCCTGCCATTTTTCATCTACTGTCCAGATAAAACCTTCCGCATCCATTTGGGCGATACGAACCGCAGACAGCAATCCCTGTTTACGGGCTTTGCGTTGCGTATTACACCACGCCCCCAAACGCCCTTCCCTGCTTTTGGGCCAGCGTTCATATTTCTTGTAGTAAGCAAGCACCTGCTGCCAGTTCTCCGTCCAGAGTGAATCCAGATCCTGCTCCCACCTGAAACCGATCGAGTCGAGCAACCGGGTTCTTTCGTCCGACAAAAGTCCTTTTTTCCATGCCTGCCGTTGCGTGTTGCACCAGGTATTCAGATTGTGTTCGCCACGTTTGGGACAACGGTGTTCCGATGCCATAAATGCTTTCAGTTCTTCAAAGCAATTCATCCAACGGCTGTCCTGCACTTCCCACTCAAAACCGATCCAGTCCAGATGTGAGATATAATTGTCCGACAGCGTCCCTTTCTTCCGGGCAATCCGTTGTGTGTTGCACCAGTTACCCAGCTTCCCTTCAGCTACCAGCGGCCAGCGGCCTTCCTGTTCCTTATATTCGACCAGCCGTTCATACATCACCGGCCAGGCATCCAGCTCCGACAGCATATCATCCACCCGGGCACGGATATCGGAAAGGAATCCGGTCACCTGAAACTCCACAAAGCCTTTAAAACTCTTCGGGGCACGGATGGCCGGATGATAGGCCAGTTCCCTCGACATGGCCTCATAAACCGAACGCCCGGAAAGGTTATTCACAAAATCGAGTACCACCGGATGACGGTCCGACCCGGCTTTCAGACAACGGCCCAGCTGCTGCAAGGCAACCACATACGATTCTGTCCGGCGCAGGAACATGGCGGCATCCACCCCTTCCACATGCAGTCCTTCGATCAGCATGTTGATGGAAAAAAGGACATGTAGTTTTCCCGTTTCCCGGCGGAAACCCCGCAGTGTCTTTTCATTCTCCCGGCTACTCAATCCGTTATGGATCTCAAATGTCTCCGTTTCAAATCCGGCCTGTCCGAGCCAACGGGACACTTCCGGGATCATATTCCGAAGATCCTCCTTATCTTTACAAAAGACCAGCATCTTCTTTACCTCTTTCGGCAGATACCGCCGGATCAGTTCCGAAGCACTCAACGATCCGCGAAAATCCAACCGGGCAAAATCTATCTTATCCTGAATACGTTTCCGTCTTTCAGAAGTACAGTCACTCCTGTTCAATATCCGTTGCACCTTATCCAACTGGTTATTCAGGTCGAACACACTCTGTACCAGGACTGGGACAGGAAGTATCTTATAATACCAGGCCATCGAGAGGGATAACTCATGAAACAGGTTACCTTTAAAATAGACCTCCACGGTGTCGAGCATCTCTTCGGGACGTATCGGAGTAGCCGACATTCCCAGTACACGGGCATCGGGATTAAGATCGATCACCTCCTGTACGGCTTTACCCCATACTTCCGCCCCGAAATGATGAAACTCGTCGATAATGATATGATCCGCCTTGAGTTTTCCGGCATTCTCCCGATTCAGGACCAGTGCCTGAAAAGTCCGGTAGGTAACCTGTGGCATCGTCCTGCCGATTGCTTTTTTGATCTCGTCGATGATCGTCACGTTGGGAGCTACAACCAATATATCGTCTGCCGCGTGATTCACGATATATCTGGCAATCAGGTAAGATTTTCCCGTTCCGGTTGCCTGTACGACAGCTCCGATACGGTTCGTTTTAAACCCTTCTTCAATTGCCCGGTAAGCAGCTTCATTATGTGAAAACAGTTCGACATGCTTTCCACCGGCAAGGCTTTCCAAATAGCTCTCATCCGATACTGTCAGTCCGTGCAGCTCAAAAGAAAGAGCTTCCGGCAAATACCCTCCATGAGCCAGGATACGAAACTGGTTACAGCCGCACATTTCCCCTACCTGTTGCATTTCAGTATACAACCGGTCCACTTCCGTCAAACCGACAGGCCCCTTATTCCATATTTCTTTCACAATGAAAGTAACGGAATCTTCCCTGAACCCAACCAGCAAACAGCCGGACTCTTCGGTTACAAAATAATTATAAGAATGGTAAAGATCGCGAAGGGACATAAAAATGTGAAACATTTTTTAGTTGACAGTTGACAAGTGACAGTTAACAGTTAGGCTTCGCACTCGAGCATAGAAAGATTTGAGCCAATGTAGCAATATGTCCATGTGCCAATTTAGAAAGAAGTGAGTTATTCAGCTATAAACCATCAGTCATCAATAGGGCTGGTATAGTTACAGGTCCATTTGCCGTCGGTTTTAACCGACGGATTAGTAAATGCTCTATCTATTTGGACTTTAGTCCCATTTAAACAGTTTCAGAGAAATGTGGCTGAAGCCAATAAGGAGAAGCAACTTGTAAACCGTCAGTTAAAACTGACGGCAAATGAACCTGTAAGGGCGGTTCGCGAACCGCCCTTACCAACGACACTACATTCAATTCTGATAAGAACTGTCAACTGTCACTTGTCAACTGTCAACTTTAAAGAGGTCTTTGATGAATAAATATCCTACTGCTCCGAATATGGCTAAGAACACAAAGCCGATCAATATCAACGGTTTCTTTGGGGATGATGCTTTCAGCGGGACAGTGGCAGGCTGTATGACGGTATAAACCGGCGTTTGCTCCTGAACACGGAGTTTATCCTGTTCCAGCTTCTGGGCTAATGTGTTGTAAACATTGAAGGTCAGTGTCATTTCATTCTTCAGTCGTTCCTGTTCTGTCCGGTAACTGGCGGAAATGATATTTTTATTGGCATCTTCAAAAGCTGCATATGCACGTTGTGCTTTATAGTAAGATTCGCGTGCCTCACCGAATACCTTCTCTGTAAACTCCAAATCCTGTTTGGCTTTCTGCGTACGGTAACTGGTGATATAGTTCTGAAGGTTATTCAAAACGACCTGCGTAACGTTAGCCGATATCAAAGGATCCTGCATCTGAACGGATACGGTTATAACCAACGTTTTTTTATCAACGGACACCGATATACGTTCCTGCAAATCCTCAATGACATCCGATTGCTCTTGAGTCAACAGAAAAGAGGATAACTCATTACTATCTTTTTCTTTCTCTTTGGAGAACATGTCTTTCACTACACCCAGCAGTTTGAACGGAGCCCGCAAAACAGAACTCCACCATGCACTTTTCTGATGTTCATCCATATATTCGTAAAAAGAAGTAGAAAGTGTCGCATCCTCATCCGTCACCTGTACCGGAAACAATTCCAGCAAAAAAGGAACACTGCCGACCACATCCGGATACAAATCCGGAGAGATGGCATCCGCTCCGGAAGATGTATTCAAATTGATCCCAGCCATCGCAGCCAATCCTCCCAGGTTTCCCATCTTCTTGGATGGGTCGGAAGTCTCGGGGGCCAGTTTTACAGTCGTACTATATTCTTTTGGAATACTGAAAGCCACCACCAAACCGACAACAACAGCTATACCGCCACATTTCAAAAGAAACCGGCGTTCACCCCATAACCGTTTTGCCAACTCTACCAAATCGATCTCCTGAGCATCGTTTTCTACATCAGGAACATTATTTTGAACCATAGACATCTTTCTAATTGATAATTGAAAATTGAAAATTACTTGAGAGTATTTATAATGGATGTTACCATTGCAGCCATTGAAGTCGTTGAACTGGCAATACTCAATACTTCCGCCAGGCTTGTCTTCCGATCGCGTTGTGTCTTGGTCGGGACAACGATCTCACACCCCGGCTCTACCTTCGGATAACGTTTGAAGAAGATAAAACATCTTTTGGTTGTCGCCACCTTCCCGTTCATATAGATCACGATCGGATATTTACGGGCAATATCATTATATCCTCCTGCCTGAGACAGGCATTTCCCTACTGACATACCCTTTGTATAAGTGACACTGTTCGGGTAAGTGACAGCACCGTTTATCTTAACCGTACTTTGTAACTGCGGGATATAAAGTGCATCCCCATCACGAAGCACAACGTCATGGGCACTTCCCGGACTAGCCAAGGCCTTTTCCAGATCGATACCGACTGAATAGTCTTTAATATTTTCCAGAGACAAGGCAACCGAGTCACGGCTTTGTTTATTGGAACTCAATTGTAGCAAGGTTTCAAGGCGGCGCATTTCATCCTCTGTCAACCGACGTTTCAAGCTCGCTCCTTTTACATAAGCATCCGGAGTTATCCCTCCGGCTTTAGCAATGATATCACTCAGACGGGAATTCTTTTCCGCCAACACATAATCGCCGGAGAAAGTGATTTCACCATCGACCTTTACCACCTGTTGTTCCTGATATCCCGGAGAGAAACGCACATAAACTTCATCAAACGGCTCCAACGTAAAAATTGTATCACTCTTCTTTCCATCTATAGATATCAACCCCAGATTGTCGTTCAATTCAAAATTGAAGACCTCGGCCGTACGGTTCGTATTCTCGTGAGTCTTCGCATCTTTTATCCGGCGGGCAACTTCCACATTAACAGTCGCTGCCGATTCCTTCAACCCTCCTGCCATCATAATAGCATCTTCCACCGTCAGATTATTCCGGTAAGGAAGAACCGTGTCCGTATAATTGACTGCTCCGCTCACTTTGATCGTATAAGGTTCGCGAAGGTCAAACAGAGAGGGGATATTCAGTTGGTCTTCCGGCTTGAGTTCCATATCCGGAGAGGTTCCATTGAGGATACTGCGGATATCGACGGCTATAACAGTCGTTGTGAAATCCGGATTCAACCGGATGATCTGGGCACGGCCGGTAAACTCATCTCCTTTCAGACCGGCTGCCTGGTCAATCAATTCTTTTACTGTATGCACGTTCGCATTTAATTCGTATTCTCCCGGACGCCAGACTGCACCTGTCACTATCAGGCGATTTTCATAGAAAGGAATCACGGAATCCACCAACAAAGAATCGCCGTCCATCATCGCAAAAGTGGGATATTTATCCGCTGTAACAGTGGCGATCTGGTAACGGCTACCCGCCTTACGCTTTACACGGACATCTTTCGTATAGGCATCTCCTGTGAAACCGCCTGCCATATTCAATAGCCGGGACAACGTTTCCCCCTTCTTCAACTCAAAAATACGGTTACGCTTCACCTTCCCCCGCACGACCGCCAACTGATCGTAAGGGGAAACGATCACCATATCGTTCTCTTCCAGACGGATATTCGTATCGTATTTGCCATTAAGCAGATAATCATACACATCCAGACAGGCGACTTCCTTACTATTCCGGTATACTTTGATTCCGCGAAGCGAACCGATCTCATTCACCCCTCCGGCAGCATACAACGCATTGAATAAGGTCGCAAAAGATGGAAGCGTATAGGTTCCCGGAGCAACCACCTCTCCCACTATGTTCACTTTGATGCTGCGTATCTGGCCCAAACTGACCGATACAAACGTATTGGCCCCGTCCGTATCTCCGGACAAGGTCGACATGATCCGTCCCAACTCCTGGCGGATACGGTTCTCGGCTGCACCGATCGTCAATCCGCTGATAGAGACAGGTCCCAGGTTAGGGATCAGGATCGTCCCTTCGGGGGAAATCTTCAGTTTCAGGTTCAATTCGGAATCGCCCCATACATTGATCAGCAACTCATCTCCGGCAGACAGAATATACCCTTTGGGAGTCGGTACATTCAAATCCGGTTCGAAAGACAGGTTCTTGTTCGAAAATATTTCACGCCCGAACACCGTTCCGCTTAAATCTCCTGCCGGACGATTGGCTTCCCGCTGGATCTCCAAAGGAGGTATTTCCTTACCTTCCGGAGCCATAACCGTACGATCGGTAACCACAGCATCCGATGCCGTACGGCTACTCTGTTCAGCACCAGACTGCCCCATCCGTTTATTTATCTCCTGACGGATCTGATCGTCCGTCATACCCGAGGCTTTCGCCTTGTCTATCAACTCCTGGGGTACCTGTGCCGCCAATGGTACAGCCAACCACACCAATCCCCCTAATAAAACATTTCTGATTACGGTATTCATATTGTTATTTGTTTTTGTTGTTTTCAAAACTTTCTGAACTCCAACCGGGCATAATCCGATTGCAAAACCAACTGTTTAGAGGTTAATTCTTTTACCCCGAAACGTTGCTCCGTTCCGTTCATGCCGAAAGGCAATAGATTTTCAATTTTACTGATGGGCATTTCGACGAACAATGAATCCCCGGTATATTCCATATTTCCTGTCTGACTTGTCACACCGACTTGCATCAGATTGATCGTATGCAACGACACACTATAATATGCCCGTTCCGGTGTTTCTTCCTCTCCGGAAGCATATTCTATCTTCATGATCTGCCAACGGCCATCCAGATCCCCATTGATCGGCATTTTACCACAAGCGCCGACTATCAACATCAGCAATATTGCTATCATATATCTTTTCATCGTATCCATCCTGTTTTTCTGATTGTTAGCATTCCTCCGGCACTTTCCCCCAACATCGCACCCCGGTCCATACCCAACGACGCTGTAAAGCTCCAGCCTTTCAGTTGATGCGGTGTATATTGTAATTCAATCAACGCATTCCCGTTCTTTTTGATCTCATAAAAAGGCATACCATATGTTCCCCAGTTACGAGTAACCGACAGAAGAATACGATACTGTAAGTCGCTAACCGGATTCCCCATCACCCCGAAATGATGTCCCTGCATACGTGAACTTTTAAAACTGATATCACCGTCAGTATCATAGACAGGAGACATCACCAAAGGATTTCCGATCCCCATCCCCCAGTGCTGCCAACCGGTATAAATACCATGATTATAATAATTATCCGCCCCACTCACCTGTTCCGGTATCTCCGGCGTATGGTCCCAATAAACAGGCCCCGTCTGATCTTTTGTCGACAGATATTCATACACAAAACGACTAATGACGGGATTTTGGGGAAATGTTATCTCTATCCCTGCCAGGCAGTCCTTCCAGCCATACTCACCGAACATCTGCGAGTGGTCTTCAAAATAATGCTCATAATAAGGACGAACCGTCCAATCCTGCGGAGCGTACCAGGTGAGTGAAAAATTCCAGCTTCCCAAATGATTCCCGTAAATGTTGGTTTGCTCTCCCATCGGAGTTTCACTACTTCCTCCGCTCGGAATAAATACTTTAAAGAAATCCTTGATCCCATTCGGCATATCGATCTTCTCATTTCCTCTAAACGCATTCCCTCCGAACTGTGCTGCCATCTCCAGTCCTCCTTCAAAGATCAGTGGAAACTTCTCCCGGTTACCTACCTTCACATACAAATCTTTGGAATGATAAAGCACATGTTCCGTATATGTATTCCCCGGAGCCACGAAATCCTTCTGCCAGCCATCGTCCGTAAACATACCGTAAGCAATATGCCCTTTGAAGGCCAGCCACCCTTTTGTCCCCGGCACAACGGTATATTCCGGAATACCGATACGCACTTGCGGAATCGGTCGGGCATTCCCCGAAAACGTCAATCCCCCGCTACTTAAAAGCGGATTATTAAATTCACTATACCGTTCCTTGCTGCCGATACTCAGTCTCAGGCAACGATATTTCAAATCGGCATATAATTGCTGGACAATGAATGTCGACGTAAAACTATAGGCTACAGCCAGATCCGCCCCGAAAGCATACGAAAAGCGTTTATCCTCTTCCATCTCCCGGAAAATCCCGGCACGCAGATAACCGTTATTCTTTTCGATCGATGAAAGTCCTTGTTTGTTAGCCACCAGCCAGAAAGGTGTATGTTTCCCTCCGCTAAAGCTGATCCCGGTCTCTGCCCGGTAACTCAGTCCTTTGGCAAACTGAGCATACGTATTCCAGGGAAGCAGTAAAATACCTCCCCAAATAATTAGTTTAGATATAAATTTCATTTCTTTTCGATTTAAAAAGATTTGAGCTTATTCGAGCATAAACCACCAGTCATAAATAAGACATGCTTAGTTACAGGTTCATTTGCCGTCTGCTTCAGCTGACGGTTTACAAGTTGTTTCTCTTTTTGGCTTTAGCCACATTTCTTTTAATATAGAGAGTGTGTTTAAAATGGGACTAAAGTCCAAAGAGATAGATCATTTACTAATCCGTCAGCTGAAGCAGACGGCAAATGAACCTGTAATGGCAAAGTCACATTGATAAGGGGATAGCTCAACTCTGATAAATACTGAATCTATTGCTATCTCTATTAGCATATTGGCAAATGAACCTGTTAAGGTCTCCCCAGTATCTCGACAATACATTCTACCTGTTTCGGAGTCATGATCCGTTGCTGCCTGTTCCATCCGGCGGTATTCAAAAGAGAGACCAGTACCTTGTTTGCCAATACCCATGCCTTCAATCGGCGGGATGCTGCGGCAGGTGTGAGCGTCGGACTGTACAGAATCCCCAGTTCCAGCCAACTGAAACTACGGTTTTTCCATTTTTCCTCCTCTTCATCCTCCGGTAACGGATGCTTTTTTTCCCGATCCTCTTTCATAGCCACCTCCAGTCTGATGTAGCAGGCCAATTATCCCTGAGCGACAATCCTGTCCGGTAGGCAAGCATCTTTGTCAAACCATCGAGCAACACTTCCCTTTCTCCGGCAGTACGCTTCTGCAACAACCGTTGGACCTGTCCGCTTATCCGGTTGAATAAAGCCAACTCTTCCGACGATAACAATTGCCTCCGTACCCCGCGGATAAAAGAGACGAAAGCCTCTTTGCCCCGACTCCTGAACAGCGAATCTGGATCTTCCCCGTCAGGCAAATGTCCTCTGACAGCCCAAAGACCTTCCCTGCGAAGAATTGCCACGGCCTCAGCCGAAGCCTTCTCGCCCGGTCCGTCCCCGTCCAGCAAGACTGTCACCTGCGAAGTATATTTCTTCAGTAATGCAACATGCCCGTCACACACAGCCGTCCCGCACAAAGCAACCGTATTCCTGAAACCTGCGGCATGCATGGCTATGGCATCTTTATATCCCTCCACCACAAAAACAAACCCCTCCTGCCCGATCGCCTCTTTCGCCAGGTTCAGGGCATACAAGTTCTCACTTTTCCGGTAACCTTCCTCCACTGAGGTATTGATGTATTTCGGATCGCCGGGCTTCCCTCCGGATTGTTTCCGGGCTGCAAAAGCAATCAACCGTCCCATCTCATCACGGATCGGAAAAACGATGCGGTTCCGCATCTTATACCATTCTTTCGGAACCAGCCCCGGCGAAATGCCCACCTCAAAATCCAGATAAGCAGGTGTCAATTCCGAATTGCCACAAGCGTAAGGCAGAAGGGAGGAAAAAAACTGCACGTTTTTTTCAGGTGACAGTGGACAAGTGACAGGTGACAGTTGCTTCGCGTCACTATTTATTTTCTTCTTTCTTCCACCTGTAACCGTATCTGTCATCTGTCCACTGTCAATTGTCAACTTTCTCGCAGCTTCCGCAAAACTGCATTTCTCCGCTTTCTGTACAAAAGCAATCACATCCCCATGTTCTCCACAGGCATAACAGGTGAAAGTCTGCTTTTGCGGATCGACGGTCAACGACGGATGATGGTCAGCGTGGAACGGACAAAGTCCGATAAACAACTTCCCCCGGCGTGACAGTTTGACGTAACGTCCGACCACCTCTTCCAGGCGGACCGACCGTTTTATATGATCGATATTATATTGTGCCATTTCGTTCCGGGTATTAATAATCCGTTATTTTCGTAAAGGAAGCATTATAACGGAAACGGGCAATGCCGGTTGCCCCGTTCCTGTTTTTCACAATATAGAGTTTGCCTACTCCTTTGAGGTCCTCCCCTGTACGTTCGTCCTTGACGATCCCGTAACGTTCCGGGCGGTAGACAAAAAATACACAATCGGCCACCTGTTCGATAGTGCCGGAATCACGCAGGTCGCTCATCACCGGAATATGCGCCTTGTCGGCACGCTGATCGCTGGCACGGTTCACCTGCGAAACGACAAGGACCGGACAATCGGCATCCAAAGCCAGCTGCTTCAATGCCGTGATGTTGCGTCCTACCACCTGCTCCTGCGTTTCATTTTTCTGGCGGATACTTCCCAGAAGATGCAAATAATCGAGGATCATGAAATCACACTCTCCCTTCTTGCTTTTCAATATTACTTTCGAACGGATATCCGCCAAGGTATTACAAGCCTTATAATCGATATACAAAGGCAGATGCTCCAGGTCTTTGCCCGCTTTTTCCAATTTTTCCAGATCGCGAGCCGTCAGTCCCGAGATACGCAGATGATCCGGATCGACATCCGTCATACCCGCCAGGATACGGTTCAGCATTTGCAGGTTCGACATCTCCAGACTGAAAAGGCAGACATACTTTCCGGCACGTGCCGCCTGGACGGCAATATGCAGTGCTACTGCCGTCTTTCCATCGCTCGAATGACCGGCCAACACCGACAGTTCGCCTTTATGAAAACCACCGGTGACGTAATCGAACTCACCCAACCCGCTCCGTATACGGTTCCGGTCGTACGCCCCGTCCAGCCGCTCCCGGTGCCACGCCACCGCTTCGGCAGCCAACACACCCACCGGACGTATCGGTTCGCTTCCGGCCACTTCCGTCTGCAGTTTCAGCAGCGAATCCTCCGCTTCCGAAATAATGGCTCCCGGATCGGCTTCGAAAGTACTGCTCTTAAAATTCAGCATAGCAAACAACTGTGCCAGGCAGCGCAAAGTATACTGCCGCTTGATTTCCCCGGCATAATGCAACACATTACCTCCGTGGCGCACATTCAGCATCGTAGTAAGCAGAAACGACACCCCGTCCAGTTCCTTCCAACGGGCCTCATCCATCCGCCGCATCTCCGTTTCGACCGATATCATATCCGGTTGCACACCCTGTTCGTACAAATTCATTATCGCCTGGAAAACAAATCCTGCCGCGGCATCCGAAAACATTTCCCTACGCAATAAGGATGATACCAGACCCGGTGCCTCCACACTGGTCAGCAGGCAGCACACCAATGTGTTCTCCACCTCCGCCAAAGTCAAATCTTTCTGTTCATCGACAGCCTCTTTCATGCTTCGCCTCCTCTTCCTTTCGGCGTGAATTGTTTGCTGCGTCCTCCCATAGTCTGTTCAGCGGCAGCCATTGCCTGAGCCGCTGAAATATCGTTTCCGTTGTCTACCGTATTTTCTGTCAGATACCCCGAGAAAAAATCGTAATTGCAGACCTTGATCCGGGTGCCTCCGGCTATTGCTTCGTACTCGATCAGGCAGTCATCCGACAATGCTTTCAGATAATGCCCGACCGATCCGAAACTGATATCGGTACGATCAGCCAGTTCACGATAGTTACCCAGATACTCACCACGGTGGCATGTATAAAAATATTTACCCAGCTTCACCATACCATCCTTGAAATAACACATAGAAACCAAGGCCATGAAAATTCTTGCATACAGGCGGTCTTTCTTTTGTAGGCTGAAAGACATGAGAAGCACTTTGCGAGGCATTTTCACAAAAGAATTTCCCAAGCTTTCCAATTTGCGTTCTACCCTTTCCTTCATCTCATTCATAATCCATTCAATTTAGGTTACTAATTATACGCTGAGTTATACGGATCTTATACGCCGAAACTGTTGAATTTTAAAAGCCTGATATAAATCCTCAAACACTCTTTATACGAATGGGCCGGTCTCTCTTTAAATATAGATAGAAGTATCTTTTATATAGAATTTATAATTAGCGACTTCTCAACATTTTTTGATATCAGAACCGTTCTCTTGCGCTCTGATACAAACTTAGTCATTACCACTCGCCTTGAAAAATATATATTGAGGGTATCTCTCAATTATAAATCCTTCGATTACAGTTGTTTAAACAATATATCTGTCACTTCAATTTTTCTTATGTTTCCTTTTCGTCTCTCTAACCGCTTCACAAATGTCAAAATACACATCATCCGCATCGCTCAGATGGTTGCAAATGGTATTTATTTCCTTACCGGTACGAAAAACCAGATCGATATGATCGGCCACATGTTCATACGTCCCGTCCAGTATTCCGCAACGAAGCATAGCCGATATATAAGCGATAAATAAATCCGGCTCGTTCACCACAATACGTTCGATCAGCAAACGGCAGGCATCGATTTCGCAATATTCCAGAATATCATCCCGATGATGTTTATTAAAACGTTTCCTCAACACCTCCCAGGTCGCATATTGCTTTATAGCCGGTTCTCCCAGGAGCCACGCCAACAACATCACATAGCGTCCTTTATCCGGTAGCTTTTCAAGCCAATTTGACAAGGATTCCAAGGACAAATGATTTCCTGTTATTGCCCTGATTGTTTTTTTAAAACGTCCATTAAATTATTCACTATACGATTTATTTTATTTGTATTCATAATTCTCTGATTTTAAATCGTAATCTTGGTTTTATTCTTGTGAAATACCCTATTCTTCATTCTTCAAAACATATATGTTTCGTTCGCAAACCATATATGTTTTGCCGTTAAAACACCTATGTTTCAACAGCGTTTTTCATTCCTTTTTCTTTCAAAAATAACTGTCTTTATCCGCCGTTAACCATCGCTATCTGCTCCTATCCAGCAGGCACTTTTCGGCTGTATTTATCTTTGTAATGTTATCGATAACCAACTAACCGCCAGAATGCCGGAAAAGTTTTTTCATTGGCACATTGGCATATTATCCACATTAAATAATTATTTCCCATGCCATTAAAATTCAGACTTGTCAAAAGAAGGGACATGAGTAAGGATGCGGCCGAAGGAGCCGAACTTTACTATGCACAAACGAGCATCACCAAAAAGGTCGATCTGAACCGTATTTGCAGCCGTATCAGCAAATACAGTACGGCAAGCCGTGGTGATATCCTGCTGGTACTCGACGGCCTCTTGTCCGTCATGAATGAATCGTTAGGTGACGGCGAATCGGTGCACCTGGGCGATTTCGGTAGTTTCCGTATGGTTGCCGGCAGCAAAGGCTCTTCTACGGAAAAGGATTTCAATACTTCTCTGTTCCACCGGGCACATATCGTTTTCTATCCGGGTACAATGCTGACGGACACAATCCGCAATGCCAGTTTCGAAAAATACATCATCCCCGGCACGGAAAACAAACCGGAAGAAGGTGGCGGTAGCGACCGTCCGGAAATCGAGTAATAATTATTCAGTATGATAAAACAGGAATACATCAAACAGTACCTTTTCCCCGCCCGAAAGGCGGGGGAATGTTTCGGAATCAATCCGGTGGTTATCCTTGCCCAATCGGCCATCGAAACCGGTTGGGGAGAAAGTACCCTGGCAAAGGAATATAACAATTTCTTCGGCATCACAGCCTATGGACGTCCCAATGCTTTCTGGAAAGGCACAAAGACCGATCTTTCTGAAAACAGCGGCCATGCCGCCCTATGGTTCCGCACCTACGAATCGACGGAAGACAGTTTCATGGACTTCGCCCGTCTGATCCACACCGCTTATCCGGTAGCTGCCTCACTAAGCACCCGTCCTTCAGCTTATGCCAAAGAGATCGCTTACAGCAAATACATCAGCGAAGTGAACGGTGACAACCGCGCGGCTTACCAGAGGATGTTGGTGTCGATCTGCGGGTCGATCGAAAAGATACCCATTTAATTTTCAATCTTCAATTTATAATTTTCAATTAACATGAAGTACCTTGAAACCATTCTCACCTTCCTCACCAGCCTTGCCTGGATCATCTTTCCCCGCAAGCAAAAGCCGACAGCCGGTGACTGTCCTTGTCCCCATCCCTACCCTCGTCCTCTTCCTGATGGCGATCACCCTGCTGTCTCTTCTGATGGAACAGACGGAAGTGACGCTGACAGCTATCGGAGCGATACTCTCGCTCTCAACCAGGGCGACCGGGGAACCAAACAACGTGTCGAACCCATAGACATCGCCGGTTACAGCCTGATGGCTGCGGGACTAATCGGTGGTCTGTACAAATTATTTACTGCATGAGCTACAAAGAAAATTATCAACGCATGATCTGTTGTAACAAAGCGACCGGATATGCTATTTATGACTGTCTGTTGAAGACTTACCGAAAACATGCCGAAAGCATGGATGTCTCCGGGATTACCAACCGGGACATCTCACGAATCAGTGAGATGCTATTGGTGAGCGAACGTTGGATACTCCATATCTTATGCAAATATCATCTGTTTTTCATTATCATCGACCAGTATTATCCGGAAGAGGAATGGAAAGATGAAGAGACGGATGCTTGATTGTTTAAAGTCTGTTATCTTCTCTAAAATGGAGGGGGTAACAGACTTTTCCGGTATTAGTTACTCCAAAACCTCCCAATGACCGGATTTAGCGTTTCCAATTCGTTCTATTTTATTTCTTTCCCTCAGAGTCCGGATATTCTCTTCTATCTTTCTCTTTGAAATACCTATTTCTTCTGATAAACGTTGAGCAGATACAGACGGATTTTGTTGCATTAAACTCAATATTCTTTTCTGTGTTTCAGACAATTTATCACCGACCCTATCACCGACCCTATCACCGACCCTATCTATGACCTTATCACTATCCACTCTTTCAAAAGTCTTTGAATATACCGTTACATTCAATCCGCCTGAAATCTGTTCGAATTCCGGTAATGGCAATCCTGCTTCTTTAAACAGTGTGATAACCCTACGAATTCCCGAACCATATTTCTCTATCAAACCCAAATCTTTACAGAAATCAGCAACCATTTTATTACGTGGTGTCGATTTATAACGATTATTCATTAAATCATCGACCGTAATATCATCAGGAAGCATACCCGGATTGGGTTAGTACATCCGACTTCGAACGGGCAGAATCTTTAATAATAATATCCGTTTGAAAACGCCCCAACTCTACTGTTGAGATAATATTATCATCTTTATGAAAGAGTAAAAAAGCTGCATTTGTTATTTTATCCTCTCTTAGCATATTATATTTCAACAAAAAGGACAAAGGATCTTCAGTAATACTACGACCTTTGTTTTCTAAAAAATTAATAGCTTTCTGAACCTTCTCCAACGATATATCATCAATTGTATGTAACGTATCGACATAGGTATCCCAACTGGAATTGATTGTATGCAAATATAAATTTACTACTTCACCGACTGTCAATTGATGATTGGAATTATTAACCCGTTTATAATACCGGCCTTGAACTGCCACAGGTTTAATCGGATATTCTTGAATCTGAAAAGCTACAATTTGTTTATCTTCAACATCTATTACATTGACATCGGGTATTAATACCGGAGCAGTCTTACTCTTAATCTCATTTACGAAATTTTGAACACTTTCTTTAGCAAGTTGTATCCCCAGGAGTTTACCACTATCATCGACTCCCACGTATACAGTCCCTCCACCTGCATTTGCAAATGCAACCAAAGACTCAATGACTCCTGTATTGAACGAGGCTTTAAATTCTGTATTCTGATCTTCTATGGCTGGGATGTTGTGCATACTTTTTTTACAAACTTACACAAAAAACAAATATAGACTATCTTTATCCTCAAAATAATCATGTTGTGACAGCGCATAATCCCCCATAACAAAGCGACCAAGATATTATAATCTTCTCTGCTTCTTCATTCGTCACATATTCTCCTCGTTCGAAAACTGCTTCTGCTTTATCCAAAATCACATTCAGTACCTCTACCGAACAACTCCGCGGACATTTTTCATCTCTAATGTTCCCTAATGAAGCAACATCTAAAGTCTGTTATTTCTACTCTATCGTGGAGATGACAGACTTAACATTGTTTCCACTACCTTGCAAATATCATCATCGGTCAGTGTAGGTCCGGAAGGCAGACAAAGTCCTTTATCAAACAATCTCTCCGATGCCCCGTCACCATAAAAAGGTGATTGCTTAAATACCGGTTGCAGATGCATCGGTTTCCACAAAGGGCGTGTTTCTATATTCTCTTCTGCCAGATGTAACCGGATATCTTCACGACTAAAGCCTGCCTTTTCCGAATCTACCAGAATACAGGTCAGCCAGAAGTTCGAATCGAAATCCTCCGACGGATTTTGCTGAACCGTAATTCCCGGAACATCTTTCAATAAATCCGTATACAACTGATGTATTGCCCTACGCCGTGCTATATGTTCATCCAGTACGAACATCTGTCCTCTACCGATCCCAGCACAAATATTACTCATACGATAGTTATATCCGATACATTCATGCTGGTAATGTGGAGCATTCTCTCTGGCCTGGGTAGCATAAAACATCGTTCGTTTGGCTTGTTCTTCCGTTGAACAAACTAAAGCGCCACCGCCGGAAGTCGTAATCATTTTATTCCCATTGAATGATAATGCGGCAAATTCTCCGAAAGTACCACATTTCCGTCCTTTATATTCTGAACCCAAAGCTTCAGCGGCATCTTCCAAAACAGGTATTCCGTAATGAGAAGCAACAGCCATAATTTCATCCATTTTTGCAGGCATGCCGTATAAATGGACCGGAATAATTGCTTTCGGAAGTTTTCCTGTTTTACGCAAACGATCTTTGATTGCTTCCTCCAGGAATAAGGGACTCATGTTCCAGGTATCCTGTTCGCTATCTACATAGACCGGAGTAGCTGACTGATACGCTATCGGATTAGCAGAAGCAGCAAAAGTAAAGGACTGGCAGACGACTTCGTCGCCTGCTTGCACTCCTAGTTCGATAAGGCCTAGGTGAAGGGCGGCTGTACCGGAAGATAATGCTACAATATGTCGGCCTTCTTTAAGATATTCCGCTAGTTCTTTTTCAAATGCATTTACGTTAGGACCTAGGGGAACTACCCAATTGGTGTCGAATGCTTCTTTTATGAAGTCCTGCTCATGGCCGGACATGTGAGCGAGAGAAAGGTAGATTCGCTTATTCATAATTATTTTTTGTGATTAAAATATCTTCATTTTTTCCAGGCAAAGACAATAAATCTTCCAAGGTATTTATTGTCAATTGAGGTAAATAAACTTCCGGACAAGAGAAATCCTGCCTGTGGATATTCCGCCCATCATCTATTAGACAAATCGTTGTCCAACCTAAACGATTAGGAGTTATAAAATCCTTCCGAAGATTATCACCTATATAAAAAAAATCGGTATTAATATATTTATCTTGGAAAAATAGAAAATTCTTCTCCGAAGGTTTTTCAGAACCAAATTCTTCTGATATAACCAAATCATTATCATCTATAAACCGATCAAGTTCTAAGGCTCGATATTTATTTCGTTGTGTAATAGAACGCCCATCCGTTATCATACCCAACCTATAATCCAAATTCAAAACGTTTAATACATCTTCCGTATCACTATCCAAACAAATAACGGGAAAATGTAACCGGTACATATCCAATAGATCATCCTTCGTCAGAGGCAAATTATAAGTTCTAATCAATAATGAAAAAACATCCGATTTATTTTCATAAGCCCTCAACATAAATGGATAGATGTCGTTTAAAGAAAACTTCAACTCGACCCATTGAGCAATCTCCCGATAAGCCGAATGCAAAAAGTCAATCTCTTTATATAGCGTATCGTCCAGATCAAACACGAATATTTTATTTTTCATAGACGATCACCTCGCTATCGTAGCGTAACATCAACGTATTATCACGCCATGTATCCATGTATTCTAAGGTCTCTCCTTGTATATATTCCCTAACAATATATTCCGGAAAGTTAGCTCCTGCATAATAAGAAAGCGGATATCCTCCTCCAAAACGCGGATTTATTTCGATACCCACCACATCTTGGTCCGATTCCCTGTAGAACAATTGGATACAAATACAACCAACTACTCCTGGTAAATAGTCCAACCGCTTTTTTAGAAACTGAACTAGAAAATTTTTTCTAGTAAAGCCTTTGTTTATCTCACCGGCCCGGATCTCTACTCGTTCACGAGGGATAATAGCTTTCACTCGATAATCTTTACCATAATACATATCCACCGTAAACTCCTTATACTCATGTTTGTCTATGTACTCCATAAAGATCAATTTGGGATGGTTCAAAATTTCCGGTGTCAGTTCTTCTCTATTTCTTACTACATACAAATCCTTACTTAAAGAACCATCATAAGGCTTAGCAAAAAGAGGAAATATAGGATGGTACTTATCAACCGGAGCAGGTACACGTATATCATGTTCATTCAAAAAAGTACCTGTATTCCGTTTATCACGGCAAACTTGTATGAAAGCTAAGTCCGAAACAATAGGCTCTATCCCGTTTTTCTGAAACAATTCCTTATTCTCTGCCAAGACCAAAAGTTCGGTATCAATTGTAGGTATGATTATGCCAACCTTTTGTTCTTTACATATTTGCATTAATTTATCTATATAATCCGTTGCCGTAACTCTTGGAACCACAAAACATCCATCCGAAATAATCCCTGCGGGAGCCATATCCGGATTCATGTCTGTGGTGAAGACTTTTGCAGCAGAATAAAAATGTTTCAGTGTTTCTTGAAATTTTTTTGTAAGAACCACACGTTTTCCTGCGGAAGTAATAAGTATATTCATCTCCATAGGTTTAGTTGTTACCTGTAAAATATTCCATCGTTACCTGCCCCTCTTGATAAATTCCTTCACGAACAAAGACTTTCTTTATCGTTAAAAATATAATTTTCAAATCAAGTAAAAAAGAGCAATGATCCACATACCAAACATCCAGCTCAAACTTCTTTGTCCAACTAATTGCATTACGCCCGTTACACTGTGCCCATCCCGTAATACCCGGACGGACCTCATGTCGACGGACCTGTTCTCTTGAATATAGAGGGAGATACTGCACCAACAATGGACGTGGACCAATTAATGCCATATCACCTTTAAGAACATTTATCAATTGCGGTAATTCGTCAATCGAAGTAGAACGAACAAATTTCCCGACCTTCGTCAAACGTTTCTCGTCTGGTAAAAGATTTCCATCAGTATCACACTCGTCCGTCATGGTTTTGAATTTGATAACTTTGAATATTTTGCCATTTATACCTGGACGGTCTTGTAAAAAGAAAGCACCTGCCCCCTTGTTTGCAAAATGTAGCCAAAAGGTAATCAGAAGCAATATCGGCCAAATAATAGTTAATACACAGAATACGAGGATGAAATCAATCACTCTCTTAAAAAAGTTTTTATACATGGTAAATGAATATTACAACAACCCGCTAAGCTCATCACCTACCGAGTTACATATGAATCACCGGTAATTCATCCCAGTTAATTTTAACATCAGCTTCTTTTACGCTACAAAAGTCAAAATCATAAATATATTTCGTAAACTTCTTAAAACAAGTATTTAGACCTACATAATTCTTAAAATACCGAGCAAGAGCAGACTCCCCATCTAAAGTCGTAAACAAACGTTTCTGCTCTTTATCAAAATCCTTGATATGAAAATAGCTCATAACATAATTCGAATCAACTGTCAAAGCCTTTATCTTAAAATACGGGAACAGACGAAAGTAACCTCCCCCTGAATATACGATTTCACGTCCCCATATTGTAGATGGAGCTATCGGAAACTCTTTGATAGATACTCCATCTATCTCTATTTTACCAGGGAACTTACTTTTATACTCCGGGAAACCACCAAAACTGCGACTGGTAGGAAAGATCGAACAATCATATAAAATACCAGCCTCCGCAAGAACAGACAAAATCCAACAATTCTCTCTCGTGATAGAAAACGCGGGCGCACGGTAAGCCGTCACTTTTTGACCGGTACAATCCTCTATCGCATTCAAAGCTTTATATGTATCTTCTCGAATCTCTTTTTCCGTAGGTTGTTTCCAAAAAGTATGGGAAAATGAATGACATCCTATATGATGTCCTCTATCCGCAATGCATCTAACGACACTTGGATTTGAGACTGCAACTTCTCCTAAAATAAAGAAAGTTGCTTCGATATTTCTTTCATCCAATAAATCCAAAATATCCTGAAGGTATTTATCCAATCGTGGTTTCCAATCCGACCGATCCCCTAACTGATAATAATCGTATCCCCACCAATCCTCTATATCAAATGTCAGAATCCTCATAATAAATCGTAATTTGACAGATTAGTATCCCAAAGATGTAAATTCCAAATAGCGTTATCGATACTTTTAGAATCCAATATATACCCCATAAAATTAAAACGTTTAGGCTCAAACCTTTCAGGTATACGGATAAGACCGGTATATAGAGAAGGTATACTGCCTACATATAAAATCAAGTCAAACTCTTTTCCATGATGTCTTATCAGATATCGAAGGGCCTTATTGAAATTCCTTGAAGATTTAGGAGACACGTCTATCAAGAAAGCCGTCCGGATATGATCGTATCTCATTATTTTATACACAAACTCACACCCTCTTTCGCTTATTTTACGATAATCCTCATCCGGGCGGCTGTAACGCTTTCGGTTATAACTCTCCTCCTCTTTATGTACCGGATAATCACAAATATCAGGACTCGTAAATAAACCTAAAAGCCCAACCCATAATCGACTGATACTCAAGGAGAATAAATTCAAGAATGATAAAGCAGGCTTTATCCCCCCAATCCGGTAGGGTAGACAATGAATACTCATTTTCCCGATCTCTCTCATCAATTTCGACTTCAGCAAGACCGGATAGGAGTTATCGTTCGGATAACCAAAGACAAAAGAAACTCCATGCTTAGCCATATAGCTATATGCGGCTTTTACCATATCAAAAAAGCTGAAAAAATCTCTGTATTTCTTCGCGACCATCGAAGTCACGCTATTCGCGAACAACATCTTTTCCCCTTTAAACAAATAGTAGGCCGGTACATAAGAATTAAGTCCTACAATTTGACCGTCATCTTCTATGATAGCATGAAAAGAATAGCCCAAGACATTTTGGGTATATGCCTCCTTTAAATGTTCAATCGAACTTTCCCGTTCGAATACGGACTCAAACAACGCCACGATTTGCCTCCATTCGCTTGAAGACAATTCATCCGTCCTTTTACAAACAATACGCATACCCAACTCACGCTTTAAGTACCACTCCAGCCCAAGAATAACCAACCCCAAAGCCGGCAAGAAGTACATTTCCGTTTAATCTATTTTCTCGTTTTGCCTCATAAAGCGCCAACGGAATACTGTTCGAGACCGTGTTTCCCACTTCTGACAGAAAATAATAGAATTTTTCTTCTTCGATTTTCATCTTCTTCCGAAGAAAGTTCAACATATATTTATTAGCCTGATGTAAAACAAACAAATCAATTTCAGGCTGTTCCAGATTATTTTTCAACAATGTATCTTTCACCACTACAGGAACATTCTTTTGAGTGAAGGTGAATATTTCCGCACCATTCATATGTAGGTAATCGGATGAAACAGGATTGCCATTCTCATCAAAAGACAAATCATTTTTAGCCTCCTTTTCCCTAGATGCTCCTGTACGGACTATGAGATTATTAGCACCTTTCCCATCTGTACCCAAAGCGAATTCTCCTATTTCGGCAAATCCTTCGGTCGAGATAATCGACGCACTAGCCGCATCTCCGAATATGGTACGGTTCCCCTTGTCTCTCGGATGTAAAAACTTCGAATAAGTCTCTGCCGTCAACAGTAACACATTCTTTGCGATTCCCCCTATTATCAATCCCTTAGCAATAGCCAATCCATATACATAGCCGGAACAACCCAAGTTGTAGTCTATCGCCCCAATATTGGTACGTAGCCCCAACTGTTCTTGAATCAAACAAGCAGAGGTGGGAAGGAAATAATCCGGACTTTGTGTACAAAAAAGCACAAAATCAACATCCTCTCGTTGTATATCAGAATCTGCAACAAACAAATTATTGGCAGCGGCCACCGCCATATCCAAAGCAGTCTCCTGCTCACCTGCCACATGTCGATTGTTCACCCCCACCTTCAAAGCAATCTTATCAACTGTCCATTCAGGAAACTCCTCTACCAACTTTTCATTGGAAAGAATCTTTGGGGGCAAATAATATGATATTCGTTTTATATATGCTTTCATACCTTATGATTATACTAAAGTTAATTCACCTCCACCTGTTATATCTATAGCCGACCCCGTCATCCAAACGGAAGCATCCGAAAGTAGATAAACCGCCAAATAAGCGATATCTTCCGGTTTTCCGTACCGCTGTAAAGGATACGATTTTTGTACCTCATTATAATCAGCCCCCGTCTTAGTTTCATCCTTTCGAGTCAAGTTCGTCCAAACCATAGCCGGACAAATACTATTCACACGAATCTGACGTGACGCCAACTCCAAACCTAGTACCTTGGCATAAGATAAAATCGCACCTTTTGAAGCAGCATAAAGCGCATTGCCTACGGTCGGAGCAAAAGCCGCACGGGAAGCTATAAAAACAATAGAAGCTCCTTTGAATATTTTTTTCTTTCGCAACAATATACGTTGCAATAAAATCGGCGCATTGAAATTAATAGCCATTATGTTTTCTATATCCGAAGATTTAAGCATCTTACACAACATTCGCTCCTGTATTCCCGCACAATGCACGACTCCATCCAACGGAGGAAGCTTGTTCACTAAAAGATCAATATCCCCTTCCTCGGACAAATCGGACAAGATCATTTGATGTCCTTCACCTTCCATCTGTGATAAGGTTTTACATAGACGTTCCTCATTGCGAGCGGTAATATACACGTTAGCCCCCAGTCGAGAGCACTCCACCGCAATAGAACGTCCGATACCGGAAGAAGCCCCTGTCACAAGAAGTGTCTTACCCTCCAATGAAAAAGGATTATAATTCAACCTATGCATCCTTTAGCACACACGATTTCAAACAAATCACCTATAGTTTCAGCTTTTCTTAAGTCATCTGCCTTGATCTCCACACCATATATCTCATCAACCATGGCGATAATAGAGAGGGTTGTCAACGAACTCCACTCTTCCAATTCTCGAAACTTCGTTTCAGCCGTAAACAAGTCAGTCGCTGTATCATCAAATTGATCCGCAAAATTTTGTACAAAATCTTTTATTTCCATAATAACAAATTTTTAATCCTCATTAAAAGTAAAATCCTAAAACTATAAATACAATTTATAAATATTGATCAGAGAATTTTGAGCTTCTTCTAATATAAATCTCTTTATCGACAAAGCAGCCATTGAAGACATTTTCAAACGTAAATTCTTATCATTTACAAGTAGCAGAAGGTCTTTCACAAACGTTAAACTATCACCCTGAGGATAGATAAAACCATTTATACCCACCTCAACCAATTCTCGATGTCCTCTATCCTCACTTACAACGACAGGAAGTCCCGAATAGAGTTCCTCTGCAACATTCAAACCTAATCCTTCTGATAAACTTGATGATATTCCTATATCAGAAAGGGCTATTAAATCACCTATATTTTTACAATATCCAAGAAAATCCACATAAGAAGATAGGTCCTGATCCGATGCGTATTTTTTCATTTTTTGCAACAAAGGTCCATCACCAGCAAATATTATTTTGCAATTAGGGCATTCCTTAACCAGATCAGGAACACAATCCAACACAAACTGATGATTTTTTCTCTTGATAAATTCAGCAATATAAATAATAATAACAAGATTATGATCATATCCATATTGTTTTCTTAACTTAAGTCTCAAAGAATCATCAGTAACATATAGACGATTTGTATCAACCCCTACTCCCGGAATCAAATAAGTACTTACATTCTTAAATCCTCTATTTTTCACTAATTCATAATCCTCTTTATTTATTGTCAATAAAACATCTGTGTATCGAGATAAATATTTTTCCAAAGGATAATAAATAATCCAATATATAAAAGGAGATCTTTTATAAAAGTAAAATCCATGTGCTGTATAGAACAATTTTAACCCAATATTTTCCCGAAAAGATCTTGCGGACAATCTCGCCACAACAGACGCTATTGGTGTATGACAATGAATTATGTCATACTGTTCTTTTTTAATAAGTTTCTTAAGATGAATATAGGCAACTATATTTTTAATACTCCAAGGAGAACGTTGAATACATAAATTAATTTGTCTATCAACAAAAGGCACTTCTATATCAGATCCATTAGCCGCACAATGAACTATACAACCATTATCTTTAAGCCATTTTATATAAGGTATATGAAAAGCAATAAAATGCTTATGAACATTAGCAACAAAAAGTACCTTTTTCATATCATTCCTCAATTTTAACACATGTGTAAAAATGTCGTTCTCTTTTTTCTATAGATGGAATTTGCATATAATCCCCATAAAGATTTCTCAAATATGTATCTGAATCATATGGTATATCAACATTAACATTTTCAAAACTAGCATCAACAACAGGGAAAAAAGTACTTCGTGTAAGACATTCTCCTCTACTCATTTTTCTTCCTGTAGGTATTGTACAATATTTCATACCCCTACTATTTGACGCAAAACGATCAAACAAATCATAAAGTCTAGATTTTCCTATGAAAGAAAAAACAAAGCCTATCAAACATCTTAAATTATAATAAATTAAGTACTTTCGTTTCACAGAATATACACTTAATCGTTTACTTCTCAATTTATACTCAGCCACGGACAATACTATAATTCGAAAAATATCAAGTGCTATACATTTCAAAAAACGGCATAAAACAAAATTTGGCATTTTTTCTATCGGATAAATATCAACAAGAACACCTGAAATTATAGAATCATCCCACAACCCTTTTAATATTGTTCTTTTTTTAGATATCTGCATAAATAAAGAATTACTTTCATTTTTATATCTAGGTACTGATAAATTATATTTATCTGAAAGCTCCTTCTCAAACACCTCCTTCAATTTATCATAATCTTCTCTTGGCATCATCATGTCTAAGTCATCATCCCAAGGAATAAAACCTTTATGCCTGACAGTACCCAATACAGACCCTCCACCCAACATCAAAGTAAGACCATATTTATCACATATCGATTTAACATCGATATAAATGGATAATAGACACTTTTTCAAGGCATCTCTTTCTTCATCAGTCAATTCATAAAAAAGATCTGACTGCCTCGCTATTTCATTTAAATAATCAGATGTTCTTTTCATTCCAAAGCATTATTACAACATTTTACTACTCGACTAATACCATCTTCCAAGGAAACTCGAGGTTTCCAGCCTAAAGATTCCAATTGAAACGTATCCAATCTCACTCTTTTATAATCACAATAAACATTCGGTAGTCTTTCCGGAATGTCATAATCTATACGTAAGCCTTTAACGGGGCTTAAACCCAACAACATATCAGCTAAATCTCGAATACCAATCTCCTCTGTCTCATTGGCAAGGTTATACGCCAATGATTTCTCTCCATAAAAAAGAATATACATCAGCCCAACTACCGTATCCGTCACATAGCAAAACGCCCGCAGCACATTCCCTTTGCTCTTTAAAACAATATTACGGCCTTGTATCGCATACTTCAACAGATCGGCCATCACTCTTCCATCATTCTCCAATTTCATACCTGGACCATAGGTATGAGCAATACGAACCGAGTTAAAGTCAACCCCATATTGCAGAGAATAACTCTTGCACAAACTCTCCGCAGCACGCTTGCTCTCTGGATAACACGAACGTGCATCCAAGCAATCCAAATATCCAAAAGAGGTTTCTGTCAAAGAGTTTCTTTCTACATTCGCTCCATATACCTCTCTTGTAGAAGCAAATATCACCTTTTTCACAGCCTTGTCCTTAGCGCATTCCAATACATTGATCGTACCCAACAGATTACTTTTCATAATCCCCACAGGATCATTCTCTATATAATAAGGACTCGCATTTCCGGCAAAGTGAAATATATAATCCAATCGCCCCTCCAAATGGATAGGCATACATACATCTTGAGTCAATAACTCAAAATGAGGATCATCCAAAAAATCTGCGAACAATTCCTCGGATCTCTGCCGGTTGCGTGACAAGGCTATGACATGGATATTGATCCTTCTCTCCCTTACAAGAGATATTAGAAGGTAAACCACATACGTGGCGATCATCCCATTCGCTCCTGTCACCAAACAACATTTGTTGTCCAAGCGATCCCAAGGAAGAGTGGTTGCCATCATCTCTCGCACATCGTTCCAGACAAAGTCATTCTTATACCTAAACATAAATCAATTAAAAACCAAATATTTGTTGATTCTCATGCACGTCCACCATCGCCTTGAAAATAAAATAGTCCGTTGGTGTCGTGATCTTTATATTCTCCATCGGACCAATCATCGTGTGTAATTTATATCCATAGCTGCTCATCATGGAACAACTATCAATAAAATCATGCCGTCCCTCGCCCCGAGCCTTTCGGTGAGCTGCCAATATATCAGACAGCACAAAACTCTGCGGAGCCCTCGCCACAAAAGAATCCTTACGAGAAGGTATCTCCAAATCTCCATCCGATTTGGAGACCACGAATGTCTCTATAGCAGGGATGCAAGTGATACACGAGCCAAATTGACGAACGGCTTCTATGTTATCAGAGATGGTCTGTTCGGTAATCAGCGGACGAACCCCATCATGGATCAGCACACAACTATCCAGCGGAAACAATCGCTCCGCCTCCACCAATCCATTATGGATAGAATCTTGTCCCGTATCCCCTCCAGGAACAATAGAACGAAGCTTCATAATATCAAACTTATGGATTAATTTTTCCAGATAAGGAATCCATCCCTCCAAACAGGCCACAATAATCCCGTCTATATCCGGATGATTGTCAAAAAGCTCCAATGTATAAATAATGATTGGCTTCCCTCGTAACTCCAAGAATTGCTTCGGCTTAGCCACCGTATTCATACGCTTACCTGAGCCACCAGCGAAGATTAGGGCGATGTTCATGATATATTCATTTTAATCATTCAGCAGCCTCATCCAAGGCTTCTCTCAAAGCTTTGATATATCCTTTTCCCCACTTCAAATCAGGCTCCATATAATTACCCTCGGCCCACTCATTCCATGACTTAAGGAAAATAACCTTATCCTCATCCGGTTTATCTTTAATCCTATTCAATATCATCTTCACATGTTTCTTAAATAATGCGGGAGTGGAATTATGATAAATCAAAGATGAAATCCCCCTTCTTGGCGAAGGATCCCACATGGGAACAACAGTTGGATAAATTGTAGGTAATTCGAATTTATCTGTATCAATTGCTTTTATAGCATTCGAATACTCTACCACATTCATAGGATATTTAAATAGTTTTGATAAATATTGATTTATCACAAAACTTTTAATCTTATGAAAAATAGATCGTTCAAAATTCAAGACCGAACTGATTCGGCAAAGAGAAATAGCATCAAAAACTTTAATTTTTCCAGAATCCAAATCATTGATATTTTCAGAGTTTGCGATAAAGAAGAAGGAAGGCAACCCATTTAAACCTGCCAATTCATTCCAAGTATTTTTAAACAACTCAAAATCAGGCATTCGTTTTGCATCATATATTAAAAATAGTAATCTATCATGTACACGCAAATACCGAGAGTCCTTAAACGCAGGCAATAGACGATAAAAATGTTGTATCATATCCTCTTTTCCCGGGTAGTTTTGTTCCATTAACGTTTTAGAAACGACATTTGACTTCCTAATATTCCAATTTTTACTCATCCATGAATGATTAGCCCATCCTAAACAAAATGGGAAATCCGGCTGATTAGATTGAACAACTTCATCAAACGGACGTTCCAGCAACTCTTTTCCATTACCAAACCAATAATGCCAATAACAAAAAGCGGTAACTCCTGCTTCCTTAGCCAATTCAGCCTGCTGTTGACGCACCTCCGATAATCTCAAATCATAAAACCCTAAATCAGCAGGAATCCTGGGTTGATAATGCTCCTTAAACAAAGGCTTGGCACTTGCTACGTTTGTCCACTCTGTAAACCCTTTTCCCCACCATTCATCATTCTCTGGTATTGGATGAAATTGGGGCAAATAAAATGCTATTACTTTTACTTTACTAGACATTATAATATTACTTTATCATTTTCACTATACTAATTCTTGTTTATCAAATTTGAGAACTAACAATTTAATCCAACACATAGATTCTATTGATCTGAATATTATTCTATTTATCTACAAGAAATTTTAGATTTTGTTTTAGTTATAGAAAAACTTGTTTTCAAGAACAGATAAACAATAAGGTTTAAAGCGAACTCTATTACATAATTTTCAGCCCAAGAAAATCCCCCTATAAATAACTTCAAATAAACGAAAGAAAAAAAACAGACCCCTTCTATACTATAACGCTTTAACTTCAACATATTTAATGAAAAAAACAGAACAAACAATGCCATAACAAAAGTCAAATAAGGACCTATATCCACATAGATACTACCCACAAAAGTATAGAACTTAGTAATCCATCGTGTTCCTGATGTAAAATTCACAAAAGCATCATTTCCAAACAACATTTCACATCCATAAATACCATATCCAAAATCAGTTATAGGATATACACTTACATTCCAATGTAAAAAAGACATTCCCGCATAACTCAGTAATGATGTTATACCATTATATTCCTCGTAAAAACTATAATTAGAGTCTAAGTCTCCAAATCTAGAAACAGTAACAATTAGAAAATAATTCACAAATATCACCAAATAAACAATAATCACCCTATTAATTTGCTTAACTAAGCGAACAGGAATTTTTTTAAAAAAGATCAAATAAGGCACCATTATAGACATAAAAATAATCAAAAATAGCCCCCTAGAGCCATTCATTAAAGCCAACATAGACTGAGATAATACAAAACACATTAACACTATTAATGCCAAATATTTTCTTTTACCAATAATCAACATAAAAAAACTTATAGTAACCATAAAAATCTTTATGCTAGAATTAAATACAACAAATAGTTGTTCAATGAAAGAATTGTAATTAAAAGCCACTTCTAATTCTTCAGAGGCTTCTTTAGCCTCTGCCCATTCTCCAGAACTAATATTTAACACAACTGTTCCTATAGACAAATAAAAAACCACTATAGTTGACAAGATATATACAAACATCAATATATATATCTTGTTCCATCTCCCGTCTGTATAGATATTGGTAAGATTACACAAGTCTACCTTACAAAAATACCAAGTAAACATGATAAATACAGGAAATAAGTACAAGAAAGGCTCCAATGTAACATCATCAAGATCATGCAATAATTCTATTGAAATCAAATACCTAGGTATCGCCATAATTGCTACAGTAGTATATAACACTATCAATATAATCCCTAATATATTTTTGCGATTACTCCTCAGATAGCACAACAATAGGACAATATAAAGCAGAGCATTAACTATTACGTAGATCATAAAACCTATCTTATAATTTTTTTCATGCAAACCATCATAATCAAAACAGTAAACAGCAACATATCAGATAATCTATGTATAAAATATAAGCCTATGGAAATTTTTTCTATTCTATTATTAGTTGTATATTTATTAAATTTCATATCGCTATAAAATCCAACAATCCCCCTATACTTTTCATTTATATTCATTTTATCAGAAGATAAAATATATTCACCCCAAACTCGAATAGATCTATAAATACTATGTAATAAAATATCCTGAAAATCTATATCTTTAATTTCTCTTATATAAGATTTTTTATACAGAATAAAATCCATCAACATAGCAACCTCTCTCTTTGATATATGACTTTGTATCCTATCCATAAAAGAGTTAGGTCTTATATAGTATAAATATGTAACTTTATTAATGTACGAAAAAGATTGAACATATCTTTCTACATTAAAAGAAAAATATAGATCTTCACAATGATGTCCAGGTATACAACGTATACAGTTTTTCTTTAAAAAGGATAGACTATACAGCTTATTCCATGTAAACACAGGGAATAAATGATTTTCTAGATAATGATAATTCATTAATATTCCAACACCTCTTCTACTTATATTTTCCAACTGTAGGTGTTCAGATACCATTCCATTCATATTTATGGATTGACTTGATCCCACAATCATATCTACCTTCTCTTCCATCATCCTATCATACAACACCTGTATGCAATCCGGCGTAATCTCATCATCACTATCCATGAAATACAGGTATTCTCCCTGAGCATTGTCTATAGCTGTATTTTTTGTAGCCCCAGTACCTATATTATGTGGATGCTCTATGATTTTTACGTCTTTCCCTCTGGGATGATCCTTGATGGTTTGACGAACAATATCCATACTGTTATCCGTACCTCGGTCATCTACTAATAAAAACTCGATACTTTCAAATGTTTGGTTCAAAGCTGAAAGTAAAGCACGCTCCACATAGGGAGCCACATTGTAGATCGGCATAGACAAAGTGACTTTATACATCCTATCTAAATTTTTTGATCAATAATAACACTTGTTGAAATTCTCGTATCCGAAAAATAAAACCGAGTAGTATATAAATAACGAAGGCAACAATACAACCCAACGCAAGCCGTAACAACAACGTACCTCCATTAAGAAACATTTGGTAGAGATAAATACTTATCCCCATTCCCAATGAAAGCAAGAAAAAGGGTATTATATTTCGGGCTTGTTTCTCATATCCGGAACTTATCACCTTCCTTGAGTAATAAATGATGATTCCCATATCAAAGAAATTATAAAGTACGATTCCCCAACACAAGATACGGACTCCGAACGGCAACGTGGCACACAAAATACCGATAGCCACCACTTTCTTTATGATCTCTGCCCTCAAGAAATAGTCTGAACGACCTTTCACGTTCAATATCTGATTGTTGATAACCATCACCGGATACCACATATACGCAAAGCATAAGATGGACAACAGTTCCGCCGAAGGAAGCCACTTGTCCGTCAATAGCAATCTCACCAGAGATTCTGCCAACACACCTAACATCGTCATCAGAGGAAATATGATATAACATGACATCCGTAAGTATTGTATAAAAGAGGCATTCAACCGCTCATCATCATCTTGCATCTCACATTGCAAGGGATAGATTGCACGAGTTATGATCCCGACAATATTAATAGATGGAAAACCGGCTAATTGATAGGACCGATTATAGAACCCCACATCCATAGCAGAATATCTCCTTCCAATAACGAGGCTGTATAGGTTTATATAAATAGTATGCAACAATCCTGACAACAGTAACTTAGAACCAAAGAAAAACAAAGACTTGAACGCCCCCCAAGAAAAACACCACAAAGGCATCCACCTCGCAAACATCCACAGTAGAAGCGTATTTAAGAAACTACTTGATAACGTTTGGAACACCAACGCCCATACCCCGTATCCTTGATAAGCCAAAAGAACACCTATCAGACCGCTTACAATCACCGCAACCAAGGAGGCTTTCGCCTGCGTCCTGAAATCCATACGAATCATCAGTTTAGCCCGTTGAACAACAGAGAGACCGTTCAATATGAGACTTAAACCCACCCATCTCGTCACATCCGTAAGCGCTGGCTCCCGATAAAACGAAGCGATATAAGGTGCGACAGCAAACAATACCCCATAAATAATCAAAGCGATAAGGATATTGAAATAAAATACCGTAGAAAAGTCCACTTCTGTCCGGTCTTTTTTCTGGATCAAGGCATTCGAGAAACCGCTATCCACGAATGTCTGAGCAATCGCCAAGAAGATACCCAACATAGCGATCAATCCGTATTCCGAAGGTAATACCAAGCGAGCTATAATAATAGTCAGCGCAAACTGTATCCCTTGCACAGAAAACCGTTCAATAGCACTCCACATCACACCTTTTACGGCTCGATGCTTTACAGAATCACTCATGTAATTTTACAAAATAAGCAATTGCTTTCTTTAACCCTTCTTCCAATGGAATTTTAGGTTCCCAATCCAATTTCTCTTTCGCCAATGTAATATCAGGTCTTCTCTGTTTCGGATCGTCACCTGGTAACGGGCAATACACAATCTTTGAGGTCGAATGCGTCAACTCAATCACCTTCTCTGCCAATTCCAACATGGTGAACTCTCCGGGGTTTCCCGTATTCATCGGACCGATAAAGTCATCACTGGTTGCCATCATTCGGATCATGGCTTCTATCAAATCGTCTACGTATTGGAAACTTCTAGTTTGAGTTCCATCTCCATAGATTGTGATATCTTCACCTTTTAACGCTTGTACGATGAAATTAGAAACGACACGTCCGTCATTCGGATTCATTCGTGGACCATACGTATTGAAGATGCGGATGATTTTAATTCGTACACCGTTCTGACGATGATAGTCCATAAACAAAGTTTCGGCTGCGCGTTTGCCTTCATCGTAACAACTACGAATTCCAATTGGGTTCACATTTCCCCAATAAGATTCTACCTGCGGATGAATAGCCGGATCTCCATACACTTCGCTGGTCGATGCCTGGAGAATCTTTGCTTTAGTTCGTTTAGCCAACCCCAACATATTCATTGCTCCATAAATGGAGGTTTTCATTGTCTTGATGGCATTATATTGATAATGAGGAGGCGATGCAGGACAAGCCAAATTATAAATCTCATCGACCTCAGCATAATAGGGAGAGGTTACATCGTGACGAACCAACTCAAAGTTGTCATACTGCAACAGGTGACGAATATTATCCTTACTTCCGGTAAAATAATTATCCAGGCAAATCACATCATTGCCTTCTTTCACCAAACGTTCACATAAATGGGAACCAAGAAAACCGGCTCCACCTGTTACTAATATACGTTTCATTTTTGTCCGATTCTCGAATAAATAAAACCTAACTCTTTCAATTCTTCACCATCATAGATATTCCGTCCATCCACAACCACGTAATTCTTCATGGCTTTACGGATGATAGCCCAACTAGGCATACGGAATTGTTTCCACTCCGTCATCAAAGCAATAGCATCTGCATCGATCACTGCTTCATACATATCCTTACAATAAGTGACTACATCCCCTATCCTACGCTTTGTTTCATCCATAGCTATAGGATCGAATACATTGACCACAGCACCTGCTTTCAGGAGTTTATCAATCACAACCAACGCAGGAGCTTCGCGCATATCGTCTGTTTCAGGTTTAAAAGACAATCCCCACATAGCAATAGTTTTACCTTTCAGATCTCCATTAAAAGCCTTACTCAATTTATCAAACACAATATTCTTTTGCTCTTCATTTACCGATTCTACAGCTTCTATAACACGCATGTGGTATCCGTTTTCTATTCCCGTATGCAATAGAGCTTTTACATCCTTTGGAAAGCAGGAACCTCCATACCCACAACCGGCATACAGGAAACGGCTACCGATACGGGAATCCGCCCCCATACCTTTACGCACATTGTCTACATTTGCTCCGATACGTTCACAGAGATTTGCTATATCGTTCATAAAGCTGATACGGGTTGCTAACATGGCATTTGCTGCATATTTCGTCATTTCAGCTGAAGGAACATCCATGATCAGGATGGGATAGCCATTCAATGTGAAAGGACGGTATAATTTCTCCATCATTTTCTTTGCCTGTTCACTTTCAACTCCGACCACCACCCGGTCCGGAGCCATAAAGTCTTTAATGGCTGCTCCTTCTTTCAGAAATTCAGGATTAGATGCCACATCAAAAGGTATAGCAACTCCCCGTTTATTTAATTCTTCCTGAATAGCAGCCTTTACTTTCTGGGCAGTTCCAACCGGAACCGTACTTTTCGTTACAAGTAATGTATATTTATTGATGAAACGACCAACTGTATGTGCCACATCTAAAACATATCTCAAATCGGCACTTCCATCTTCTTCTGGGGGAGTTCCTACAGCACTGAAAACAACAGATACATTATCTAAACAAGTGGTTAAATCAGTTGTGAAATGTAACCTACCTGCTTCTACATTTTTTTTAACCAAGTCTTCTAAGCCTGGTTCATAGATTGGCATTACACCTGACTGCAAAGCTTTTATCTTCGCTTCATTGATATCCACACAGGTCACATCTACTCCCATTTCAGAGAAACAAGTACCTGTAACCAGGCCTACATAGCCTGTTCCTACAATTGCAATATTCATTATTAGAATTATTTATCCAGTTTTTCGTACTCCGAATTCTTACTCATGAACTCCGGCACAATCGATTTCATCACTTTCACTGTTTCCAACTTTTCTACTCGAATAGCCAAATTTACCAAATGCGAAACGATAGTTGATATATCAGTAAAATTATATTCCCTCACTTTCGCATGAAAGATTTTAGTATTGTTTGTAGGAAGAGTATTTTCTTTGGTTGCCAGCAACTCTTCATACAACTTCTCACCCGGACGAAGACCGGTATATTTTATTTCAATATCTTTTTCAGGGATAAGACCGGCCAATTCTATCATTCGACGTGCTAGGTCGGCAATCTTTACTGGAGTACCCATATCAAATACGAAAATCTCATTTCCTTTTCCCATAAAAGCTGCTTCCAAAACAAGACGACAGGCTTCAGGGATCGTCATGAAATAACGGATAATATCAGGATGGGTGACTGTTAAAGGGCCGCCTTTCGCCAGCTGTTCACGGAAACGAGGAATAACAGAACCGTTACTACCTAATACATTACCAAAGCGGGTAGTGATAAAACGGGTTTTTCCCGGGTGTAATCCTTTGCTTATCGCAATACTCAGGCTTTGCACATAGATCTCTGCCAGGCGTTTGGAAGCCCCCATCACATTGGTTGGATTGACTGCCTTATCGGTAGAGATCATAATAAATTTATCTGTTCCATATTTTACGGACATGTCAGCCATATTACGGGTTCCCTGGACATTGGTATGTACAGCTTCACAAGGATTTTCCTCCATCAGAGGGACATGTTTATAGGCTGCTGCATGAAAGACATATTGGGGATGGAAACTTTTAAAAACACTTTCTACACGGGCTAGCATCCGGACATCACCCATAATCGGAGTAAAAACAACATCCGGGAATCGGTCTTCCAACTCCAGACGAATGGTATGCATAGGTGTCTCGGCACTGTCAAACAAGATCAGTTGCTTCAAACCAAATGTACAAAGTTGTCGACAAAGTTCACTGCCGATAGATCCGGCAGCACCTGTAACCATAACGACTTTACCCCCTAATTCATCTGCAATCTCTTTCAGATTAATATTAATTTCATCACGTCCTAACAGATCTTCGATACGGACCTCCGGTAGATTTCGTAAATTGACTGTCCCCCCTTTTAACTCATCCACAGTAGGAAGCATCAACATACGAACCTTTTTCCGCTCACAATAACGAACCAGGCGCTCACTTTCTGCTTTTACTGCATGATAGTCGGTAAACAAAATAGCCTTGATACCTTTTCGGTTTACCAAACCATTAAATTCCAACTGATCCTTTACCGAATAGACCGGACATCCTCCTATGCGGATCTTACTTCTTTTTCCTATTCGTATATATCCTTCGATCTGATAATTATCAGATTGTTTCCAAAGAGAAATCGCAGGCGAATTAGAGACAGCGTCTTCCTCCCTGTAAATTAACAGCTTTTCGTTATTGGAAGCCACACTTTTGACTATCATGCTATACATTATTATTAATAAAGCACGAAATATTGTCAAAACGAAGAAAGTCAGGAATAGGTCAAGCAGACCTCCTAAAAAGATTTGTAGAAAAGATAACGAGTGGATAAAAAAGGAAAGAGCAGAAGTCATCAAAGCAACTTTCACAAAAGAGGCAATAGCAATACGCCCCGTTTCTGTAAAAGTTGAATGACGAATAATACCTTTATAAGTCTGGCAGGAAAGAAAACTGATTGTACTGCAAACGATAGCAAAGAGGCTTATATAAATAAACTCATGTATCGGCAGATTTATTTTCAAAATATTGCCAAGGGTCGCAAAAACTAAAAAAGTAGATAAAACTGAGAAAAATAGGTCTATAAAAAAGATTATCCAGCGATTAAAGTATTTTTGCTTCGAGAACAGAATGATAAGATCGTTGATTTTCAACACATTAATACTAGCCATATTTCACAAAAATGTTCGTCAGTCCCAAAATGAAACTAACACTTAAAGCTTATTTTTCAAAGCATACATAAGAAAAAGAGTGACTAGAAAAAACGATCGTTTTTTTTAGTCACTCTTTTTCTGTTTAAAATCGTTAATTGTTGATTAACAGATATTTTGCTAAATTCAAAGACAGCATATTGATATTTAAGAGAATAATTATTCAGAAAACACTTTGATTATTGGATTATAAAGAATACTTTTGCACACGAATAAATGACTAAAAAAAACGATCGTTTTTCCTAGTCATTTCACTTCAATTCAATCAATTATTCATCCTTATTTCTTAATTTATATATATAGATACAAAAACAATTCTATTTTTACACCGTGTATTAAAGAATAATTGCATACATTTGCTGAAACTCTATTTACAGAGGTAACTAAAACAATTGATTATGAACAAATTTGTTAATCCATTCTCAGACTACGGCTGGAAAAAGATTTTTGGCAGTGAAGTAAGTAAAGATCTTATCATCAGTTTCCTTAATGAAGTCATTCAACAAGAAGTAATCGTAGACATCACCTTTCGCAAAAAAGCCGACAGAAATACTTCTCCGACAGAATGCTGTATTATGCATCATTTGCTATCCAACAACAATCCATGATCGTAAAGAGAAGTTGGAGAAGGAACCGGATGAAAGGATTCGCAAACGGTGGAACTATCACATAAGTAAAGTATATGTCATTTGCGTACTAAACTATATCATGGAACCATCACGTTCGGAGAAATACCGTTGGGATATTGTACGCATGGATCGGGAACTGAAGATTCCTTTCAGTGAAACGCTTAATGAAATCTATCTGGAAATGCCGAAATTTGTATTACCTTTGCATGAGTGTGATACGCTTTATAAGAAGTGGTTATATGTATTAAATAATATCGAGATCATGGAACGATTACCTGAAGAACTGAATAATCAGATATTCCGCAAACTGAAAAGTATTGTGGAAGTAGAAAGAATGACTCCTGATCAACGACTGGAATATGAACTGAGCCTCTCTGTAGAACGTGACCTTTCCGCTGCACTCGATACCAGTTTTGATGATGGCATGGAGAAAGGGGTAGAAAAAGGAAAGGTTGAAGGAAAAGCAGAAGAACAACGCCTTATTGCTGCTAATTTCAAAAAGAAGGGAATTAATATCGAAACAATTGCCCAATGTACAGGTCTGTCAGTCGAAGAAATTGATAAATTGTAACTTATCCATTATAAAAAATCAGCAAAGTAGCTACTATCTATACTACTTTGCTGATTTTTTTTAAGTATTTTCCGGATCAAACGCGAAAAAAGAGGTCATTATTGAGGCATCGGAGCTGCTGAAGGCGGAGGAGTCTTTGTTCCCCATGTCTTATTGGCTTTCGGTCCCATCTCCAGTTCCAGCAGACCGCCCTGAGCGATGTCGCTGTGCTGGAACCACGGTTGGTTCAACACTTCACCGTTCAGGCGGGCAGACTGTACGTACTTGTTCTCAGGAGAAGCATTATTTGCTTTGACCTCGAATGTATTACCATTACCCAGGTCGACCTTCACATCCGTAAATACCGGGCTACCTATATTATATGTAGGCGAACCGGGAGTAACCGGATAGAATCCCATCTGACTGAAGACAACGAAAGCAGACATACCACCACCGTCTTCATCACCAGGAACACCCATCACGTCGTTACGGAACCACTGGTTCAACAACGTACGGATACGCTTCTGTGTCTTCCAGGGCTGACCGGCGTAGTTGTACAGATACGGGATATGCAAACTCGGTTCGTTCGCCATCGAGAACATACCCACATTACCGGTATGGTCGGGAAGGAAGGAGTAAAAACTCCATTTAGACATACCCAGCGGTTCGTTGAACATAGAATCGAGAGCCGAAGTGAAAGCTTTGTCTCCACCGATCATAGAGATCAGGTCGCCGATATTATGCTGTACGTCCCAACGGTATACATATCCGTTATTCTCGTCGTAGTAATCGCGTGCACCCAGACCACCATCGTAACGGTAATCCATCGGCTCGATGAACTTGCCGTCCTTATCCTTCGGATGGAAGAAACGGGTATCGGGGTTGAAGAGGTTACGGTAGTTGTACGATTCGCGCAGGTAATGTTTAGCTTCGTCAGTCTTACCCAGTTCAGCAGCGATCTGTGAAAGACACCACTGGTCGTAAGCCGTACCCAAGGTAACAGCTACCGGCTGGCGTTTTTCCCAGGGAGAAACATTGGCTACAGTCTCTTTTTCGCCTGGTTTCAATGCCGGGATATAACCGTGTTCCTTATAGAAATCATCCAACCATCCGGCAGGTGCAGCCGACCAGGGGATCAGTGTTTTCTCTTCGATACCTTTCTTTGAGGCAATATAAGCCTTTTCCAGGTCGAAGCCACGTAAACCTTTCTTCCAGGCATCGATCACGGTGGCTACGGCATGGTTGGAGTTCATACGACGCGAATCGCCGGTAACTTCCGGGAAGGTCGGCATCCAGTTCGTACCCATCTGTTCTGCCATCAGCAGGAAGGAGTTGATGATATCGCTTTCACGTTCGTTATCGATCAGGATACGCAACGGGTGGGTTGCACGGTATGTATCCCAAATCCAGTCGTCGGTATAGAAAGGACGACCTCCGTCTTCATGTACCTGGCCGTCGAAAGCACTGTAATAGCGTCCGTCTTCACTCAGGTTGACCGGACGTTCGTAGCAACGGTACAGGGAGGTGTAGAATACCACCTTGTCGTCTTCCGTTCCGCCTTGAGCCTGTATCTTGCCGAGGGCATCGTTCCAGTCGTTACGGGCGATCTTGGCAACCACATCGACATCATAGGCGGCAATCTCACGTTCCAGGTTCTTCTTAGCCTGTTCTTCGCTGATAAATGAGATACCGTAACGTACACCCAGCTTCTTTACATCATTTCCATAAGAGAGGACAAGAGCAGCGTCTTTTCCTTCTACTGATGTTTCGCCGTACTTCACAGTGTTGTCGCTCAATACGCCGGATTTCTGCGGTGTCTTGTCGGTTTCTGCATAAAGGTATACTTTTGTTTTCCGGTCGACGAACTGGTAACCGCTGACGTTCTTACCGTCGGTCTTCAACTGTCCGTTACGGCTGTTGAAGATCAGGTAGGCAGGACCTTCGCCTTCAAACGTAATACCATAAACGGCACTCTGGTGAGACGGGGCAAAATCTACGTCGATATTGTTGTCGTCCAGATATACCTGATAGCGATAAGGATAGATCTTTTCCTGATCGTAGCTGTAGTTGATAACCGGTTTCAGTCCGGATTCCTCTCCCTGGTACGGACTCAGGTTGAAAGCGGAACTACCGCGGTGGCTGGTCACGATAACAGGCAGTCCGCTCAACAGGTCGCCGGTAAAGTCGGCACGCTCCGGATATACGCGAAGCATACTGTTAGGCAGATGTACAGTCGGATAGGTCGGCACCAGCAGGTGACTGATATTTCCCATGTAAGGGTTCACATAGTCCACCGGGCTTTTTTGCGGGGAAGACATATCTCCCCCGGAGGCACAAGAGGCCAGTAAAAAGATGGAAGCCAAAAAGGCTACGGGTGTCTTGAATCTTTTAATCATTTTTCTGCTATAATTTATAATTGTTTATTCAGCTGACTTCGGACGGTTCTCAGGTGCTGCCCCGAACTGCTTGTTCGGAGTATTTCCCATGACAAACGTCAAATTACCGCCTTTCATAATATCGTCATACAAAATGTATGACTTATCATACGGCTGGCCGTTCAGTGTAACAGACTGGATATAGATATTATCCTTACTGTTGTTCTGTGCAACCACATCAAATGTCTTTCCGCCTTTTAAACGAACGGAGGCCTTACCGAACAACGGACTGCCGAAGACAAACACGCCGTTTGAAGGATTTACCTGATAGAATCCCAGAGCAGACATCACATGCCAGGCAGACATCTGTCCGCAGTCTTCGTTTCCGATGATCCCTTCCGGCTGGTCCGTATAGAATTCATCCTGGATATAACGTACCTTCTCGGCAGTCTTCCACTGTTCGCCGGCATAAGGGTACAGGTAAGCAACGTGATGACTCGGTTCGTTGCCATGTGCATACTGGCCGATCAGACCGCTGATATCGCTGGATGCGCCCTCTCCCATATCGCCTTCAACAACGAACAACGAATCGAGCTTGGTTATGAAAGCAGCGTCGCCTCCCAGTATTTCGATCATACCTTCCGGATGCTGGGGTACGAAGAATGTATATTGCCATCCTGTACCTTCCGTAAAGTCTCCCACTCCATGAATAGAACGGAACGGATCGTACGGTGTACGCCAGCTGCCGTCATCCATCTTAGGACGGACAAAGTTAATGTCCCGGTCATAATACTGAGCATAATATTTACCACGTTTCAGGAAATTCTCATAATCCTCCTGCTTACCCATTTTCTTAGCCATCAGTGCTGTACCCCAGTCGTCTGCCGCATATTCCATAGCAATGGAAGTGGCTTCATGGACTTTATCACAAGGGATATATCCTTTTTCAAGCACGTAAGGGACACCATTTTGTTTCTCGTAAGTCGCAGTACCTTTCATTGTCTGAAAAGCGCGTTCCGCATCGAAACCGTTAAAGCCTTTCAGATAAGCATCGGCAATAACAGGTACGGAGCTATATCCCGGCATACAGTTGGTTTCGCCTCCTACCAGATGCCAGATAGGAAGTTTGCCCTGCTGGTCGTAGATACTCAGGAAGGAATTGACGATATCGTCCACCTTCTCCGGTGCGATGATGGTATACAAGGGATTCAATGTACGGTAAGTATCCCACAAAGAGAAAGTGGAATAATTCGTCCAGTTTGTATCTGTATAGACTTTGTCGTCCTGTCTGCGAAACTCCCCGTTCACATCGCAATATAATGTCGGAGCAATGAATGTATGATAAACGGCTGTATAGAAAATCTTCTTAGCACGCTCGTCGGGGGTATCAACCACCACACAAGCCAGTTGGTCATTCCATTTGGAGACAGCTTCCTGGTGTACCTGGTCAAAATTCCAATGTGACAATTCCGCCTGCATATTCTTCAACGCATTCTCACAGCTGACGGAAGAGATGGCTACTTTCGCCTGCACATCTTTGGTGCCTTCTTTGAAAGAAACGACACCTTTCACCTTTTCGCCGGTCAACTCGTCGGTACCTGCCGGTTCGTCGTCATTGAATACTTCGAGTGAAGCGACAGGCTGGTCGAATTTCATGGTAAAGAAGACTTTATGCTGCGGACTCCAGCCATGCGAGAAGCGATAGCCTTCTACCGTATAGTCATCGATCTTCTTCAGATATGTATCGTACGCACGGTCGCCGTTCCCTTCTTTCAGGTTGATCAGCAAATGAGCCGGTTCGTTCTGCGGGAAAGCATAGCGGTGCATAGCGACACGTTCGGTAGCTGTCAGTTCGACATGAACGCCATTGTCTAAAAGTAAAGAGTAATAACCGGGACTTACCGATTCGTTTTCATGCCGGTAGTAAGAGGAACAAGCTCCTTCAATGTTATCCTGTTCACCACGTGCCGTACGGACCTTGCCGGTAAAAGGCATGACCAGGATATCCCCCAGGTCGGCACATCCGGTTCCGCTCAGATGGGTATGGCTGAAACCTATCAATACACTATCCGAATAATGATACCCCGAACACCAGTCCCATCCTTTATGGATGTTCTGCGGGCCGATCTGTACGGCTCCGAACGGGACGTTCGCCCCGACAAATACATGACCGTGTTCACCTGATCCGATATAAGGATCTACATAAGAAACGTAATCCGTCTCCGTTGCCGTCTTCTCTGTCGTCTGGCAAGAGAATACGAAAGATGTCAGGCACACAACCAGGCCTGACATCATCCATTGTTTTTTCACATTCATATTATAATTAATATATTGTTATTTCTTCTTTTTTTCATCTACAGAGAATGAATAAGGAAGATCTTCCGGGTTAACGCCCCGGTTCAGATTCGGCTTGTCGCCCATCTTGATATCGAGAACACCACCTTTCAGCAGTTCGTTATGATCGAGATAATTCTTTGTATAGTTCACGCCGTTGAACGACATCGATTCGATATAGATATTCTTGTCGCTGTTATCGGGAGCGTTGATCACCAGGTTCTTGCCGTTCTCGAAATGTAAAGTAGCCTTCTTGAACAACGGAGCACCCAACACATACTGGGTCGTACCCGGAGCAACCGGATAGAAACCAAGAGCAGAGAATACATACCAGGCAGAAGTCTGGCCGTTATCTTCGTCACCACAATACCCGTCCGGTGTCGGGGTGTACATCTTGTTCATCACTTCACGCAGCCAGTACTGAGCTTTCCAGGGCTGTCCGGCATAGTTATACAGGTAGATCATATGCTGGATCGGCTGGTTACCATGAGCATAGTTACCCATGTTCATAATCTGCATTTCACGGATCTCGTGGATCACCTGGCCGTAATAGCTATCGTCGAACAATGGCGGAACGGCAAATACGGAATCGAGCATCATAACGAAAGAATCTTTTCCTCCCATCAAGTCGATCAGTCCCTGAGGATCATGGAAAACAGACCAGGTGTAATGCCAGCTGTTTCCTTCCGTAAAGGCATCACCCCATTTCAACGGAGAGAACGGTGACTGGAATTTACCGTCGGCGTTCTTACCACGCATCAGTTTGGTTTCCTTATCATACAGGTTCTTATAGTTCATAGCACGCTTTGCATACAGGTCGAGTTCCTTTTTCGGACGGCCCAGTTCTTTAGCGATCTGGTAGATACACCAGTCGTTATAAGCATATTCCAACGTACGGGCTGCATTCTCATTGATCTTCACGTCGTAAGGAACATAACCCAGTTTGTTGTAATATTCATGTCCCAAACGGCCGGTTGAAGAAACAGTCGGATGTACATTCTCCGTACCGTGGATCAAACCTTTGTACAGGGTTTCCAGATCATCCACTTTCACACCTTTCATATAAGCGTCGACCAGGATGGAAGCCGAGTTGTTACCTACCATGCAACCACGATGTCCCGGACTTGCCCATTCCGGGAAGAAGCCGCTTTCCTTATATGTATTGATCAAACCTTCCTGCATCTCTTTGTTCATCGACGGATACATCAGATTCAGGAATGGGAACAGGGCACGGAAGGTATCCCAGAAACCGGTATCCGTAAACATATATCCCGGCAGTACTTCGCCGTTATACGGACTGTAATGAACGACATTTCCGGCTGCATCGATTTCGTAGAACTTACGAGGGAACAGCAGGGAACGGTACATGCAGGAATAGAATGTACGATACTGGTCTAACGTACCGCCTTCCACTTCGATCTTACCCAGCACATCGTTCCAGGCTTGTTTGCCTTTGGAAACCAGGGTATCGAAATTATCGTTACCCAACTCTTTCATATTGATGGCGGCCTGGTCGAAGCTGATAAAAGAAGATGCGACTTTGGCATGAACGATTTCTCCTTTCTTTGTCTTGAAACCGATCACAGCTCCCACATGGCTCGAAGTCTGTTCTTTCGCGCCTTCTTTCAAAGAATTATCGGCGAAAGTGGCTTCGTAAGTGAAAGGTTTATCGAACTCGATAATGAAATAGTTCTTGAAGTTCTCAGGAACACCACCGCTATTCTTGGTCGAGTAGCCGATGATCTTGTTTTCTTCCGGGATGACTTTGATATAAGATCCATTATCCAGTGCATCGACAACAATGTAGGAATGGTCGTTTTCCGGGAAAGTGAAACGGAACAGTGCTGCACGGTCGGTCGGCGTCAGTTCGGTTATCACATCATGGTCAGCCAGATAGGCTTTATAATAATAAGGTTTAGCCACCTCGCTCTTATGAGAGAACCAGCTGGCACGTTTATCCTGATCGAACTCCGGAGTACCTACCACCGGCATAATCGCGAACTGTCCGTAATCGTTGATCCACGGGCTTGGTTGATGGGTTTGCTTGAAACCACGAATTTTATTTGCCGTATAGACATACTGCCATCCGTCTCCCATCTTTCCGGTCTGTGGCGTCCAGAAATTCATACCCCAGGGACGCGCAATAGCCGGATAGGTATTTCCTGTCGACAGCTCGAAACTCGATTGAGTTCCCATCAACGGCATTGCATACTCTACCGGATCGAAGGCACCCGTACCGGTAGCTGCCATAGCAGGCTTCCCTACCCAGGCCATCATCGTGACCAAAGCAAGAGCCAATACACTTTTCTTATTCATGTTTTACTTATTTTTAGTTGATATATCACAAGTTTAAATTTAGCCAAATCATCAAATTCATTATTCACACAAATATAAAGACAATCCGGTACAGAAAGAACACAAATATCTTTAATTCGCATACAAAATCACATAAAGGGGCTCTTTTTATGAAAAAAGGAGGAGTAATCCTACTCCTCCTCTCCCATTTCTGACCATTGACATGTAAAATGATCGACTAAATTAAAAACACTTTTTATCCATTGCTGGTATCTTTTACCGGGCAGAATAACCAGGGTTCTGGGTCAGACTCGGATTACGCTGCATCTCATTTACAGAGATCGGCCACAACAGGTCGGTTTCCTTAAATGTCGCACCGGAAGCATTCTGTGCCCCCACCAGGTTGATATAATCGATCCGGCCGGCCTCTGTTTTGGAGATCACAGGGAATTTACCTGTACGCACACAATCATCCCATATCTTATATTCCAGCGGGAACTCACGTAAACGCTCGGTCCAACAGGCTTCGATAAAGGCTTGTTTCGACAGTTTCTGTAATTCGGAAGCGATCTGATCAGCCGTTTTACCTTCCATATCGGCACGTGCCTGCACCTGTGCCAGGTAACCGGCTGCTTCGGCCGTTACTCCCTGGCTTTGAGCGATAGCTTCGGCTCCGTCCAGCAATGCTTCGGCATACCGGAAGACATTCCAGTCTTTCGTTCCTTTACCGGTACTAAGCAAAGCGTCTTCGTCGTAATAATACCAGCAGCCCGCATTCTTGGAAGACCATGTCGCCCCGGTATTCGGATTGGTGTATTCCCAATGGAAGAACTGGTTCGGCTGGATACGCAAGTCGTTCTTTTCGTATACATTCAGGAATTCGTCCGTCGGACCATAGACACGTTCGAAGATCGAATAAGTTCCGAATACGGAAACGGCACTCGAATTAAAGGCATAAGTCGGGAACCAGTCACTGGTATTTACCGCATTATCATACTCCTGGGCATAGATCACTTCATCCAGATCGTCGGTCGAACGAAGTTTGTTGAAGGCACTGTTCATCTTCAGGTCGTCATTCGTAGCCAGGCTGTGCGGGGAATCGATTACGATCTTCGCATACGGGACTGCTTCTGCATACTTACCTTGCTGCATATACACAGAGGTCAACATCATAGCTGCCGCATATTTAGTGATCCTGTGGGAATTATCCGCAAACTTAGCCGCCGGCAGTGCATCGGCCGCCTCTTTCAGGTCGGTCTCGATCTGGGCATAAATAGTTTCCACACCCGTACGGTCCAGTTCCATGTTTTCGGCAGTAACATACGGTTCCGTATAGAACGGTACGGCACCAAAGGTCTTTACCAGATAAAAATAATTGAAGGCACGGAAGAACTTCGCCTCTCCGATGAGTTTTTTGGACAGGGCTTCCTCCATCTTGATATCCGGAATACTTTTGATGGCGGCATTAGAGACATTGATGGCCTTATAACAGGCATCCCATATCCCGTCCATCGTACCGGATATTTGCATGGTATATTGCTGGCGGTTCAACTCGCGGGAATATTTACACACGATCTCCTGTCCTTCGTAACTGTTCAGGAAATAGCCGGTCAGTAATCCGGTAATAGAGGCGAAACTTCCTACATACGCACTCGGAGCGGAGGCTATCTGACGAATGGCCCCTGTGCGGTACAGATAATTGACATTTGCCAGAGCCTGTGCTTCCGTTGTATAATACCCCACAGTAGTCAGCTGGCTTTTGGGGTTCTCATCCAAAAAATCACTGCATGCCGTAAAGCTGAACAGTCCGGCACATAAAATCGCGGTCGTTAGTATCTTTTTCATATTTTAATCGTCTTAATAAGTTAAATGAATCAGAAAGTCACATTAACACCAAAAGTGAATGTTCTTGCTCTCGGGTAAGAGAAAAACGTCATGTTCTGACCAAACTTACCGGCTCCTTTATCAGTCGAACTGGTTTCCGATGTCGATTCGGGATCGTAGCCCAGGAAATCTTTGGAAACGATCTGGAACAGGTTGTTACCGCTTGCATACAGACGTAAACCGGACAAACCGATCTTCTTAACGACATTGCTATCGAAAGTATATCCGATCTGCAACATATTACAACGCAGATAAGAACCGTTGGCAACCCATTGCGAATCGGTTGTAGTATCCTGACCGGCATGTTTTACACCGTTATGCTCGGCGCTCTGCAGATAGATCATCTGCTGCATGGTTCCCGGATTTGTTCCGTCGTAAGCATCATAAAGGATATTCTTCAGGCCATTGGTAATACCGAAACGGTCGTAAGTCGAGTGGAAGAAACGTTGCAGTGTCTCAACGCCCCAAACGAACTGCAGGTCGAGTGTAAGGTCGAAGTTCTTGTAAGAAAGATTATTGATCCAGCTACCGGTCCAATCAGGTAATCCTTTACCGATAATGGTCTTTTCGGAAGAACGTTTTGCACGGCCAACCTGGCTCTTTTCACAATTACCGGCTTCAAAATCTTCTATGGTATAAACGCCCTGACGTTCCAGGCCATAGAAGCTACCCATACTTTCGCCTACACGCAGGATACTTCCGCCACCTACCCAGTCATACAGGTACACATCGGCATCGGTATCACCCAAAGCGAGGATTTTATTTTTGTTATAATTCAGGTTCACAACAGAGTTCCAGGTGAAATCTTTACTACGCACCGGAGTGGCATTCACCATCAGGTCCATACCCTGGTTCCTTACAGAACCGATATTCTTAAAGATAGTACTGAAGCCGGTAGAGTGAGGAACCGGACAATCGAGCAACAGATCGGTCGTTTTCTTATTGTAGTAAGCAATATCGAGGTTCAGGCGATTCTGGAAGAAACCGATATCGAAACCGATATCAAACTGTCCTGTCTTTTCCCATTTCAAATCCGGGTTCGACATGGTTTTGATATAAGACCAGGGAGCACGTTTACCGTCGATCAGGTGCGTTCCGGCATCTGTCTTACCCAAAGAGTTGTACGGGCCGATTTCCGAGTTACCTGTCAGACCGTAGCTGGTATGCAGCTTCAGGTTGCTTATCACCTCGCTGTCCGCCAGGAAATCTTCCTGCGAAATATTCCATGCCAGACCTGCTGACGGGAAAAAGGCATACTTATTATTATCTCCGAACTTGGAAGAACCGTCGACACGTCCTGTTACCGTTGCCGAATAACGATCTTTATAAGTATAAGCCAAACGCAGGAAATAGGAGTTCATAGCCCAACGTTCCCAACTTGATTCCGGACTGCTCGGATTGGTTCCGACAGCCATGTTGTTGTCTTCATAAAAGTCGTCGGCAAACCCTTCCGTACGAGACTTGTTCCAACGTTGCGTACGTTCCTGCCAGGATAATCCCGCCATTGCATTTATACGGTGCTGACCGAAAACTTTGCTATAAGTCAGATAAGTTTCTTCCTGCCAGTACAGAGAATTCCAGTTCTGATATTCAGCCCAACCGTTAGGCATGGAGATGTTATTCAGGGAAATGGAAGAATAGCCTCTGTATGTCGCATTATGGCTGTCGATACCGAACTGGGTCTTCAGGTCCAGACCGTCCATCAAATGGAATGTCAGGGCGGCATTACCGAATATCTGCGTATTATAACGCATACGTTTCTGCAAGTCCAGGATCATTGCCGGATTGGACATTCCCTCCAAACCGAAATAATTACTTTCCGTCAGAGAAGTGGTGCTGGTCGTATAATCGCCGTTGGCATCGTATACCGGCAACCAGGGAACCATCTCGATCATTGTACGCCGGGCATCCTGTCCGCCGCCATCTTCCGGAGTATAACGTCCCCAGGTATGATTGACCAACAGGTTCACGGCTGTAGAAAGCCACGGGGTCGGGTTGGCATCGTAGGCGATCTTTGCATTCAGACGTTTATTATACGTATTGTTTACAATACCTTGCTGGTCGGTATAATTCAGGAAAGCACCCATGGAAGAGTTCTTACCTGCCTGCTGGATATTTATCTGATGGTTGTGTGAAACGGCTGTACGGGTAGCTTCATCCTGCCAGTCCGTATCGTACAACGGGTTACCGTTCTCATCGAAGTAATTACGGTCGTGGAACCAGTAGGAACGATCCAGAGACCAGTTCTTTCCCATGTAAGTGTTTTCATTTTCCAATCCTTTCATAAAGGTATCACACCATTCCTGAGAATTCAACAGGTCCATTTTACGTGCAATATGGCTAACGCTGATCGATCCCTGATAGCTCACGGCTGTTCCTTCGCCATCCTTCTTTCCGCGCTTGGTTGTTACCATAATGACACCATTCGCACCACGGGCACCGTAGATCGCTGCGGCAGAAGCATCTTTCAGTACTTCCATCGATTCGATATCATTCGGATTAACCAATCCGAAATCCTCCATTACGACACCGTCCACTACATATAACGGTTCGGAAGATGAATTGATAGTCGCCATACCACGGATAATAACACGGTTGGAATAGGCTCCCGGCTGGCTGGAGTTTGAAAAGATATTGACACCGGATACTTTACCTCGCAGGTTATCCAACGCACTGAAGTTCTGATTTTTCGTCAGTTCTTCCCCCTTGGCAACTCCGATAGATCCTGTTACATCCGATTTACGCATCGTACCGTAACCTACAACGACCACTTCGTCCAATGCTTGCGTGTCTTCCGCCAATACCGCACTAACTGTGGATTGGCCGTTCACCGGGACTTCACGGGTGAGGTAACCGATATAAGAAATTACCAATACTGCTTTATCCGGTATCTCCAGCGAGAACTTACCGTCGACATCGGTAATGGTACCATTGGTCGTTCCTTTTACAACCACATTGGCACCGATGATAGGCTCTCCTGACGAATCGGTCACCGAACCGGTAACTTTCTTACCATGCTGTTTGATGGAGGGCAGGCTGTTCTTCGTCAATACAATATAATCATTCTCAAAAGCGAACTTCACTTCCGAGCCTGCAAAAGCATCATTCAGGTATTGGGCGACAGTTCTGTTGCCGGCTTTTACAGGAATGGTTTTATTCACATCTACTTCATTCTTACTATAGACAAACAGATAGTCGGTTTGTTGTTCGACCTGGTCTATAAAATTCGCAATAGTCATAGTCTTTCCACTGATATTCACCTTCACGTTTTGCGAGCTTGTTTTCGATGCAAAGGAAGAGAATACACAAAGGGAAAGCAGAATGGCTGAAATTCTCATAACATTTAGAATTTTCGGTTCTTTTTTCATAACTTTGTATTGTTTACTTGTTAATACTTAATTATTTTTGATTACGTGTTAGCAGACGGCCGAATGGATGCGGGAACGTCTTTCGGCCGTTTTTTCTTCTTTATACTTCCATAGGCAATAAATAATTTAAAGGTTAAACATATTTGATGATCTCTCTATTTTATCTGATTATTATGCTATTATTTTCTTCGTCTTTCATATACGTAAAATAATAGACTTTCCGCAATGTACGGAGTGCACTTTCCACCCCGTCGCGCTGCCGGAATTTTCCACTGAATTTATATTTCATAAGCTTGCTGTTACTGACCGTTATCCCGATATCATAATACAGTTCGAGTTTCTTTATTATTTCTTCAAACGGGACGTCATCAAATGCATAAATACCCTCTTTCCACAACAGAAAATCGGTATTTCCCATAGGACGTTTTACTAATTTATTGTCTTTTAATTCGGCACATTCGTTAGGATTCATAAACAGAGCTTTAGCCTCGTCTTCCCGTTCATATATTTTGACCGAACCTTCCAGTAATGCCGTATTAAACTCATTCCTACCTTTATAGGCAAATACATTGAATTTTGTACCCAACACTTTTATATCCAGCTTTTCAGTCGATACGACAAATGGCTTTTGTTCGTCATGTTCGACCTCGAAAAAGGCCTCACCGTCCAATTCCACTTTACGCTCTCCGCTGGTAAAACGATTCGGATACCGGAGTGTGGAACGGGCGTTCAGCCAGACAGTCGTCCCGTCATGTAACTTTACCATCGCCCGCTGGCCGGAAGGTATGGAGAACTCTTCATAAGCAATATGCTCTTCCGGAGACTGTCGGTTGTCCAACACTATCCAGGTGGAAAGGATAGTCAGGCAGATGGCTGCGGCATAGCCTGCCACATGTCTCATAAAAGGTACCGGATTATGTTTCTTCCTGCAATGAGCCTGTTTGAAACCTGCCAGTTTATCGACGGCATCCAATTCATCATTTTCTTTCGGTAACCAAGAGGATAATGCATACAGATTCTGCACGGAAGAGAAGTCTTTTCTGACTTTCGCATCCGTCCGAATCATTGAGAATAACAGCTTTCTCTCTTCTGCGGTTATTTCTCCTTCAAAATATTTAGTTATTAAGTAGTGCATTTTCCGGCTTGTATACAGGGAGAGCGTTTCAAACTCCATTTACTCCCAAAGCCAGTATGCAAATAAATATTATTTAACATCCAATAGGAAGAGTAATAAAGGCAGGTAGTCCTTTAGTTCTATGCGTAGTTTCCGTAAGGCTATGGTCATCTGGTTCTCTACGGTACTCATCGATAAATCAAGTTCGTCGGCGATCTCACGGTTCTTTTTCCCTTCGATACGGCTTTTAAGAAAGACCTGGCGACAGCGTTCGGGAAGTTTATCGATAGCAGTCATCAGTATTTGTTCTATCTCTTCATCCGAAGTAAAAGAATAATTCAGTGATTCCAAAGATGCCAGTTTTGCACTAAGCTCCTCTTTATATTCGTCTGCTATGACTTTGCGCCTGAGATAATCAAGGGATTTATTTTTGACTAATGCAAAAAGATAAGAAACCAAACTTATCTGTATATCCAGCACCTCTCTCTTCTCCCATAACAGGAGGAAAACATCCTGTACTATATTCTCCGCATCTTCATCAAACAATACATATTCCTTTGCAAAACGAAACATACGGGAATAATACATCACATAGATTTTGTCAAAATTATTCCGTACATCTTTCAGCAAAATATCTGTATTTTCCACTTGCATTTTTATCTCAGGAATTACTTGTTTTTATAAAAACTCATAGACATGAATGTTATTGCCACGACAAAGATATAAAAGATACTTTCATCGCAATAAAGTTCAGGTAAGAAATATTTCCTTATCAAACGACAGAGAGGGAGAGGTAAAAAGAAATGCCGCTTATGAAAAGCCTTCCCTTCCGAAGAATCTTTCCATAAGCGGCATGCTCTATTTTTTTCATCCGAGACTACCAGGATAACTTTATAAACTTATTCTCCCACGGAGCAAAGTCTGTCGTTCCGTTTCCGGTTACAGGGTCTCCCACAACATCGCAAACCGTCACTTTCGTGAAGTTGACCTTATCGGAAGTAACGGCGAAGGTAGCCGGTTTCCCATCCACCTCGCGCAACTGGAGCATGACGGCCTTTTCTCCTTCAACAGGCTTCATGTTTACCAGCAACAGGTTGGCAGGGGTAATCGTAAAGACGGAGGCCGGCGAGATGACCTTGGAACCTTTGGCACCAGCCGGCAATACGCGGGTCAGGAACGGGATACGGTTCTCCCAGGCAAAACGGGTGGCATAGCCAAGAGAGTTGTCCTTATCGGAGTTGATGAAATAGCTCCATTGCAACTCGCCCATCTGGTCGGCATTGAAATTGGTTACCCAATAATTGTTCATCGGCCAGGAATACATATTGGTGGACTGCGGAACGGCGCCGGCTTTATAACGTCCTGTATTGATCGCACCGAACTGCATCAAAGGGATTTCCGGACTACCCATAACAACCTGCGACTCGCTGTTGCGTGCCGTGGCAAAGTTCTGGACCGTGTACCAGTCGTTCGATGATCCGGGTATCTGGTCTACACCAGCCTGAATATTTCCGCCGGGAACATCCAGGAAAATCTTACCCTGGTTGACTTCAAACGGGAAAGAGATGTAAACAGCCTCCGGATCGGTAACGGCTTTCTTACGCAGGCGGTAAACGATTTCTATCTTTTTGGTCACGTTGAAGACACGAAACTCCACCATCAGGTTGTTCGGCTCGCGGCCGGCAACCGTCTCGCCACGGAAACGGTAGGTATCCCAAATGTCGCCCTTCTCGTAACGTTCGAAACGGATCCGTTCCGGACGGCGACGAAGGAATTGCGGGGCACGGTATTGTTCCATCGGATGACGACTGTCGATGATCTCATAGATGAACTCTCCCATCTCCCACTCTGCATTCGGCGTCGTCAGTTCCTTGTTCAGTTCCTTGTCGAAGAGTTTGCTGATAGTGCCCTTACGCGGATTGAAGTCGATGGAATACCAGGAATTTTCCACATGCGCATTCTCCAGCTTCTCTGCCGATTGTATAGCTGCACGGGGAGTATCTTTTACCTTAATATAATATTGCGCATATCCCAGAGCCGGTACGTCTTTTACATAAAGAGACCAGTACGTTCCGTCCGAACGGCTTTCCGCCGGTTGGGCAGGAATGACATTGCCCGAAGCATCCACTATCTCGAATGCCTTTTCGCGCGGTAGGATCTGGTGGTCGATGTATACTTTGGCAATGCCGCTATACGTCCAGTTCAAGGTATTGAAGACGGCAACAGACGGATACTCGGCTTTTGGCACGAAAGACTGCAGCAATCCCATCGTCACCTCTCCCAGCAAGCCGGAATGGCGGTAAGCCTCCCAGGCATACGACTGTTTCAGGGAACGTTGTTCCCAGGTCTCCTTGCAATAGGCATCACGTACACTTTCGCTGTAACCGAACGTATGTTCGTCATAAAACAACAACGCTTTGTTGATATCGTATATCTGGTCGTCTATCTGTGCGGGGAGTTTGGCTCCGAGCATACTGGCAAAAGATAATCCTGCCTGATTGGCGATAATATCCGAATGGGTGATACGGGATATGGCCGCTTCACGTGCTCCGGATCCAAAACCGTCGGTCCACCAGTCGGGCCATGCGCCACGGATGGTCTGTATCTTATCGGCATAGTTCGATTCCACCTCTTTGATAAACTCGCTGGCTACGGCCGTACGGAGTTTAGGCCATTCGTATTTCTCGTTCCATTTCATCAGCATCTCGCAACTCTTGGTCGAAGGAGGCGAATTGTCCGTGAAATAACCGGAGTGCTGGGCGGCAACGATATCGTACGGATAGTTTTTCGCTTCCATCTCTCCCAGATAATTCAGAACGCGTTCCTCAAACTGTTCAAAGTTATCGGTATGGATACCGAAGAAGTTACCCTGGTTATAATGCTCGGCACGATAGGTCAGCACCTTCTTTCCCGAAGGAGACTGCCACCAGAAGACGGTCGGGATATCGAAACAGATCAGGGCACGGTGGCCGTGTGTTCCCATATTGACATACTTCACACCGGCGTCGGCAAAGAACTCGCTGAAGCACCAGCCGATACCGTTCACATCGTTCTGCATGGCGACTTCCGCCTTCAAACCGGCATCGCGGAATTGTTTCAAGGGATACAAAGAAGCGGCCAATGTCTGTTCGTCCGGCAGTTCGTCGAAGTTCAGATACATGGCGGCCAGCTCGATACGTCCTTCCGATACCCGTTTCTTCAGCCGGGCGATCTGTTCGGCGGGACGGCATTTCAAGTATTCGCTGACAGCCCAGGCGATCTCGCAAGTCCAGCGGAACTTGGCGAAGTCGGGGTAATTGTCGGTTGCATCGCAATAGTCGAGCGCATAGTCGATGTAACGGAGGTGTTCCGCCAGAATCTCGGTCTGCGAACGGGTATAACCGATATCCGTATGGGTATGCTGTACCATATTCATCTGCCAATGGCGGACAGGTTTCACTTCTACCTGAGCAGACTCTTTTTCTTTCCCAATCATTACCGTTAGAGGTAGTTGCACGGCGGACTGTACAGCCGGTATCTCAAAAAAGAACTGGTTAGCGCCATCATTCAACTTCTCCTTTCGCGACTGGTCTCCCAACATAAGCGTAGCAGTAACAGGCGCACCGCTATGCTTCACGGTTACCCGTACTTTCTGCACCGGGCCTTTCGCTGTTTTATATAAGGCTGGGAACAGGTGGGTTTCGATCGCCGGAGGCGCTGTCGAAGCACTCCATACGGAGGACGACATAGCGAACAATGCCAATCCTGCCAGAAATAAGGTCTTTAGTGTTTTCATAAGCATCTATTTTTTATCGATTCCAAAAGATATAAGACAAATATAAAGGATACAGAGCAGGAGAATGGATAATCCGGCAACCTGCCCGAAACCGTCGGCAACAATCCCCATCAGCGGAGTAATCAGCGCACCGCCGGATACTCCCATGATCATCAGGGCCGATATTTCGTTCGCACGCTCCGGTTTATGCTGAAGGGCAAACGAGAAGATGATCGAGAAGACATTCGCACAAGCCAGTCCCACAATAACGATCATCACGAACATGCTCCATGTGTCGGGAACCGCCAACAGCAGGACAAACGCCACGATGGCGACAAACATGCTGTATTTCAGGAAACGGCTTGCCGAAAGTTTCGCCAACAGGAAAGCACCGGCAAACGAACCGATTGTACGGGCGGCAAAATACAAGCTGGTTCCTAATCCGGCTTCGGAAAGAGCCATGCCGGTACGCTCCATCAGGAGTTTGGGAATGGTCGTGTTTAAGCCGACATCTATGCCGACTATAAAGAGAATTCCCAGGAACAAGGAGGTTATATATTTATCGCTGAAAAGAGATAACGTCGTTCCAAAAGTAGCCTTCGCTTCTTCCAGTTTTTCCTTTCCCGGAATGGTCGAGATCAACCAGACGGTAGAGACAAGTGTCGTTGCTGCATAGACGGCGAAAATCAGTTTCCAGTCACCCCAAAAAGAGGCGGCGGCTCCCGCTATGATCGGTCCCAGGAAAGAAGAGATGGCCTTGATGAACTGCCCCAGAGTCAGGACGCTGGTGATGCGATCCGGGTTGACGACGTTGGCGACCATCGGGTTCAACGATACCTGAAGGATCGTATTACCGATACCCAGCAAAGCAAAAGCCAGCAGGACTGAAGCAAAATCGTAGAGGAACAAGGGCAGCAACATGGCCAGAGTGGTAACGGCCAACGCTATCACAACAGTATTGCGCCGCCCGGCTTTCCCCATCAGGATACCTGTCGGGATCGAGAACAGGGCAAACCACAGGAACACCATCATCGGTATCAGGTTGGCTAGCGTATCGGAGAGGGCAAAGTCTACCTTTACATAATTGGTAGCGATGCCTACTACATCGACAAAGCCCATCACAAAGAATCCGAAGAGGATGGGGTAAATAGCTTTTGAATTTTGTTTATTCATGGTATATATTCTTTATTTGTAATCATCCACAGCCTGATTGCCCATATCCATCTCCAGACGACCTCCGGCAGTGATTGTTTCAAAAGGAATACGGGTGGCAGGATATGCCTCGCCATTCAAGCGGTATTGCTGCACATAGACGTTTTCCCTACTGTTGTTCTTTGCTTCGATAACAAACTCTTTTCCTTTATAATATCGATTGTTGAGCCGGATGGTTATCTTGTCAAATACCGGACTGCCCAAAGCAAAAGACGGCGATGAATCCGTCAAGCCTTTCACATCGAACATTCCCAATGAAGCGATCACATACCAGGCACCTAACTGGCCCTGATCTTCATCCTGTCCGTAACCATAGCCATGAATCCCGTCCGTACCATAGAACTCATCGAGGATGGCACGTACCCATTTTTGGGTCAGCGAAGGACGTCCGGCTTCATTGAACAGCCAGGAGATATGCAAGCAAGGCTGGTTACCCTGGTTATACAGGGTTTGCAGACCGGCAAAAGCACCGACTTCCGTACCACCGCTGAAAATCAGCTTTTGGGAAACAGTGAAGATACTATCCAGGCGCTGATTGAAAACATCCGCACCGACCTTGCTGACCAGTCCTGCCGGATCGTGAGGCACATAAAACGTGTATTGCCAGGCGTTTCCTTCCTGAAAACCGCGCCAGACCTGCATCGGGTTGAAATCACCGATGAACTGTCCGTCTGCCTTTTTCGGGCGTACGAAATTGGTCGAAGGGTCATAGATACGTTCCCAGCCTTTGGACAACCACATCAGTTTATCGTAATCTTCCGTCTTACCGAGCTTCTTTGCCCATTGGGCAACAGCCCAGGCACTATAAGAATATTCCAAAGTATGGGAAGCGGAGAACATAAACGCTTCGTCCGGTCCGTCGCCTTTATCCTGGTGGGGGACATAACCGTATTTGAGAAACATGTCCGTATCGACCTTACCGGCACCGAGCGGGCGGTCCGTACCATCGAGTTCATTCTTGAGGGATGCTTCATAAGCCAGGTCTACATCAAAGTCACGGATGCCGCATTGATAAGCGCCTGCCAGAATCGTACTCAGCAGGTTCGTGCCGACACCCGATACGTAACGGCTGTTGGCAATACCGTCCGCCAGCCATCCGGCATCTTTATAAACCAGCAAATGGCTGCTGATGTAATCGGAAGCATATTCCGGATAAGCCAGTATCCATACCTGCGAAAGATTCCACTGGGCACCCCAGGCGGCATCGGTGTTATACAGATTATGTACCGGCTTGCCGTCTTTCACGGGAATTTGTCCGACACTGCCGTCGTTGCGGGGATAAGCTCCGTTCACATCGCTCGCCAGCCCCCGCCCTAACAGCGCATGATACAGGCCGGTGTAGAATTTCACCTTGTCTTCCTTCACCGGAGTTTCTACCCGGATGCGTCCAAGGTAGTTTTCCCATTGCTGATGGGCGGCTTCTTTCGCCTGGTCGAAGGTGAATGTACGTGCTTCTGCCTCCAGGTTCAGGCGGGCATTCGCTACGGATGTGTACGAGAGGCCAACCTTAGCCGTAATGCTTTCGCCTTCGTTCGTTTTATAAGTGAGGTACAAACCTGATCCGATACCTGAAATATGTCGGGTGTCCGGCTGTATCTTCTCTCCGGCAAATGTACCGTAACCTTCCGGCTGTTTATCCAGTTGGGCGAAGAAATAGAGAGGAACTTCTGCTCCGGGTTGATATTTCTTTACGTATTCCGGCATAGTGATTACCCAGCCTTCCACTGTACCATCTTCGTTCAGGGTGACGGAAGCATCTTTCACAGCACCGCTCTCTCCTTGCCTGTTACCGATATCGAACAGGATACGGCTCTCGTCGGATGCCGGGAAGGTGTAACGCTGGAAAGCCACGCGGGGTGTAGCGGTCAGTTCTGCACGGATATTGTAATCTTGCAGGTTAACGGAATAATAGCCGGCCGTTGCAATCTCTTCCGAATGATCGAAACGGGAACGATAGCCGCTTCCGGTAGAATCATCCACGGCACCGGGGACAGTCTTCAACTCGCCTACCGTAGGCATCAGGACGATGCCGCCCACCTGAAACTCATGCAGGCAGGGGAAACCTTCGATCGAAGTATCCCGGTAATCATAGCCGGTAGCTTCCCAGCCGGAGTTATTCCCCAGATGCCCATTGGTCGATGGGGCAGGCTTTGCCATCCCGAAAGGATAAGCTCCCGGCGTGAAATGGAACCAACGGCAATGGGCTGTCCCGATACGTGGCTCCACATATTGGGATAGTTCTTCTGCAACTCTCTCCTCCTTCACCGGCGAACAGGCAATAGCCAATCCGCCAGCCAAAAGACAGAGAGCCGCACTTAAGAAATTGTTTTTATTCATGGCGTAACTTGTTTATTATTTTAGTTGACAGTTGACAAGTGACAGTTGACAGATATTTCGGCTTTCAGCCGATTTATTTATCGAGCGCGAAGCTAAACTGTCAATTGTCATCTGTCAACTGTCAACTAATTTGTCAATTGATTTAGTGCATAAACATAAGCACCCAAAGCTACCGAACGACTGGCACCCTGCTTACTGATCATAACTCCGATACGTTTACAAGGGTCATAATCCACTTCACGGCCTGAACCGGGAACATGTATCTTGACTGCTTCTCCTTTCGCAAACTGGCTGAATTGAGTCTCGTCATCCAGATTATAGGCTTTACTTTGCAAACGACTGAAACGACTACCGTCCATCATGCCGGTCTGGCTGTTCATCTCCTGCAAAAGTGCGGGAAGGATATATTTGGCCGCACCGGTCAGACCACCGCCGATCACGATCAGGCCGTCGATCAACGTGATTGCCTGTGCAATGGCATCCCCCGCCATCTCTCCCAGTTCGGCAAAGGCACGAAGGGCTGCTTGCTGGTTACCCGGACGGGTGCCTTCTGCCATATCGAATATATCTTTCGGAGTATAAGTGGCTGTGTCTCCGGAAAGCTCCCGGTACACTCGTTGTACGGCACGGATGCTCACGCTTTCTTCTACAATATACTGCTGATATTTCTTATTGCGGAAACACCAGATGTCACCTCCGGCAGCATTATCGCCCATCAGCAGATTTCCGTCGATAACGACTCCTGCACCGAAACCTGTACCCAATGTGACACCCAACAGGTTTTTATAACGTTTGATGCTGCCTGCCTTTTCCAAACGGTTATTTATCTCCGGCAAAGCACCGGTCAGTGCTTCCCCGTAAGCAAAAAGGTCACCGTCATTATTTATGAAGACAGGGATATTGAACTGGTCTTCCAGATACGGACCTAATGCCACACCTCCCCGGAAAGAGGGAAAATTCGGCAAGTTACCGATGATACCTGCCGGATAGTCTGCCGGACCGGGAAAAGCGAAGCTGATAGCGACCGGCGGCTCCGGCAGTTGCTCACGGATACGGGTGAAACCTGTTGCCAGTTGTCCCAAACACTGATCCAGGTCGCAGGCACAGGAGGGTAAAGTGATCGGGGTCACGATCTCATCACCCCCGCGGATAGCCGAGAAGACCAGGTTGGTTCCTCCGGCGTCGAGAGTCATTACTATGCGGTTATCGTTACTATACATTATATATATGTGTTTTAATTGATATTCGATTTTATCCTTTCACCCGAACATATGCTTTTATCGTTCCGCAGGGTTTCCCTTCGGAAATACCATACGGACGAATCGTATAATCACCGACTATGGCAGGAACAATAAATGTTTCGGCATAATGGACAATGAATGGTTCGAATGCATTCCTCGGACTCTCCACGATCAGCTCATCACCTTCGATCACATTAAGAACGTTGACTCCCCCACCTGTATTGTGCGGCACCATTCCGGTAAACCAATGACGACGGGTTTCGATAAACTCATTTTCATGCAGACCGGTACGTTCTTCCACCCAACCTTCACCTTCGGCACGCGGTTCGAAATGATTGACCAGCTGGTCGCGTACAAAATCAGTCTGCCGTTCCCACTGGATCACATGGGAGCCGTGTTTGATATTGATCGGGCGCGGCTTACCGTCCAGTCCCAGACGTCCCCAATCCCACAGTTTGAAGGTGAAAAGACTGGGTGTCGCACTGATCTCAAGCACCATCGCATTCGATCCCGAACAATGGATGGTCCCGTTCGGGATCAGGTAATGGTCATGTTTCTTTGCCGGCCATTTGTTCACATACTTCTCCGTGTCGAACGGTTCGCCCGAGACCTGCGCCTCATTCAAAGCGGCGATCATCTCTTCCGGATCGACACCGGTTTTCAGTCCGAGATAAACTGTTGCATCCTCACCGGCATCCAACAGATAGTAACTCTCGTCCTGCGTGTACCAGATACCGAACGTGTCATGGATATATTGAGTTGTCGGATGAACTTGTAAACTCAGATTGCCCCCTCCCATCGTATCGAGAAAGTCGAAACGTATCGGGAAGTCCTGTCCGAAACGCGATTCTACCGGACCACCCAACAGGTTACGTGTCTGATAGAACACTAGGTTATTGGAAGCCATCTCGAACAGTTCGCCTTCAACTTTCAGATACAAGCTATTCTCTTCCGGCACACAATCGAAACACCAGCCAAAATTCTCCTGCTCCTTATCCAGGTCGCATACTTCTTTCATCCACTGACCGCCCCAGGGTGCAGGGTCGAAGAAAGGAACAACGCGGAACGGTTTATGGGCAGTCTTTTCCAGACCGGCACGCATCGTCTCACCGGTAATCATCTTCGGCATACCGGCAATATGGGTATCCAGCCAGTAATCGACTTCAGGCAGTAATTCTTTCTTCAGGGCATCACAGACATTCCAGTCGATGAAATATCCCCGTTTATAATGGTAGGAAGGAGCTTCCTCACGGTTCTTCACACCTAACCCATCGATCTCACCCCGACGGAAACGCTGCTGGATCTCCCAACGTGCCATATCTACATAAACCAGCACATCGGCTTTGCGGACAATCTCTGCCGCGGCATGTCCGTAAATAAGAACCAACCCGGTAGACGCTGTTATCTTCTCCCGGCATTCTTTTACTTTGTCTGCATCCAGAAAATCTGCATAATAAAAGGGTGCGCGGCGTCCAAAAAGGCGATCGTCTGTCAGATAAGGATAAGTCATCTTCTCAATGTCTTTTACGCCTTTAAAACACTGATCCGAATGAATCATCAAAGAAGGTTGCAATGTTGCCAGATGTTCAGCCAGTTCTTCCGGATATACACCATGATAACACTCAATGACAACGACCTTTCGTGCCAACTTTTCCGGGACGTTGCATGCTTCCTTCAACTTATCCAGCACAGACTCCCAACCTTTCCAAAGAGCCCCGTCGACAGCTGTCGAGGGACTTTTATCATAATTACTCTTTCTCATTATTTATTTATTTTCTTCTGACCATTCATTAAACATCTCGATAGCTTTCGCCAGTACCCCTGCCGATCCTTTGAAATGACCGGAGCCGCTGGGCACACCGCCCATACCGTACCATTCGTAGAAACCCTTGTTTTTGATTACCCGGTCGATCATCGGGCGTACTTCTTCATAGGCTTCTTTTACCATCCCATTGGCAATAAGCTGCTGGATCATACGGCCTCCGAACCAGGTCCAGTCGCCGCCATTCTGATAGATATACGCTTTCGACATTCCTCCACGGAAAAAGTTTTCCGGATAAGTGGGATATAAGGTTAAACCGATACTCGGCATACCCGACAGACGGACATTTTCCAGCATCTGCGCATTGACCGTAGCGATCTCCTCCGGAGACAACAGGCCGGCTTCAATCGCAATGGCCGTTCCTCCGTGATAATGCACGTCCAGTTCATTAAAGCCTTCGGGTATCGGAGAATTTTCGGGATAGATATGCGGAATAAACTTCTGCCGCTGCGCATCCCACAGATGTTTACGGGTATTTGCGGCAATACGGGCGCGGAGTTCTTTCCAACGAGTCTGATCTGCCTCGTCCGCAGTCATCTCCTGCATATAATCGAGGGCAATGATAAACATGGCGTTGTCATAGACATCGATAGCCGGGTCGGACAGTTCGTTCATATCGCAACCGAAGTCGTCGTTTGGCTGCACGTCTCCCCAGTCTGCCGTCATGGCACCGTAGAGGAGGCCGTATTGCTCGTTATAACGTTCTTTCATCAGATAGTCGATCATTCCGACCATACGCTGGTAGACCGTGCGGCCTGCAACCGTTTCATTCAGGATAGAGGTGTCGCCGGTCTTACGGATATACTTTCCTACGATATGGATCAAAGAAGATTCCTGGTCGGTTTCGACCGTATTCTTAAAAGCGACATGGTCGGGAGCCGCATCCGAATAATACGGATGGTCATCGCCCCAGTTGAAATCTGTTTTCAGGACATAACCATCTATCATTTCGTCGTTCGGCTGTTGCAAAGCAAAGAACAGCAGGATCGCATTACGCAGGTCGGACGGGTTGCTCTCTTCACAGGCTACTTCGATAAAGGTATTCATATCGCGTGCCCATATCTGGGAATAACCGCTTCCCGCATTGAACCCGCTGCGAATCACAGAACGGGCCATACTGTCGACCACATGGAAACTCTGATCGGCAAGGATTTCTTTGGCTAACTGCTGTGTTGCCGTAGGGGCTGTACAAGATAAAAGTCCACCACAAAGCAGGGCGAATAGTAAATGTCTTTTCTTCATTAATCTATTTGTATAAATATACTGCAAAGATAGAAAGCTTGCTTCTGAATAAAGCAAGCTTTTGTTTCGATATACTTATACTATCTTACGATCCGAAACCTCGAAAAAGCCGGTCAAACAGTGTAAGTAGAGATTTTAGGCCTAAAAGCCTGTTTATTCAACAACAACCTCTTTTCCTTCTGTATTCGCACGGATCAGATTGTCGTACATCGCTTCGCAATAAACCGGAGGCAGATAGAAACGTCCCGGATAAACGGCACAAAGGTTGATCTTGACCGTCACCTGGCGACCGGAAGGCAGATAATCGATATAGCTATACACCTTATCGTCGCGGATATCCTGGTAGTTCACGCCTGTAGCCTGGTTATCCGTAGCTCCGTCATTCAGGAAGCGGGTATTGAGAATCTCCCAACCTGCCGGGAATATCTCCGTTAATACCAGATTGTTCATGCCCCGGGCAGATGGATTCTTAACCGTTACCACAGCCATAAAATTCGTTCCCTGCGGGAGTTTGGCTACATCTACGGCGCGGCCGTTCTGATCGGTATAACTGACAGCCAACGATACACCGTTCGCATAGGCCTCTTCCTTGCCCTGCTCCGGAATACCTTCGGTCAGGATGCGGGCGAACAATGTCGACTTACCGGTATTCTGCAAGTCAACCATTGCAGATGTTCCGGCTTTATCCAGTAATTTTTCCGTCCATACATTCTTCGTGGAACTTACGTTGCCCGTCTTTCCACTGCAGGAATAGGTAAAGTCCATCGAACCTCCGACCTTGTATTTCGCCATATAGTCAGACAGGGCTACCAAAGCAAATGCCGTGGACTGCGTACTCAGCCAGTCATCCGAAGAAAGAACCTTCGAGATATCGCGGGTTAGCAAAGCAGCCTCTTTACCGTCATTCAGCAAAGTCAGTGTCATCAGACGGATAGCCTCATCACGCAGGCTGCTGCCGAATGTCAGGTCGTAATCCGAATAGTCAGTCTTTACTTCCGTCGTCTTTTCGATCAGACCTTTCGCCACATCGGTACGTCCGACCAAAGCATAACCGGCAGCGAGCAACCAACGGCTCATCGGTGTCAGCGATTTATTTTCTTTCAGGCGGTTCATGGCACCGACCTCTGGTACTTGTCCCAATGCCAGCACATACAAACGATATGCCTGCGTCATCTCTTCCGAACGAACATAGTAGGAACTTACCGGCTTCCAGTCGCGCGCTACACGCCGCAGGTTATTCAATACGTTACGCTTCATTCCATCGGGAACCAGATAACCTTTAGCCTCGGCAGAAAGCAGGAAATGGGTTGCATACACCGTCCCCCAGGCGTTGCTGCTGGTACCGCCGGGCCAGTAAGAGAACGCTCCGTCCACCGTCTGGTAAGAACGCAGGCGGCGGATTACCTCCTTGACAGCATTCTCGGTTGTCATCTGCTGCTCTTTCGACAAAGCGGCAAACTCACCTATATACAGTTGCGGGAAACCTTTGGAAGTGATCTGTTCCACACACCCGTGAGGATATCCGATCAAATAAGACAAACGGGAGGAGAGGTTCAACGGCGGTACGTCCGACATCTCCAGTGTCAGCGAATTAGTCCCCTTCATACCCGGCAAACGAACAGTTTGTGTCCATGACTTACCGGCCTCCAGGGTGACAGGCAGAACCTTCACTTGCGGACGGCTGACGGAACGGATCTCTATATCCGTTGCATAGACTGATTTATCGCCTTTTCCGGATGCTGTAATCGTTACCCGTCCGGCTCCCGGCATGTCTTTCACCTTGATACGGAACGAGGCTTGCTTATCACCTGTCTTAGTGAAGTTAAGCTGCTGGGTTGCCGAACCCATTATTTCCATATTATCGGAACAACTGATTGACACAGCAACATCACCCACCCCGTTTTCCGTCGCAAAGACAGTAGCCGGGACAACCATCTCCTCACCTACACCGATCACGCGCGGCAACGTACCGAGCAACATCACCGGCTTACGCACAAAGACGCTCTTGTCGGCGTGTCCGTAGGCTTCTCCGTTTCCGGCTACGACCATCACTTTCACCCGCCCGTTATAATTCGGCATGGTATAGATATGATGTTGTTTCTTTCCTTCCCTCAGCAGGAACGGACCTTCAAACTGTACGACAGGCTTAAAGCGGTTTACGATAGCTTTCGGACCTTTGTTCAGGGCATCGTCACCGCCGATGCTGAATAGTTGCTCGATGCGTCCTCCATAAGCTCCGACGACAAAGTTATACATATCCCAGGTACTGACTCCCAGAGCTTCGCGGGCATTGAACGCCTTCCAGGGCTCGGGTGTACGGAAGCGGGTCAGGTCGAGCAGACCTTCATCCACGATAGCCAATGTATAGGCCATCTCCCGTCCGTTCTTCTCAGAGATAGTGATTTCGTATTTAGCTTCCGGTTTGATCTCATCCGGCACGCTGATCTGCGGATATAAATGGCTTTCGGGTGAAGTCACCGTAAACGGAACGACTCCGTACATACGGATCGGCAGGTCATTTTTAGTAATGCCATGAGGCTGGAGCAATGTGACGTAGACGTATGCATTCGGTTGCATTTCCCTAGTCACATCGAGTTTGATCACGGTCTGCTGATCGTCGCAGGTATGCTCGGTTACGGAAAGGACTTTCGTTCCATTTTCTATACTGACAACGGCACGGCTTCCTTTTACCGACGGGATCGTGATAATCAGTTTCTCGCCCGGCTGGTAATTGTCTTTATCTGTTTTGAATGTCAGCATGCTGGCCGATTCGCTGCCGTCGGCATTCCGGCGTCCTTCGTTGTAAGGCCAGTCGAAATAGCTCATGACTCCGGTAGAATGCTTGCTTTCCTTATCTTTTACAGAGATGAAATAAGTACCCCATTCTTCATTACTGAACGAGAGTTGGAAAGTACCCTTGCCGTTCTCCCCGGTACGGACAGTGAACTGTTTGACCGGTTTGTTGTACGAATCGGATACGTAATTAGCCAGGCTGCTGTTGTCCGAACTCCACCACCAATACCAATAGACTTTATAGACCTGCACATCCAGCTCCGTGTTTGCCTGCGGATTACCCTGGTAGTCTGTGGAAGCTACTTCATAGGTATAGTTACTCCCCGTGTTGAGTTGATCACGTGCCTGTTGCGGCGATTTGATACCGGCATACCGTTTATAAGGAGAATAAAGCATCCGGTTCGCATCAATACTGAAATCGCCCGACTCTTCATAGACACGGGTCACAAAGTTCGCCATCAACATACCCGGAGCCGTCGAGCCGATCTCGAACTTTGCCTGTATGGTTGCATCCCCTTTCTCGTCCGTCGTACCGGATATCAGTTTACTTTCCTCACTGTTGAATGTCTTCGACGGATCATCGAAATAGAAATCCTTATAACCGGCAAACGTGGTCGGTGTCGAGATGAATGTACCCTGAATATCATATTTCAGGTTCCTGGCTGTTGCTCCCTGCAACCATTCCGTATGCAGACGGGCATTCAGCGGTTCGCCCCGCAATATCGTAGGGGCGGTTCGCGAATCGCCCTTACCGATGGACAGGTCTATCTTCAAACGATTCGGTTTGATCGATTCCACACGCAGGCGTTTGGTGAAGCTGACGCCACCCACATTTACTTTTACGCTCCAGGCTCCTGTCGGTGCATCTGCCTCTGTCGGCATGGCAAACGAATATAGGCCCAGTTCACCTTTGGTCTGCGTCTTACGCAAATAGAGTTGTCCCAGCGGGTTGTACAATTCCATGACCACCGGATGATTAGCCGGGAGTTTCTTTGCCCGGTCATTCAGCATAAAGCTCAGGAACAGGGTATCACCCGGACGCCAGACACCCCGGTCGCCATAAATAAATCCTTTGATGCCTTTCTGCACAACTTCGCCGGAAACATCGAAAGAGCTTAGAGATAAAGCCGAACCACCATCCACACGCAGGTAGGAACGTTCCCTGCCCATTGAGGCTATCAGGTAAAAAGGTTTGCCGGAAGTAATCTTCAGGCGGGTTTGTCCCTGACTATCCGTGATGCCGGATGCTAGTTGCTGGTTCTGGTAATTATAGGCAGCCACATTGACCCCGTTCTCGGGGTTCGTGGTAATAAGGTTATGGACCAGGACAGTCATTTCGTTGTCCTCACCTGCCATAGCCATCAGGCCCAGGTTGGTTGCCAGGACATTTTTACCTTCTACCTTATTATAATAGTAACTGTTTGAACAAGGATTATTACGTTCGTTGTAGTTATAATCGTTCCAGTCGAAATCGCCGTTGTAATAATAATATCCGCCATTGTCGAAACGGGAACTTTCTTCTTTGAACTTGATCTCGTTATCGGCCAGCAGTTGTTCGCGGGATACCTTCACAGAGTCGTCACACGGATAAGCGGACAGGTCTTTATTAAAAGATAGCTCAACACGGTAGATAGCACCGGGTTCCGGGTCCATCAGTTGTTTCAGGTCGATGGCATAGGTATTCCACTTAGACAGATCACCGCCGTCTTCATCCAGAAAGATCGTCTTACGGGCAACCAGGCGGCCGACACGCATCAGGTCCGAAGTACCGTCCAGATTATTTACTTGCAGGAATTGTCCTATATTCTGTTCGAGTATCTTTATCACACGCACCACAACGCCCCGGAGGTAAACAGCCTGGAAAGGTACGAGCAACTGTGTAGACTGGGGAATAACAACGCCCTGCCCGATAAATTTGACATCCGGCAACAGACTGCTGATCTCCACCTGACGGGTCACATCATCCTTCAACGTCAGTCCGTTCTTGCTGCGGATCTGATGGTTCAGATGTACATTCATCACTCCTGTACGTTGCGCATCAGGATACAGATGCAACCTGTTTCCTTCCACATTCACCGTTTCAGAGGTATTACCGGCAATAAATGCCAACCCCTGCATATCCTGGGAAGAATCCAGTTCCTTAGAGAATGTCACTTCCACATAGCGTTCAGGTTCCGTTACATAGGTTACGTCATAAACTTCGAAATCATTCCGATCGGGGATACTCACGGAAAGTAATTTAGCCTCATCGACACCCAGTTTATTCGGTGCAACGGAAAGGATCAGTTCCCGGCGTCCTTCAGTTCCTGCTTCTACATTTTGCAAAGTGACCTGATGTTTTTTTCCGTCTGGACTGTGTTGCCATACGGCATCCGCCTTTTCGGAGAAACGTACCAGGGATTCTACTGTTTCGGGGGATTCCTTATCGGGTGTCAGCAAGGTACACAACACATCATAGCCAAGCTCATTCTTTTTGTTGATCTCCATCGATTCCAGATTCGCACGCAGAGCCATCGGGAAGGTAGAGAAACCAAAGGTAAATTCTTTGTCTTTACCTGTCACGTCAAACCATTCGGAAAGGTCCGCCGACAGTTTGTAGGAAGTATTCCGTTCAAATTCTTTTGCCGGTTTAAAAACAATGGTCCGGTTATTCTCGAAAGAAAACTCTCCGGCAACATCCGGTTTGATACGGACCAGTTTAGACAGCCGGTCACTCTTCAGTTTATCCTGCGGTATATCCTGATTGAATATCAGATACACCGGCGTATACCGGGATATTTTCCCCGATGTAAAGGCTTCTACATTCGGATTAAAAGGCAACTCATCCGTCTCGCCTTCGCTACTCTTTGAAGTACAACTGCCCAACAGGCACAGTAAATAGCATAAACACATCCAATAAAGATACCTTGCCATATTTCTTCCAATTAACGGTTATTACTTATTCCAGATCAAACAGATAATTTACGAATATACACATTTATTTTTACCGGAAATGAATGTGTATTATAAAAAGGACTATCTTTGTAACAACTAAAACAAAATAATATGGATACTAGAGTATTACAAAGAGCGGAGATCATAATTCCTTCTGTAGATATTAGTCTTCTAAAGAAGCTCGCACAGAAGTTTGGCTGGTCAATCCAATTCAAAGAAGAAAAGAATAAAATTGATCAATCACTGGAAGATGCCGCCAAAGGAAGAGTCTACACATCAAAAGACATTGACGATTTAATGGATCACCTTTTAAAATAGAACAAGCTTTATGTATATAACCAAAACCACCAGACAGTTTGATAAGGATTTTAAATTGTGTATTAAACGCGGTTGTGACCCTACCTTATTTCAGGAGGTGATTACTGTTTTATCACAAACCGGGAAATTACCAATAAAGTATCGTCCGCATAAATTAAGCGGAAAATATGCTAATTTATGGGAATGTCATATAACTTCAGACTGGTTGTTACTATGGGAACAAAATGATATTGAATTAATTCTACTACTAACTAATACAGGTACACATTCTGATTTATTCAAATAAGATGAATCATACAAGACTAATTACCTCACTGAAAACAAACCGTAAAAGGGTACTTCTTTTCTTTTTGCTGTTTGTCATTCTTTTGTGGGGAGGAATGTTCCTATTGGTTCCCCGTGTTTTATTTCCGGTGTCCTATTCTACTTTACTTTATTCTTCGGAAGGCAACCTGCTGGGAGCACGTATTGCGCCGGACGGGCAATGGCGGTTTCCGGCAACAGACTCGCTGCCGGATAAGTTTATCACCTGTCTGACAACCTATGAAGACCGGTATTTCTTTTATCACCCCGGGATCGATGTGACAGCTATCCTGCGTGCCGCCCACCTGAATGCCAGATACCGCCGTGTCGTCAGTGGGGGAAGTACACTGACCATGCAATTGGCACGTATCGCCAGAGGGAACAAAAATCGCACTCTTTACGAGAAAAGTATCGAAATGTGCTGGGCCCTCTTCCTCGAAACGACCCACAGTAAAAAAGAAATACTCAACTTATATGCCTCCCATGCCCCCTTCGGCGGAAATGTAGTCGGCATAGAGACTGCTGCCTGGCGTTATTTCGGACGTAGTGCCTCCGACCTGTCCTGGGCGGAAAGCGCCACACTGGCCGTCCTGCCCAACTCCCCCGCTCTGATCCATCCGGGGAGAAACCGTAGACAACTGAAAAACAAACGCGACAACCTCCTTTTTACTCTAAAAGAAAGAGGTATCATCGACAACACCGAATACGAACTGTCCTGTATGGAACCCCTACCGGAAGCCCCTGTCCCCTTGCCCGATGAAGCCCCTCACCTGTTGGAACGGCTTGCCGCCCTTACCCCCGGAACACGTATCACGACTTCGGTACATTACTCCCTGCAAAAGCAGGCACAAGAGTTGGTCAACCGCTACGCGCTCGAATATAGCTCCAATCATATCCACAACCTTGCCGCCATCATTACCGATGTCGAAACCGGAGAAGTACTTGCCTATGCCGGCAACGCTAGTTTTAAGGCCAATGAGAAACAGGGAAACCAGGTAGACGTCATCACCTCTCCCCGCAGCACGGGAAGTATACTGAAACCCTTCCTCTATGCCGGAATGCTCCACGACGGACAGATACTTCCTTCCATCCTCGTTTCCGATGTCCCACTGAATATAAACGGCTTCATGCCACAAAACTACAACAAGACATTCAACGGAGCCGTCCCTGCCCACCGGGCTATCGAACGTTCCCTGAATGTTCCGCTCGTCCGCATGTTATCGCAATACAACACCGGACGTTTCATGACACTGCTGAAAGCATTGGGAATGACCACCCTCCGCTTTTCAGAAGAACACTACGGGGCCTCCCTGATCCTTGGAGGAGCCGAAGGAACCTTATGGGATCTCTCGGGAATGTATGCCTCCCTTTCACGGGTTCTCACACATTACCGTCCTTACAACGGCCGATACAACCCGAAAGATATCCACCCCCTAACCCCTTTTATAAATAAAGAAAAGGAACCGATCCGGTCGGTCGCAGACCGGCGTCTCACCGACAAGCCCCTTCTTTCAGCCGCTTCCATCTGGTTCACCTACGAAGCGATGTCCGCCCTCAACCGCCCGGAAGAGGAGGCCGACTGGCAACAATTCGAATCGATGAAACAGATTGCCTGGAAAACAGGCACCAGCTACGGAGGACGTGATGCCTGGGCCATCGGTACAACTCCCCGTTATGTGGTCGGAGTATGGGTAGGGAATGCATCGGGCGAAGGCCGCCCGGGACTGACCGGCGTAGGCAATGCAGCCCCGGTGTTGTTCGATCTGTTCTCCTTGCTTCCTGGTGGTGGTTGGTTCGATATGCCGTACGATGAACTGGAGGAGGTAGCTATCTGCCGTAACAGCGGTCATAAAGCATCGCAGATATGCGATCAGACAGACACATTGTATATTCCCCGTTCAGGTATCAATACTCCCGTCTGCCCTTACCATCAACTGGTGCATCTCTCTGCCGACGGACGTTTCCGCGTAAACAGCTCCTGTGAATCAGTCGACCGGATGATCACCCGTCCCTGGTTTGTTCTCCCACCTTCCCAGGAATATTATTACCGCAATTACCATATAGATTATATTCCCCTCCCGCCCATCAAGCCGGGATGCGAACAGACACAAAGCCAGCAGATCGAACTGATCTATCCGGAACACCATGCAGTCTTGTATCTGCCGAAAGGATTCTCCGGCAAACCCGAAAAGTTTGTCTTCAAAGCCGCACATGCCCGGGGTGATGCTACGATTTACTGGCATCTCGACGATACCTACCTGGGAGAAACCACCGACAACCACCAGATCGCCTGTTCCGTTCCGTCGGGCAAACACATGCTTACGCTGATCGATAACTGGGGCAATCAGCGCAAAATATTGTTTGAAGTGAAGTAAAAGCAATCTCACGATCTATATCTTCTAATATAAATAATACCTGTAATGAGAATACAAACTCCAACCACAAGCCTAACTATCACACCATAACTTATTGTAGAACTGTCTTTCTGTTTATAGACCTGCTCCTTCATGTGTGTGGTATAGGATTGTTGCGAAGAGGTTTGAGTAGTAAGACTATCCGTTCTGCTTCCTGAATGGAGGAGCCGGGCAATAAGGACACTTCGCAAGGATTGCCTGCCGGAACTGTCCGGCGGGAGATATTCTATCTTTTTTATTTCCCAGGATAAGGAATCACGCAAGACAGAATGCTTTTGTAATAATACACTGTCGTTACAAATCAAATAAGCCGAATCTTCATAACTGTAATTCTCCGATTGTTTTGTATTCCTTCTTAACCCGCAACCCGAAAACAAACAAACCACACAAACCATATAAACGAGCACCTGCATCCGGTTCCTGCCGAACTGTTTCAGGGAGAGATGCAGGAAACGGCGACGTTTGTAGAGAATAGCCTGGTCAAAAGGGAGGCCTGAACGTTTCAGGAGGGAGAGTAACATTTCCGGACCTTCGGCAATATAGCAATCTGCGGCTTCACCTTTTCTGTGCTGGCTTGCGGAGACACCACCCGCCAAACGATTCACGGCTTCACTGCGATAACCACTCAGGATGGCGATCGGGGCTTTGTATAATTGGCGTAAAGGTTCCAACAGGCAGGTGACCAGGCATTGCAAAGCAGACTTAGCTTCGGCCGGAGGAGTGTTGTCCAAGGCATTCTCTACGGCAATACGGCTGTAGGTGAACTCTTCGAGGGCGAAATGATCGCTCAACATGGTTTTGTGATTTATGTTATTCATTGTTCTTGATTTTAAATTTGTAGGAATAATCGACCCCGAAAAGGGCACCCGCAAACGTACTGATCTCTCCGAAAGCTACCAATACGCTATTATCTATCAATCCCTGCGGATCGATCCAAAATCCGCTGAAGAGAAGAACAATCCCGCTCAATGTGAGCAGGATTGCAATAATCAACTGAACTGTCAACCGTTTCATAATACACCGTCTTTTAACTGTCAACTGCCAATTTTCAATTCTCAATTACTCAATCTCCGGTCTGTCGCCCTCACCACCCCCTTCGCCTTCGTCCTTTTTATCCAACGACACTTTTTCGAAGCTCGTACGGCTTTTGGCAACACGCAACTCTTTGCCGGGAAAGAAACGAACTTTCGGTTCGCGGATCATGCTTGTCGTAAAACTCTTTTCATCCGTCACCCCCTCCGAACCAAAGTTATAGCGAAAATGCCCCAGATCCCCAAAATGTACCCTTCGCCCATGCTGCAAATGACGAACCAGGATAACTACCGAACGGTCGATCACCGCTTTTACTCCGGCACTACCAACCCCGGAACTATCGGCTATTTCTTCGACAAACTCTTCGAAAGGCACATAATCGCCGCACACCATCTGTGCATACACCTTCATAGGTACCTCTTCCTGATCCGGTCCCATGTTCTTTCTAAGAACCAATTTAAACTTCATTGCCATAATTAATAATGTATTAGTTATTAATACGTGTTGAACACATAACAAAGATATGATACCCGTCAAGTCACCTTTCCGCGATAATAAGAACAGCCGGATAACTTCCTCCGGGAATATTTGCACACTTCGATCTTTATTGCGTAATTTGCGTTACGCAATTTACGCAATGAAGATATGTCAACAATTCAACCGAACAATCCTTTCCTGATAGCAGGATATTACGGCCCTGATTATTTCTGTGACAGACAACAGGAAACCGGGCAAATAATCAATGCTCTATACAACGAACGCAACCTGACGCTTGTTGCTCCCCGGCGTATGGGTAAAACAGGATTGATTAAGCATGTTTTCTATAAGTTACATGAACAACAACCCGACATTATCACTCTTTATCTCGATATTTATTCGACACAAAACCTGAATGAATTTGTGCAGGTATTCGCCAGCACCGTATTAGGCAGCCTCGACTCCATACCTCAAAAAGCGATATCACGGATCAACCGGTTCATTAAAAGTTGCCGCCCTGTTTTTACGCTGGATGAGCTATCAGGCATGCCGGAAGTCAGTATCGATATTGCCACAGATAAAGAAGAAACTACTTTAAAAGAGATATTCAATTACCTGCAATCGTCGGAAAAACGTTGCTATATCGCCATCGACGAATTCCAGCAAATCACGGAATATCCGGAAAAAGGGGTAGAAGCCTTGTTACGTTCTTACATTCAGTTTTTACCTAATGTCCGTTTTATTTTTGCCGGCAGTAAACAGCATGTTATGCAGGAAATGTTTTTGTCGACCAAACGTCCTTTTTATCAAAGTACGCAGACAATAACCATCGGGTGTATCGACAGAAAGGCTTATTACGATTTCGCCGCTACTTGGTTTGCCAGACAAAACCTCCTTATAAATGAAGATACTTTTTCCAGCATTTACGATGAGTTCGAAGGGCATACATGGTATATCCAAGCCATATTAAACCGTCTGTATGGATATTCCGTAAACCCCGATCAGGAAATGGTGAGTCGTGCTATACGTGAAATCGTCGCAGAAAATGAATATGGTTATCAAAACTTACTGGCAGCTTATACTTCCGGTGCTATACGTTTAATCAAAGCGATAGCAAAGGAACGGATCGTACCGGAGATCAATGCCGGTTCTTTCATTTCCAAATACAAGCTGAAAGCCGCCAGCAGTGTAAATTCTGCTCTTCGTACACTTACGAAAATGGAAATGGTCTACCGGACAGAAGCCGGTTATATCGTTTACGATCGCTTCTTTGCTATCTGGTTACGCCAACAGCCTTATTAATCCGACCGTATTACCGTCGTTCATTCCATTGCTGTTTTATACTTATTTCACACGAGACTGCATGTGTCCCGGTTCATCCGTGACTTCGGTCTTGTCGTTCAACATATTAAGATCTTCAGCGGTAAGCCATTCTTCACGCAGCTTGTCGCCCAGGTACTCCACCGATCCCTGATAAGAGAGGGTCAGAAGCAGGGAAAAGGCCAGGTGGACCAAAGAGGGTTTGTAATCGGGCCTGCGTTTTTCCATTTGGGCGATAAAACGCAGGATGATGTCCGGTTGCTGAAGGTCGAAACGTAAGGTACCGAGTACGGTGTATTCCAGCAGGAAATTAAGTGTCCGCTGCCAATCGCGGGTAAACAAACGGGTGAGAAAAACCTGGTAACGTACGGTCATTATATCCCATTCGCTGAAGGCCGCTTTGTAAGCTAAGCGGAGGTAATACAAACGTCTGACAGGGGGTAATTCACTTAGGAGGGCATCAAACTTATTGACGGAAGGCGTTTCCTTTCCGAACAATGCTTTTAGTTCTTCGTACATATAATATATAGTTTAGCAGGAAAGGGTGAAGTCCCTCGCCTGCCCCCGCTAGGATGTACGAGAATAAAAAATGAGATTTACCGAACGCAGATGACGCAGAATGCGCAGATTAACGCAGACTTTTTTTATTAATAATTAATCTATCTGCGAAACTCTGCGTCATCTGCGTCATCTGCGTCCGGTTTATTTGTTTAGACACATCTTGATTTATTTCCGTTTATTCAATGAATCCAACAGGTATTTCCCCGGACGGAATTTCACACTGATACGCGGGGCGATGGTAACAGCCTCCCCGGTTTTAGGATTTCGTGCCAGACGGGAAGACTGGTGCCAGGGGCTCAATACGCCGAAACCCTGCAGGTTGATGGAACGGTCCTGTTCCAGTTGTTCGGAAAACACTCTCATGAACATGTCGAGCAACTCTGTCGCTTCCGTCATGGAGCAGCCGCGTGCATGCTGTATAGCACGTGCCAGTTCATTTTTATTCATAGCTTATCTCCTTTCCCATCAATTCGCGAGCAACCGACAAGTTTGCCCTTGCCTGTCGCGGATTTTCGGGCATCGCCTTACGGAAATACTCGCAGGCACTGTCCGCATCGCCTTCCATCAGCAACAAAACACCTTGATTGATATACGAGCGGGGATCTCCTTCGCATCGCTGCAAAAAGTAACGGGCAGCCTCCCTATCCCCCATTGCCAGCGACGAAGCCATTGCATTCAGCTGCGCCACCCGGCAATCCGGGAAACGATAAGCGGCCAATTCATACACTTCGCGGTACTGCTCCGTACCGGGCCGGTAGAGTGAAGCGACTTGCAGTAACTCTTCGATCGACAAGGTTTTCGGAGACGAATACACTCGCGCCGCCAGTTCATCCAGGTCGGCGGTATTTTGCCGTTTCACCTCCTGTTCTGCCGTTACTTCCAGTTCGATACGGCGCAACCGGGCAAAACAGGTTCTTTCCAGCTCCTTATAGACAACCCCTTTATCCAAGGCACGCAGTTGTTTACGCCGACTGTCCGGATCGGTCGTTCCATCCAGAATGGGCAATACCCGTTTCGCGTAGTCTTTGCCCGAAGTCGATACAGCCTGACGCAACCCCTCCCAGTCCTCACCGGCCCAATCGACCGAAACCGTACCGTCGTTAGGCAGTGCAAACTGTTTCAACAAATAATTTTTAAATTGAATCGTCCGGCTCCCCGCCAGTTGTTCATTCACTTTCGTGCCCCCATCCGGCGACGCATAACCGGTCAGCCTGATCCGCAGTCCTTCCCGCGAACCGAGTAACGGACGAAGCCGGTCATTCAGCTTTTCCAGTTCGGCACGGTTATTCCCGTATTTGGGATTCAAAGTGACACTTCCGGCAGGATAGTCGATAAAAGCAGTCAGATGCTCAGAAAAGACCTTCCCCCCTGAATCATCCATCGGATCGGCATACACCAGCATTTGCCGGTAAACGGTAGTAGCATCCAGCCGTATCAGTGGAATTTTCACGTTACGTACTTCAGGACCGGAATTCGTTTCTTCACTTACCGTTACCTGTTCGACCGGTATAACGATCCGATCCGAAATACCATCATTTGAAGCAATCTGTTTGTGATTACCGCATGAGGTGAATGCCAGACCGAAACCCAGACATCCTTGTAAGAGTTGTTGTTTGTTCATATTTTATCATTTATATATTGCTCTACTTTTATTTATTTTTTCACGCAACGACCGATAAAACCATAATCACAATCTCGTTTACCACTTTCTATTGTTGAATGACCTTGACCCAATTGATACATTTTACGAACAGTCGTAGACCAATAAACCCCGGTTGCACCGGGTTCTCCAATTGCTCCGGTATTATAAAGCAGATAACCATAATATTGGTACCAGGAAACTCCTCTGTAATATGCTCCATAATTTGTTCCATTCCAATTTCTCATCGTATAGCCAGCCATATTAGTCGCAATTGCACCCGATGGCAATCGCCATCCGGCAGGACAAGGATCATACATCGTTTTTGAGTTATCAGACCATAATGGAACATCTATAGAACTACCACCCCACCAATATCCTGAACTGCCACTATGATTTGTTATCGCATTTGTATAAAAAATCCAAGGTTCCGAGATTGACTTGTCTACAATAAGTTGTTCCGGTGAATTTCTCTCTTCTACCGCAACTCCCGACCGCAAATAATCTCCTTTTGCATCATAAAGAGGACGCAAAACACTAGTAGAAATGTTACCACTCATAGGGAAAGGATCTTTTCTACCCCATTGATAAGCATATCCAAGTGTTGTTGCTTGTCCTGGCGTTGCAGTCAATGCCCCCAAATCCCGATCCATCCAAATTCCACCATCCTGAGAGATATTGTATACATTGCCACCTGGAACATTACCGATTGTACTTCCTATTCCGGGCTCATAGTCTGTTACCCAAATATGCCAACTCCAGAGAATTGTCCCCTGTTGTTCGGATTCGCTATACGCAGCCAGTAACAGATTTCCTGATACATTCGGTGTCACCCTAAACAGGGCCTGCCCTGTTGCTTCCAAATAAGTCAAATCCTGAATCAAACCATCCGGAGTATCCTTCGTTTGCCATAAAACACCAATACTTTTAATGTGATTTGTATTAGTTTCACTCGAACCTACTCGCGTAGCATAATCGATGCCACTGCTTGGAACAGCCTCACCCGGCGATTTCAGCAAATCAATCACAACGGTTGTTCCGGGAACTACCATGTAGCAGTTTGCAGCATCTTTGGCTGTCGGTAATATTTCTATTGTCAGCCTTCCATCAGACTCATTCATCCCTGCAACAGAGATATTTACATTATACACCCGATTAGCTTCTACATTATAATCAGTCGTATTATTTGCACCCAGATAAATTTTGAACGAAACAAACTTTGAGGCGCCACTCTCCTGATAAAGCCCACTAAGTTCCACATAAGTGCAATAATCGCCCTGACCAGAAGGAGCAGTCGAAGCCGTTTTATTTTTCGCATCGGCGGCAGTTCCCATTCCTCGTATATTTTCAGGCATATACCAGGTATATCCGTTGGTTATATTTTCTGTAAGAGATAGATAATTCAAAAAGTTTTCCGTTGAAGCTTCCGGAACAATGGCAGAAGTCTTTTCCAGGACAAGCGACTTTGGTACATTTCTTAACTGTAGACGGGCCGGAGAAAAATTAACCCCGGTAGCTACAGAACATGTTACATTCACTTTTGCCAGGCGGCGAATAAAGTTAATCGTAATTCCCTGAAGTGTATTTACTTTTGTTTTAAGAGAACAGGTCATAACCATGATCCCGTCTGCTATTCCTCCCTCATTCACTGAAATCAGTTTCTGTTTCAGTTCCCCGTATGTTCCACTGAAATTCTGTAACAGACTACCGGTGTTGGCTACAAAATAGATAAACTGTTCTTTATTCGGATCAGACTTCGGTTGCATTAATCCCAACACCAGATTATCCAGACTACTATCCACATAACGCAGTACCACCAACGGATCAGCATCATTTCCTTCCCCATCAAACTGAAAGACGGTGATATTATGGATCGTATTTTCTTCATTCCCCATATCTCCAGACAGAGTTGTCCGGCTGCCCCGGGTCTGTTTCTGATTTTGATAATCGGCAACAGTCATTGCCACCCGCACATCTACCGGTTCATAGTTTTCATTCAGACTTTCAGACTTGCCCGTTTCTTTTTCACAAGCGACCATTGCCAAAGACAATAGTACCGGCAACAAACATTTTCGTATAATTTCCAACACGTATTCCATCTTCTTTTATTTTATCTTTACACAACGTACAGACAAACCATAAGCCTTACTTTGTAGACGGTTAGGATCGACTACTCCATCCGAGAAATTACCGCCAGTAGATCTACTCTCATAATATAAACTATAAGCATTATCACTTCCTTCCGACAAAGTAGACGACCATAAATATCCATGTGTTCTCAAAGGCTGTAAACTTCCATCATTATATTGGATCCTACCACCTAACCGATAAATAGCTTTTTCACCTATACCTGTCAGATATTCAGAATATCTGTCATAATACCATGTAAAGAAATTGACGTTCTGCTTAAAGCCATTCCAACTACCATTTTTCGGTATTCTCCAACCATAAGGACAAGGATCGAATACTGTTTTTGCATTATCCTGCCATAAATCCTCTATTTCTCCGGGATCGCCATACCATGCTCCGGGACTGGTTACTTTATAAAATGTAGCCGGTTCTTTGATCGAAGAAAGAAAAGGATCAACAGGACTTGTTACAGTTGAGAAAGAAAATGAACCTCCGTTAGCTGTATACATATTATCTTTCAGGAACGGGTCTTTCCTGCCCCATTGGAACATCAATTCAGGCACGGCTATCGTTAAAGTATTCAATGCCCCCAAATTCCTATCCATCCATTCGAGATTGTTATACGTTTGTCGTGTACCGACTAATACATTCGTTTCGTTATCATTGATAATACCGGCATAGTCCGTCACCCAGATATGCCAACTCCATATAACATTACCCTCTTCATCATAAGCACCGATCAACGCATTGCCAGAAATAGCTTGTTCATTTGGTTTTACATAAATCATTCCCTGCCCATGCGAAACCGATACCAGATCCGTAGATGTCTGCCAGATCAATTTCACATCAGAAATTTTACTGTAACGATCTTCAATCAACTGAGCCTTATAAATTATCCCTGTACCATTCACATCTATCCCCGGAGCAGTATACGGACTGAATGATAACTCATTATCTTTCACAGGTGCTATCAGAAAAGAATTTGCCGATTGATAGTAGCTGAAATTCTTTCGGGTAACCCGCTTATCGAACATATTCACACCGGTTATCTCCGCTTTGACTTCATACGTATGATTCTGATAAACATTATAATCATCCGTCTGATTTTCCCCGATATAGAAACGGTAAGTCGCTAACTGGTCAGGCATATTGGGCGTACGGTAAACGCCAGCCAATTCTATATAAGTACAGTAATTATCGGGAGCTTTCTCGCCGTTTTTTTCCCAGCTGGTAACGGCAGTTCCTTTTCCGGGACGGCGATTCAACGGAATATACCACGTAAAACCGTCGTCGATACGGTCTACAATAGGGGTATAATCCTTAAAATTACCTGCTACTTTTTCCGGATAATCAACTGCAGCAGTCTCTACTCCATCAATGTACTTCAAAACCTTCGGGACATTTTTCAGCTGCAGCACAGAAGGGGTAAATGTTGTATTCGTTACTGTCGGTTTCGCGGCCCAACTAAAATGAACGCAGGCAACCAACCTTTTTAAGGTTAATCCGTAAGGAGTTGTATTCAACTCTGAAACGACCGGAACATCGACATCTCCGATCATCAGCACATTATCTCCGCTGGTTGTTTTCTGCTCCAATGTCACTGTCTCTTTTCTGAAATCGGCCAATGTTTTCCCTTCATATTGCTGAAAAATGGGACCTGCATTCGCGAGAAAAATAAGATGCTGCTTTTGGGTCGTTTGCGCACGTAACCCGATAGAATAGACATTCACCGTTCCATCTTCCGGCTCCGGAGCACGCAGATAACGGGAAGTAACACATTTGGCAGTCGCCCCATCGCCACCCTCAGTCTCCTTATCCCAATTAAACTGAAGCACGGTCAGGTTATTGATTGTTACATCTTCATTTCCCACTTTGGTTGACAGTAAACTTTCCCCGTCGGTTTCCATATCCATGATCACCAGTAACGGTTCGGGGTCGATACTGAAAGCGACCGGAACAAAACTTCCGTCTTCAACATCTGTCCCGTCTGTCTTCCCCCTCATTTCTTCCTGCGAACAACCGGTCGTAAAAAGTAATCCCGGTAACAAGAGTATTCCTATATAATATATCAGTTTGTTCATCTTATATAAATATGTATAGCCCGACATCACGCACCTCCCAAATCTCCACCCAGTTCGACCAGGCTTCCCCATTCATCCACCGAATAAGATGTACTGACTTCCTGTTCACCGCTACCGACCTGTCCCTGGTTATTGTCTACTGTAGTCCAGGGAGAGACAGTGACTATAAACTTCACGAAATCCCAGCCATAATTCACCTCAAACATATATCGCTTACCCGGCTCAAAAGCCAGGTGGTTGATTTTAGCTGAGACATTTGTTTCGACCGGAGAATTACTACCCTCTGCTATCTTGAGTCTTATATTGGCTTTAAACGATCCGTTCGTTCTCGGATAAACGATCAACGGCTTTTTCTGGATATTATAATGCTTACCGGTTCTTCCGCTCGGATCATTTTCATGATAATCAAATGTCGGGTCACTTGCATCATTTTGTATATAGATGGAGGTATAACGCTCCGTTTCACCTACTCCGGGAATAATCAGTTCATTTTCCGGTAAACGATAGTTATCTACCAACACATTACCCTGATCATCCGTATAGGTCACCATATCCTCGATCTCGATCTGTACAACATCAAATGCAGTAATCGGAGTGTTGTCTTTTACCACACGTACTGTAAATGTGATCTGCGAAGCCAAGTGCTTCAAATTATCCAGCGTGATCGTTGTTGCTTCCGAACGCATTTGTGCACGGGTCGTCGATCCCAGTGCATCGACCTGTGGTCCGATCTTTCCGTAACGCCCGTCTCCGGTCAATGTCTGTCCGGGTACGATCGCACAAAAATCGTAGGTACCTGCCGAAAGGAACATATCCGACGAATTGTCAACTTCCAAACCGTTTCCGGCAACATTTACCTTATACTGGGTTTGCGCCACAAAAGCCTTCGTATTAGGGTTATAAGCGGCAATCGTCACCTTATCACCGGCTGCAAGCACCGTCTCTTCAGCGACCGTTGCCCGTGTTATTGCCGCTATTTCCGGCAAGGTGAAACTGACGGGATAACGGGCATCCTTATTCGGCAGGTCCGCCTGATCCCGGCAAGCAGTAAATAGCAATAGCAATAGTATAATATATCCTGTTTTCATTTTCCTGTCTGTCTTTTATATCGGGTCCACTTCTACGATCTCATCCAGATTCACGCCGTCTACCACCCAGGGATCTATCCTCGGCAGCGAGAAGCTGGCGGAGTTACGTGTGATGGTTGCGTCGAAAGTGTATGTATATCCTCCTTTCAGAACCAGTTCGGAGGCATCGCCCGTCGCCATCATACGCGCTGTATAGCTTTTCGAGGGTAACGTATTTGTTCCGTTGTCAAAACTCAACCCGGTAAAATCCATCTGCAAAGGAATACCTCTGGCAGTCGTCGACACCGGAAGCAGGATAAAGGAGACGGTAAAAGTAAGGTTGTCATCCCCTTTCACTGCCTCTTTCTGCTGTCCGTCGGGTTGTTCCAGCGGCACACCACCGGTAGCAGGAACCGGATCGCTTCCATCGGTCGTGGCACGCGCAGGCCAGTAGATCATGGTAGACGGTGCAGAGGAACTCGACGACCAGGAGGCGGACAAGTCGATATAACTGTCCGTACTGTCGACAGCCGCAATACCGACAACCAGCCCCGAAGCAGTTGTATATCCGTTCGTGCCGGCCGGGCTGACCTTCAATACGATTTGAGTTGCCAGATGGCGGAAAGCCAGAGGGATCAGATCTGAAGTAGTCGATATGGAAAAGCCACTACCGCCATTGTCATTTACTGCCATCAAATAATCGACACCGTTACGAAGTGAAACCGTACGGCAATTGCTACTCAAGCCAGGTACGGCAACCTGGGCACTATTGGTCGACAAAGCATAGAAACGGTATCCAGCGGCACTCTCCACCTTCATGGCTCCACCGGTCGGTACTAATTCGTCGGCTGTTCCCGCAGCGTTATTCCGAACCGTGTACGTATTGGAGTAAGCCGCTTTTTGCATCTCAGAAGGAGTCGCTCCTTTCCAGACATGTACCGCCACATTGGCCCCATCCGTCAACGCCGTCGTCCCTCCGAGGGTACGGCTCACTTCCGGCTTCTCTGTCGAAGCGGTGAAACCCAGTTCCACCGCCCCGTCGGAGAAGTCCGTCCATTTATCATGCGTACATGCCCCAAAACAGAGCAGCATGATGCCACCTCCTATCCATTGTATCCCCTTCATTCTTCTTTTCCGATTAATTGTCCGTAATATCTCCTATCTCACCTCCGGCACTACCCGACACCCACGAATCGACAGTCACGCCGCTGAACTTTATCTCACTGCCCGACAAGGTCAGTGTATACCGGTTACTTTCCCCGGGGTTCCAGCCGGCACTGGCATCCAGTTTCCCGGTATAAGTGTGGGTGGCATATATTGTACCTCCTATGCAAATATTTGTCACTACCACCGCTACCCACAATTTCTGAACATTACCAGCTGAAGCTCCCAGCAAAGGCAACATATTATAGGTAGCGACCTGTGTCGCCGGAGTAGTCGATGCCGATTGATAGTTATCCAGTTTGACCACCTGCATCGATGCCATATTCGTATAGTCCGTCAACTGTTCTTTACCATTTGTGGTAGTTACATTACATGCGATGGGTGAACCACCCGTTAAATTGTTGAAACGTATCTCGCCCGAATTCAGACGCATATATGAATTTGCCGGATCGGTTTGCTGCACATAGACCTTGGCGAGGGCAAAATTCTCGGCTGCACTCGCATTCTCCGCCCCTACGTTTCCACCGAATATGATCGTCAACTGTACCTGTGTCCCTTTATGGGCAAACTGCAGGGGGACTTCGATACTGGCCGTTCCGAATTGTATGGCCTTATCGCCCTTTGCATGCAGATAATCGACACCATTTTTCAGGATCGCTTTCGTCGTGCCGTTCCCGTTGACGGCATCCCCCATAACGGGCTTGCCGTCGGTCGCCGTCGTGTCAAACTCCGGGACAGTTTCCGTACTACTGTTGGTTGATATGGCATAAAAGCCAAATGTACCCGAAGGAAGGATCATGGCTTTAGCAGCGTCGCCGGAGGGAACCAATTCGGTTCCGCTTACCGTATACTCCTTAGGCACGATCACCGGGCTTGTAACGCCTGATTTCTGTCGGTAGGGATGGATACGTACCTTTGCTGCATCCACCAGATTTTCCCGGTCGGTCCGGGTTCCGGCAGAGGTGCGGAAATGAATTTCCGGCAGCACTCCGTCGGGGTCGGGGTCATTAAACAGCTTGTCGGCAGTACACCCCGTCAGCGACAAGAGACAGATCATTACGATGTATTTCATTTCAGTTCCTGTATATATCATGGTTTCTCTAATCTTCAGTTACATCTTCATCGGGGAGCGAACCGGTCTTTCCTGTCCACGGATTGACAGATACTCCTTTGAATGCGATATCGTTGCCGGTTATATTTACTTTGTATGTATATTGGTTGCCGGAAGCGAATCCGCCGTCCGGTGTCGTTATATCCAGTGTATAAATTTTATCCGTTTGTACCAGTCCGTTGAATGTAATCGACGGGAACGTGATCGTCACGGGAATGGTTTGTGCAGCCTTCATTGGCAGCAGGATATATTCGGCGGTAAAGCCGGAGGTCGGGTTGCCGACGCTTTCTACTGTCGTATATGCGTTAATATCGGTGACCGGCACACCGACAGCGACAGGGGGATTGGCTCCCAGGGTGATTTTCGAACCGCCCGGATTTGTAGCAGCAAAAGTGATTTTCGGTGCCGTAGCTGCCGTTATCTTTTCATCGTTATCACCCTCGCTGACAATCGTTATTTTCAGGCTGGTAGCCAGACGGTGAAAGGCAAGGGCGACGTTTTGTGTTTCTCCCGGTTGGGAGGTGATAGCGGTATGAGAGACACAATAGAGGTAGTCGGTCTGATTACTCAATTGTACGGTTTCTGAAAACGAACCGCTGCTTAATGCAGGAAGTGCTGCCTCCTTATTGACCGACAAGGCAAAAAAAGTATAGTTGCCGGCAACAAGATACATAAGCCCTTCGTCACCGGTAACCGTCAGATTTCCATTCCCACCCGATGCCGCATAAGGACGGCTGACCACTGCGGCTGCCATTGGAGTCGCTTCCGTCTCCTGTGCATAGGCATAGACCACAACCTGTACTCCATCTGCCAGGTATGTGTCTGTGGCTTTCGTCGACAGATCGATCGAGCTGTTGAAAGAGATAGCAACCTTTTCTTCGTCAGGTACCGGAACCGGCTCGCCGCCATCTCCCGGAAGAGCGATGTCGAAAACACAACCGGTCAGGAGAAAAGCCAGACATAGGTATAATGGATAAGAATGGTTCATGTTCGATTAATTTATATATTACATATTTAAATCCGTAAAGTCAGTTCGCAAACATCCCTCTTTATGGTTCTGTCGGGGTCAGCGCACCACCGGTCTGTTCTGACCAATTGGCCACTGTTGCTCCGGTAAATTCTATCTTGTTCGCTTTCAACGTTGCGGTATAGGTGTACTGATTACCGGAAGTGAAAGCGCTGCTGGTCGATGCCGGGGCAGTAAGCGTTGCTGTATATTGTTTATCTGCTTCATCACGCCCACCGATTTTTACTTTTACATTCAGAGTGACGGTGGGATTCTGTCCACTTCCCAAGGGAAGCATGATGTAAGAGGCGGTAGCTTTTTTACTTACAACTGCTGTCGTTGTCATATTTACGGCTGCTGTAAGTGTCGTTGCCGAAGTAATCACTCCATCTGCCAAATTCATCTTTACAGTTGTTGACGGATCTGGCGGAGTAATTGTGGCATTATCATTATCGGTTGCGGCCGTAGCTTTCCATGCTGTCAGTTCCACGCCATCACCGGATTCAACATTGATAATGATTTTAACGGCTTTGCGATGGAAATCAAGGGTAACCACTTTATCCGTATTTGTCGGGACATTAAAATTTGCAGAAGTAGCCCAGATATAGTCCACTCCATTGGCTAATACATCAGAAACACCGCTGGTAAATACCGGTGCAGCAATAGCTGAATTAGTAGATACCGCATAAAAGTCATAATCTCCTTTGGGGAGATACATAACATAACTAGCATCTCCTTCAAATGTACCGACTGTCGAACCCACTGTATATCCTTTTGAGACGATAGCATCTGTAGAGGTAACAGTAGCATCTTTCGTATATGCGGAGATCGTCGCTTTTACTCCTGTTGCGACATCCGTAGTATTAGCTTTTGTCAATGTCATATCCATATTACCGCTAAAACGAACGGCATATTCCCCCTTCTCGTTGATCTGCGGTTTTTCCAGCAGTTCATCCGAGGTGCATCCGCTGACCACTAAGAGCGCCAAAGGGATGGATAGTAATAAATGGGTTGTTTTCATGTTTGTTTCAATATTGTTTGTTGCAGATATTATCAGATGTGAGCTATCCCTTTATCAAAGTCAGAGGTCGCTATCCCCTTATCAATGTGACTTCGCCATTACAGGTTCATTTGCCGTCAGTTTTAACTGACGGTTTACAAGTTGTTTCTCTGTTATTGGCTTTAGCCACATTTCTCTTCACATAGAGAGACTGTTTAAATGGGACTAAAGTCCAAAGAGAGAGAGAGAGCATTTACTAATCCGTCGGTTAAAACCGACGGCAAATGAACCTATAACTGGGGTAACTGACTCCCGATGATGATAGGGGATCATAAAAAACCCCATCATCTTTTAACAGATAATGGGGTTCAGATATAAAGGGATATTACTTCTTTTACTAAATAAGGTCGTTCTTTTTAAGCAGATCTTCCAGTTCCTTCTCGATTTCAATATTATAATTCATCGAGTAACTCTCTGGCGGGTCTTGTTCTTCCGGCTTTAACATCTTTCAATCCGGCATCGATCCCTGCCAGAAGTTCTTCTTTACTGATCGTCGCTTCCTTGCCAGCCTGCCCTTTTAATTTCTCATAGGCATGCTGAAGTTTCTTCAACAAATCCATATCATCTACTTCTGTCAATATATCACGTACCAGCATTGCCTTGCGCGCCTCTAATTCCAGTGTTGTCATATAAGTCTCCTCTCTTTTTAGGATTACTATCACAAAGATAGTAAAAAAGATAACATCGCCTATATTACCTGAACCCCATCATGTCAAAGAACGTTTTTTATTATTGTAAAGGATGGGCAAACCCCACCCCTACAAATAATTAATTAGGTACTACCGGCAGATCGCCACCTGTGGCATCTACCCAATCGACGACTTCGGTAGAAAGGGTGATGAAGTCTTTGGCTGTTTCGCTATATAATAAGGTGTACAGATAGGATTTACCTGCTTCAAGACCGGTGGCAGGAACTTTGGGAGCGATCGTTACTGCCTTATCCTGGTCGCTAGCGTCTTTCAAATTCAGAACAAAAGACAGACCGGATGCAGTATTTGCCGCCATTTCAGCACCTGATTTGGGAAACAACATCAATTGTTTGGGAATGTCTAATGTAGATGCAGCAGTGACTTCTGCAGCGACTACCGGTTGGTAAAGGGTGAAAATATTACCGCTAGCACCGGTTGCACTTAAATTACTCCAACTACCGTCAGTGATACTCATGGTGCCTTTATCATTATCCTTTATCTGGATATTTACGATGGTGACTTTATTTGCAGTCTCCGTATTCTTGAACTTGAAACGTACCTGTGTCAGGGCATGTTTGAATACCAGTTTCTGAGTGTTACCGGCCTCCGCGGTTGTACGTTTATAACCCTCAATAGGTACGGCGTACATATAATCAACCTGTGCATCCGGAGTCTTGACCAATGTGACCTGTAGTTTGGGAGAACCACCGGCAGTAGGAACTTTTATACCATCACCGGAAGCATCAGCCGTTGTATGCGGATAATAGGCATAGAAGTTATAGATGTTATCCTCCGTATAAGTTTTTAGCGGAGAATAATCCAGTCCTCCCGAACCGTTCGAGGTAGCTTCGGTGTTGTCCATTTCATTACTCGTCGCCCATGCAGGGGTCGCTGCATCCGTAAGCGCATAAATCCCGATTTTCTCCCCATCCGGAATATTCGTTCCGCTTACCATTGCTTTTGTTTCTACCTGTACGGTTGTACCGAAGGTGATGGCGTTGGCATCTGGTTTGTTCTGCCATTCGTCGTGGTCGGAACAGGCTGTGGCGGCAAATGCTACCGCTGCTAATAAAATTAGATTTTTCATTGTTACTATACTTTTAATATTAATACTTGTTTCGTTGTTTGTATTTTTACACACCCTCTGCCCCCTCTCGGAGAGGGGAAAAGTTACTCCTGGTTTCTACCTGGCTAGGTTTCTCCTGTATCTACATTGCCTCCGTCTACCGGTTGCCAGGATTCGACTGTACCCTGAAAGCCGATGCCGTCGGTTGCGTACCAGACCGTATAGAGGTAGGAGAAGCCGGCTTTCCATCCGCCTGCAGGTGTGGTCGGTTTCACTTCGTATGTCTTTCCATCGATCGTGATACTGAACACCTGCGACTTCATGACTTCTTCGCTGACAGGCAACTGGAGCAAAGCAGCCGGTACTTCATAGAAAGCATCTTTCGGAAGCGGCAACAGTTTCGTGGGCGAATACAACGTGAAAGAGGTAAAGGTGTTTGTCTTCGTCTCGTTCGCTTCGCTCCATGTACCGTCTCCCAATGAGAGAACACCGCTACCCGGCGCTTTCAACGTGATACTATTCAAGGATACCTCTTTGTCGCTCCCGTTCCAGATCCGTACACATACCTGACATAAGGCATGACGGAAGGTAAACTTCCGGACACCTGTTACACCTCCCGCCTCCGGCGTTACCCCCGGCAGGGATGCCCACAGATAGTCGTCCTGCGACTGTGCATTTGGTGCCAGACTGACAGACAGCGAAGGAGCTTTTTCCGTATCCGTATAATTGGATACTGTATACGGATAACAGGCATAGAAGTTGTATTTCTTATCCTTTTCATAATATTTCACCGGATCGTAATCGATCGCCCCTTCGGCTTCGACCGTCCCCATCAGGTTGTTCATGACAACTGTTCCTCCAACGCCACCGCTCCCACCGGAGGCGGCAAAAAGACCGATACGGCTACCGGACTGCAATACGGTTCCCGATACCGGACCTGTCGCCTTACTCACCTCTACCGAGATACCCGATACGAAGCGGATAGCATCCAGAGCCGGAGGCAATGCCCTGTCTTCCGGCGAACAACCGGAAAACAAAACGGTACAAACCATATATATCAATAACCGTTTCATCCTGTATATTTATTTTACCGCAATACCCGGGCCCAACACATACTGCCATTCCGTAACACTGGTCGACAACTGGATGGAAGACGCTCCGTAAGTGATCGTATATTCGTAAGAACACCCCGCTTTCATTCCTCCCGATGGTAAGGTCAATGTCAGACCAGTCTTATCCGTTGGTGTACTACCACCCTCTTCCGTCACACTCATATCGAATGTATAGGCTGTTCCTTCTGCCGAAACAGGCAAAAGCATCAACTGTCCTTCCACCAGGTAGGAGGCATTCGCTGCAATCTCTTTTCCGGCAGCCGGGCCATACAGATGATAGGTTGCCGACGCTCCCGCAGAACTCCATGTTCCGTTGCTGATATCCAGTGTCGCGCTACCGGGAGCATGTATTGTCAGCGAGTTCAGGGTTTGTTTCTTTGTTGTTCCGTTAATCAGTTTCACCGTCACCTGTGTCAGGGCATGGTTAAACTTCAAAACCTGTGCATTATTACTCGGCCCCTGGTTCTCCACCGAAGTCGCATACATATAATCGACCTGATCCGACGGGGTTGTCTGAAAGGTGCAGGCCAGCTTTGGCGACTGACCGGTAGCCGGGGCTGTTATCGTCGCACTGTAAGGGTAATAACCGAAGAAACTGTATTTAGCAACATCTTTATACATCTTTGCCGGATCGTAGGTCAAGCCGCCGTTACCGTTGGCGGTACATACGACATTTCCCATCAGCAGGTTATTCGCCGAACCATCCATCGCATCCGTCCAGACAGGTATTCCCCCACCGGGATTTTCAAGTGCATATACACCGACCTGGGTGCCGCCCGTAAACTGCGTACCCGTCACCGGTCCTCCTTTCGTCTGTATCCCCGATTCAAACCGGATCATTCCTGCCTCTACCCGAGTATCGGAAATATCATTATCCGCACAGGCGCTCAACAGAGCCAGACCGCTTAACATTAATACTGTTGTTTTCATTTGACTATTCTTATTAATTATTTTTTATCGGGATCTCAGGCCCTTTTCCTTCTACCCATTCGATAATACGGACTTCCAGCCGGACTCCCTCGGGAGTGATAACCACGTCTACTTCGGCCCCGTTACCCGTTTCCTCCCCTAAATCGGCTAGCTGGTCGGAAATATCCAATTCCACAGTCTTTTCCGTCCCGTCGGCAAAAGAGATATCCAGTTTCAGGTTCTTATCCGGAATATCGGGCGAACCTTCCTTCTGCTTCAATACGGTAAAGACAAGTACTGCTCCACTGAACACCTCACCGGAACGGTCGATCGGAATATCCGTTTCACCGGCGGAGGAAGGGATCGGCTGGCCTGTGCTCAGGTTCAACGCAGACGCCACATTCAGTAAGCAGCCGGCAACAGCCTCGATTTCACGATGATCGGTTATCTTCACATTGAAAGTGATCCGGTGGACCATCGGCTTCGGAGTAACGGAAAGATCGGTGACTTTCTTTTCCGTCACTTCGCAACGTGCCAGCGCCGCCGAAAAAAGCCAGTCGGGCTGACCGACCAACCCTGCCGAACGGCTGACAGGCGAGACATAGGCTTCTGCCGTTTCGAAACGCTCTTCCCCCCTGAAACCAATACTCGGTGTCGGTTTGTTACGTAACAGGACCTGATAGGTCCCTACCGGCAGGCTTCCATTGAAAGAGGTTGTATCTCCATCCATATCATACACCTGTCCGTCTTCCGCATAGAAGCGTATTCCCATATTCTCCCCGATCTGCGCTTCCGGGGGTAACTTTCCCCAATCGAACGTAAACTGCACACGGCTCATGACCGGTTCGGTAAATTCCTTTTTACAGGCGGGAAGGCTTCCCAGTAAAATCCATAATCCTATATGTATGATCCGTTTCATCTGCATTCTGCCCTCATTAAAACCGGTATATCAACGAACAATGTGCCCCCGTCGGCCCCAGGTAATACTTCTTATGGGGCTGATCTTTATAGTAAGCCGGTGCATCATAATAATAGGTGTCATACTTCACATGAGCGAAGCCGGCCCTTATCCCCAGTTCCAGGCAAAGTGCCCGATTGAGCGGAAAGACATACCCATAGGAAAGTCCGCCACCCTCATAGGAACCGACAAATCCTTTCGAGTTATAGAACATAAAATCGAAATCCCCCAAGTGACCATATACCCCTAGGTAATGCCCGGTAAAACCATACTCCTTTCCCCAAAGCCAATAGCGGAACTCGGGACTGACTTCCCACACACTCCAGGTTTTCGGATGGCTGCTCCTGGTCTGCCAGTCGGCGTATACCCCTTCCAGGTGAAAGGAAAAAGCGTTGCCGAAATAACAGTCGAACGTCAGGTTCGGTGACAATAAAGCCCAGTACAATAGATTCGTTGACAAGGATATACGGGGTACTGCCTGTATTTCTTGCCGTGATATTTTTTCTTTCGGTTGCTTTTCTTCCGGTTGTTGTATCACCGGTTGTTGCTGTATCGGTTGTTGCTGTACCGTCTGTTGCTTTACGGGTTGTTGTTTTACAGGTTGTTGTTTTGCCGGTACTTCCGGGACGGTTCTCAGCGGAGTTTCGGATTTGACCGGTGCTTTTGTCCGTTGTATCGGAATAGCCAGCCGGTAATCATCCACCTCCGAGCGATCGAACAACGGATCATTGATAACGTAAACGTCTTTCCTATATCCGTTCGATTCGCCGTTACGATATAAATTGACATAAGGAACACCTCCATAGCGGGTTATCTCTTTTTTCATGGCTTCCGGTGAATCTTCCTCACTGTAACAAATCGCCATATTCGCATACGCCGGCAGAGGTGAACGGACGAGGTAGACATGTACCTTATCGCGATAATCGCCGCTCCGGTCTATATAGAAAGCCATAGATTCTTCCGGGATTGCCAGTTTGGATAGTATGTACGCATGTATATAAGAAGCATGCCGGGATGCTTTATTGATTACCTGGGTATTAGCATAATTAAAAGCGCTGACATGGGCTACGATCAACAAATGATAAGCGCCTGCCTGTATTTTACTTCTGACGGGGATTAATTCGTTTTCCATACACCGGAGCATCTCCTGATTATCTCCGCAATCTTCTTCCAGAAGTTCAACTCCTTCAGGAAAAGAGAACAGGAAAGAGGCTGTACGGATATAACTCTGAGCTATTAGATCCGGCATACAAAGCATACAGAAAAGTAAAATCAGCAAGGCTGTTTTTCTCATTTTTTTTACCCTTTATTTGTATCTCTATTGCCAATAGAGATACAGATCGCCTTATCTGCTGTTTATCTGCCACTTATGCTTATCAATTAAGATTTGATAGTTTTCTTTAAGGAATCAGAGACTGTAAAATAATTATAAAATACGAGTGTTCACACTTTGTTAATAATTATATATTCGTTGTTTTTCAGTGTATAACGAAAATATTTATTTATTATCTTTGCAGAGTGATTTAGATAATTAAACTTAATGTATCTCTATTGGCAATAGAGATACACTCTTCTTTTAGGAACAAACTTTGAATATCAAACGCTTTTTAAAATTCCTGTCTTCCTTATTTTTTTAGCGTTATTTATACTTTCCACCGAGGAAAAGACCCTGTTTATCATTCTGTTTCTTTTCCGGTAAATCTGGTCAAATATTGTCACATATATCTACTTTTTCAATACAGGCATTACTTCTAAAAACTCAAACCAGCGTTGTTTTATCGGGGATAAGGCCCTTTTCGCCGTCGCCAAAACGGTTATAACGGTTATTTCCCGGCGGCTAGTTGTCACCATCCGGCAGCAAACATCCATTTACCCGGCAGCTAGTTTCATTTACCTGCCAGGTAATCCCGACCAGCCGGCAGGTAAATGGAGTTACCGATTCCCCAAAAGCCCGTTCAACCGGAATTTTACTGTTTTTATACTCCGGAAGGAGGAAAAAACCGGACTAAATCGGAAAAGAAATTTGTCAGTATTCGGAGAGAAATAGATACAGCTTTGAAAACTACCCGGCAGACAATCGAAAACATACTAACAATAAGTAAGTCAATTCATGTCTTTTCTTATTTCCTGCCTTCCCTAAACTCCACGAGAAGAGCTTATTTAAACCACTCTTTAACCTTCTATACATAGAATAGAAAGAAGATAGGGGTAAATTGACAAAAAGATAGATTTTCTTTGGGGAGGTGGGATGATGTTATGAAAGGTACAAGTCTTTAAAGGATATGCACCTTTCTTTGTATATCCAGACTATTATTCCAGATTGATCACTTTGTGGTTCAGTCTTCTCATTACGCCTTCGTCGAACGAATCCAGATAGATCTGTGTGGTCCGTTCGCTGGCATGTCCCAGGTAAGAGCTAATGACGGCTGTAGGCATCAATTTATTACGTGCTGCCGTAGCCCATGAGTGACGCGCCATATAGGAAGACAGGGATTCGGTGATATCTGCCATTTCCGCTATCTTTTTCAAATGCCGGTTGAAGTTTACCAACGCACTTCGATAGTGTTTATAGTTTTCCGCATCGTCGGCATCGTCGGATAATACAGGCCAGACATAACGGCTGTCGGTACGATACCTCTCGATGATTTCCTGTAACGGAGATTCCGCAAAAAAGGATATCTGCCTGCCGGTCTTTATACGTTCGTAACAGATTATTTCGTGTTCTATCCTTGCATGTTCGAGATTCACCATATCTGCAAATCCCATCCCACAGGCATAGAAGCTGAAAAGAAACATATCTCGCGACATAGCCAGCGAGGAGCTTTTTTCCAGTTCCAGGTTCTTGATCCGTTTCAGCCATTTCCGGGGCAGCGACCGTTTCCGGGTAGGCATGGCTTCCGTCGAGATCCCTATAAAAGGATTCATACGGGGCCTGATCACTTTCTCTTTCACGGCTTTGTTATAGAGGGCTCGCAGGTTCCGCAGATAGTAATGTACAGTATTCTCACAGCATCCTTCCTGCAGTAACCAGCCCTCATAGGCTTTCAGCATCTCGAATCGGAACAACTGAAACGGTACCCGTTGGCTCCCAATAAACTGCACCAGCGATTTCACGCTATTCCGATAGGCTTGTGCCATCCCATAGCGTCCTCCCCTCTCCATCTCATCTATCACCCCCACTGCATAAACCACAAACCCATTCCGCGCCATTCCCTTTTTCTTCATCTGATTGTTCTCTTCCATATTCATTTCCTTGTTTAAATTGTTATTGGCATGGAATATAACAGAAAAAGAGAGGGGATGAATTTGGAGAGAATACCAAGATGGTACAATTAAGTTAATACTTCGATCCGGGCACGAAACTCATCTATGCCATCTTTAAATACCACAAAGGTACAATTAAACCAGAACGGATTGGACCACAAAACAGGTGACTGTAAAATTTAAATACCACAAGGTACAATTATACTATGCAAATATAAAAAACACTTGGACAAATTGGATAATAAAACTTACAGATATATTAATATAATGTATATTTGGAAGCGTTATTCTGCTTTAGTGACCTATAATGTAAAATAGGTTTGTCTTTAATACAGTAGAAACATATGGCTTGAAAGGTATAAGAGTTATATGATAGTTGTCGATCCCCGGGGTATTTTATACAATTGAAGGTCGACAACTTTCATTGATAAATAAAGAAGGGACAAACAGGCTTAGAGAGTGTTTAGAATAAGGAGAACCTAAAAATTTTATAGGGGTTTAATTGTACCTTAGTGGTATTTAAAGAACATTAATTCCTGTTCACGAAACATAAGGGATAAAGGTTTAATTGTACCTTAGTGGTATTTAAAGAACATTAATTCCTGTTCACGAAACATAAGGGATAAAGGTTTAATTGTACCTTAGTGGTATTTAAAGCATTTAAGGCTCATCAAATTGTGAAATCAGGGAGAGGGTTTAATTGTACCTTAGTGGTATTTAAAGACAGTTAATGCGACCTACCTGGCAGCCGACAAAATCGGTTTAATTGTACCTTAGTGGTATTTAAAGAATTGTGGTTTGCGGAGATAAAAACGAATAACTAAGGTTTAATTGTACCTTAGTGGTATTTAAAGAGACAGATATGCGTAAGGGGATGAACTCGTTATGCGGGGTTTAATTGTACCTTAGTGGTATTTAAAGACAACATTCCCCGTCGATGGGGAGCCGGGCTTATTTGGTTTAATTGTACCTTAGTGGTATTTAAAGATTGTAGAAAATTCTCATGATGGAAAGAAAGCTCTGGTTTAATTGTACCTTGGTGGTATAATCTCATTTTGCCCAATTGCACCTGTGTTAAGATTCAACTCTCCATTCCTCTATATTACGTGTCTTTATGCTAAAATTCACTCCAATCTTAAATATTTTCCGGGGATCAGCAGTAAAAGGAAGAGCATAGCCTTTTTCATTTATCTGGCGCAAAGCCTCATCGGCTGTACCTTCTAATTTAAATTCCATAACATAGATAAATTGATCTGTCTGCAAAACAAGGTCAATACGTCCCTGTGAAGTATGATATTCTGCCTTCACATAAAGACCTATCAGTTTAAAAACTATAAACAGGACATTTTGATAATGTAATTCCAGATCGCGAATCAGTTCATAAGGTGTATCGGCAAAAAGACTTTGCAAGCGATGGAAAAAAGCGTCATAATCTCCGGCACGTACCTCACGGACAAATTGCTGGATATGGAAAGAGGAATCAACCTTATTGGTATTTGCATAAAAAGGAAGCAGATACTTCATAAAACCTTCTTCCACTTCACGATTGGGAAAACCGAGACGATAAGTACCAAATTCACGGTTATATCCTTTGATTGTGAGATAGCCACTTTGGTATATTACTGGAATCGGATTGGTAGAAGTCGAATCAAGGCTATTTAGCACATCAGCATCAGTTTCCGTATGTGCCATATTGTAAAGATTATAATTTGAACGTTTAAGTAGTTTTACTAAATAAGTCGGCGTACCAGTTTCAAACCAGTAATTACCCATCTGCAGATACTTAAATGTATTAAGTAGACTAAATAGATTATAAACGCCAGGACAATCCGGTACAAAATGATAACCGTCATAACAGTTCTTTAATTCAATACTAGCTTCTTCATCCGTTATATGCAGAGAAGAGGCCAATGCCCGAATGTCTTCACCGAAATATTCATGCAACTCAACTTCATTAATACCACAAACAGAAGCAAAGGGAGTTCTCATTGAAATATCATCCAAATTATTCAAGTCGCTGAATACACTTACTTTACCGAACTTTGTTACACCTGTCAAAAAAGCAAATTTGATATATCCATCCATACTCTTCAATACACCGTAAAATGCTTTTAATGTATTACGATACTCCTCCTGTAACTCATCATTGTCTATAGCTTGCAGCATCGGCTTGTCGTATTCATCAATTAAGATAACCACTCGTTGGCCTGTTCTTTCGTAGGCTAGGCGAATCAAGGTAAAAAGGCGGTCATCAATCGTTTGATCAGTACTACTTGAGCCATATTGTGCTTCATAAATCAGCAACTGACGATCGACTAGTCTAATCAAATCATCTTCTGTATCAAATTTTTTTGCATTAAGATCTAGATGAATAACAGGATATTCAATCCAGTCCTTTTCCAACTTTTCCATTGCTAAGCCAGTAAACAACTCCTTCTTACCTAGAAAGTAGGCTTCCAATGTAGATATCAATAAACTTTTACCAAATCGACGTGGTCGGCTCAAGAAATAATAACTACCAGTCTTCACCAATTGATAAACCAAAGCTGTTTTATCAACATATAAATATCCTTCTTTTCGAATTTTCTCAAAATTTTGTATGCCAATGGGGTAAAGCTTTGCCATAAATTTATTTGATTGAAAATGACACTTTTTATTAATGAAAATTGTCTACCTACAATTGTATAAATCACATCTTAATCAAAATCACCAACATGATCCTTCTATATCATATTATATTTCATACCATAATGGTTCAATTAATTTTTATCAACAATACATGCTCTCACGCAAAAGATCAATACACTGTTCCTATTCCACTAAGGTACAATTAAGAAGCAGTGATAGTAAAATTTTAATTACTACAGACTTTTTCTTTAAAGAAGAAGTCCTATTAATTTAAATGTACACAATACTACTTCAATGAATAATCAGTACGAAGATAAGAAAATAAAAAGAAATGACCATTTGAAAGTTTTTAAGGAAGGCTCTCTTAGCAATGAATACATTTTTAAACACGAATATTAATATTTATTCACCGTGTTTTATTCCTAGTGTATTGTTATTTTATAATTTTGCAATCACAAAAAAAGAAATAAATAGCTCAACAAACATAAAACAATAATTAACATACAAAAGATGAGACTACATATCATAACCACAAGCAATACAACAATAGTTCCTTTCAATTACCAACAAAAACTTATTGGAACTGTACATAATTGGCTAGGTAAAAATGAGTTGCATGACAAAATATCTCTTTATTCGTTTTCTTGGCTAAAAGGAAGTAAAATATACAAAAATGGTCTGACCTTCCCTAAAGGTGCGAATTGGTTCATTTCTTTTCATGAAGATATATATATAAAAAACCTTGTGAATCAAATCTCAGAATATCCTAACATATTTTGTGGCATGAAAGTGAGAGAGATTATCATTCAGGAAACACCCGATTTATCCACTCAAAATCATTTTCAACTCGGAAGCCCTGTCTTTATAAAACGCTTTTATGACGACAACCATAAACACTTCACCTATAAAGACGAGAACAGCGGAGAGTTGATGGCAGAAACTCTGAGGCATAAAATGCAGATTGCGGGATTACCGGAAGATCCTTCTCTAAAGATTGAGTTCGACCTTAGTTATCCCAATAAGAAAGAAAAACTCGTTACGATCCATAATATCAGTAATAAATGCAGTATGTGTCCCCTGATTATTCATGGCACACCTCTGACAAAAGCCTTCGCATGGAATTGCGGCATCGGATCTTTAACTGGTAGTGGTTGCGGTTCAATAATCTAATAGTCACATTATGTACTACGTAGTAAAATACTCAGGTCCTTTCGGATTTATTAAACCTTGGACAGCTGTCAGAGATAGCGAAACATTCAGTCTGCAATTTCTGATCACTTCCACGATAGAAGGGATTGAAAAAAAACTCTTCCCGGAGTTGCTGAATACGACGGAAAGAGTTCAGAAAATAAGCAGATACCGCCTGAACTACTGCGGGCTGGATTCGCAACAGGAACGAACATGGTCTAAAGGAGGATTTGTCAAAGAGAAAAAGAAAGACACGCAAGGAAATGTCTATTATCTTCCTAAAAACATTAGCATCATTACCCGAGGCGTTCTTCTATATCCTCATTTGTATCTCGCCTTCGAGAACAACGACGATGCATTGCGCGCCGCCAAACAATCTATCTGCTTATGCAGGAATGAAGATATATTACTGCCGGATCGTCCGATCGAAATGTCGGCTGACGAATTTGAACAGATAGAAGGTTTCGAATGGATACCTTCCGACGAAGAGAAAGGATTCAAAGCCGGATATAACAGATATCACGGAGGGGAAGAGATGTATGGCGTATTGCATGTGAAAGGTAATCCGATCAGAAGCACCCTATGAAAACCACCGACGAAATACTGGCAAAAAGCCCTGACAACGGCCATGTTTCACTCCTTGAACATTGCCTGCATACGCGGCAGGCTATCGAGGTCTTTGCCCGGCGAATAGATTTTCCCTTCGATGTAGCGATTGCTCTCAAAGGGGCAACTTTACACGATCTAGGCAAAGCGCATACGTACTTTCAGGACCGGATGAACAAGATTATAAATGGCTCCCTCTCAAACAGGTGTAATAAATTCATTCATCGGCATGAGTTATCGTCACTGGCTTTCCTACCAGCCTTTCCCTTAGAGGAATGGGACACTTTGATAGAAATGGTTGTAGCCCATCATAAGTCCATCACAGACGATCCCCGGCGAAGAGGTATATTGGATATTGCTTCCTGTGATCGACATTGGATAGACAACCATCTGCAGGACTGGGAAGAATGGAGTCAATATGGCATACAAATATTGAATAAACTTGGGTATACCTGCACCGGAATAAACAGGGATAAAGCCAGGATGGCTTTACTTTATGCGGTAGATTATTGCGAATCGCAGACTTTCGGATGGTCTGCCTGGAGAGGGTTATTAATGGCGGCAGATCATTTCGCTTCGGCATTTACTTCATCTACCGCAAAAGAACTCGAAACTACATTCGAAGTCCCGGACCTGTCCGCCTATTTTAAACCGGAACGAACAAATCCTCTGTACCCATTGTCACTGATCGGAGTGGATGACACCCGACCGCATACGCTGGTGGTTGCATCGACAGGTGCAGGAAAAACAGATTTTCTATTGAAAAGATGCAGAGGACGCATTTTTTACACCCTGCCATTCCAGGCTTCCATAAATGCCATGTGGGAAAGACTAAAAGCGACTATTCCCAATAAAGATATTCGTTTGCTACATGCGACATCGAAGATAGTCGTCGGAAATAATATGGAAGAAAAGATGTTACAGCCATTGATCGGGTCGAGTATCAAAGTATTGACACCCCATCAACTGTCGTCCATCATCTTCGGTACTTCCGGCTTTGAAAGTGTCATACTGGATATAAAAGGATGTGATATTATCCTGGACGAGATACATACTTATTCGGACTATTCGCAAGCGATGGTACTGGAAATCGTCAAAGCACTTCTTAGATTCGGGTGCCGCATCCATATCGGGACAGCAACGATGCCTACCGCTTTATACGATCAGTTGCTGGAGATATTAGGTGGGAAAGAGAATGTATACGAAGTCAAACTATCGGATGAAACACTGGATACATTCGACCGCCATCAGATATTCAAACTCGATAAAGAGGACAGCGTCTCCCCTATCCTGGCAAATGCCTTTAAGGGAAAAGAGAAAGTGCTCGCCATTTACAATACAGTCAATAAAGCGCAGGCTGCTTTCAAGGAGTTCAGGGAAGAATTTCCTGATATTCCCATGATGCTTATCCATAGCCGTTTCAAACGAAGCGACCGCGTTAAACTTGAAAAGCTGCTGAAAGAGGAATTCAACGGTGACGGGAAAGAATATGGGAACGGGAAATGTCCTTGCCTGGTCGTTTCGACACAGGTGGTAGAAGTCAGCCTGGACATCAGTTTCGACAGGATGATTACCCAGTGCGCTCCTTTAGATAGCCTGATACAGCGATTCGGAAGAATAAACAGAAAAAGGGTAACAGGTAGTAACCGGATTTACAGGCCGATTCATGTGATCGCTCCCGAAGGGAATGTGCTTCCTTACAAAATGGAACTACTGAAACGCAGTTTCGACCAACTGCCGGATAACGGGGATGTTTTGCAGGAAAGAAGTCTGCAGGAAAAAATAGACAAGGTATATCGATCGGTCGAAACGAAGGAGATCGATATTCACCTGGCCGTACAAGACGGAAACTTCTCGCTCATAAACCTGACCAGCCGGACTGAAGCCATTCTCCTGAAAGCGTTGGAAATAGAAAGTGCAACCTGTATACTGGCCGCCGACAGAGATAAGTATATCACTGCCACCTGGGAAGAGCGGATCAATATGGAAATACCTGTCAACTGGAAAACAATCTCCCGGTACCGGGATAAATACGAGCAGTTGCAGGATATAGGGGCAAATCCTTTTGTCATTCCTATGCCGCAGGAAGAATATGAGATTTATGGATTACAATTAGTGGAACATGATTAATTCATTTAAATATGTATACAAGCTACATCGGTAAAAAGTTCCTGAAGATATATAATGAGAAAATGAATACGGATATATCCGCAGAGGAGTTCTTTGACCGGATATTTTTCAATCTGTTTTTCAATGACGAGAGGCATCTGATACACGTCAGCAACTCTCCTTTTTTCCAAAAGCCGAAAGATGAGGATGTAAAGAAATATGGAAGCAAAGCGCTGGCCCAATACAATAACCTGAAAGTCGCCATGGCCAGCGATGAACCGAACATGTCGATCTTTGTCGGATATGCAGCAAAAGATGTGGCGGGAACAACGTCCGGTCAGATCTCCGATATACAAACCTCTATCGATACAAACGAGATGTATGCTTCGTGGATCGGTGAGGCGCTTGCCATCGGCGTAAGCGGAGGTTTTGCCATGTTACTGGATGAGCCGGATATTTTATGGCAACTGTTTTGTGGTTGGGAATATTATAGGAAGTATCTGAATCAGACACCTAATATCAAAGACAAACAGATCGAAACCTGGAACGGGCATTGGTTATCCCATTGGTGCCGGAAATTTTATAATGATCTGACACCGTACAAAGGATTTCATATCACCCCCACCGAATCGATGGGAAATCTCGCCATACCGACCAAACCCTGGCTCGAAATCATTATGGCTCTATCCAAGAAATATCCTAATAAGGTAATAACAGCTTATTCATATAATCTATCCCAGACGAACACAACGCTGGGATTTATCAACCTTTATCTCCCAGAAGTCCACTCTCTGTTCGACTTCAGGGACAAACTCTTTTTCGACGGCAAGCAAAGCATCCTATCTGATGAAGAAATAGAATCGTTCAACACCTACTACACCTTCAAATCAGCTTGCAAACTGGGTGTCATCGGATTAAAAGCGATTGAACCGGATAAACTGAGACAGTACTTTCCCATAGGCTCCATGCCTTACGCGCAGGGGAAAGAGTACAAATTCAACAACGAGGAATCGTATATCAATTATGAATTATATAAAATCTGGATTATTGCTATGATAAACAAAACAGAATTACTGGAACTGGCCACTGCGGTTGCAAAGGCCCTGATAGAGTTTGAACGGACAGCAGAAAAAGGCAAAACTGTTTATTCGAATCTGTCGAAAGAGGTAAGGAAGTCAAATAAAATCGAAGTCTTCGGGCAAAAGCTCAAAGAGATAATGGAATACGAATCTTCTGATAACGAAGTATTCAGAAAAGCATTTGTAGAGGCCTACTATATACCTAAAGATTCTTTCCCTCTATTCATGACCCTGATCGACTTTGAATATACTTACTGGAAATCAAAAAATTAAACTACTTAATACCCACAGTTATGGACAATCCCTTTATCTATTTACGTGGCCTTCGCCATGCAGAACATACAGTATTCGGCGTTAATGACGGACAGAAATACTATTTCGACCCTCAGTTCGGCAAAAGAATGGCTTATTCCAGCGGCCAACAAGTAAAACGCTCCGTTATAGAGGCGTTGAATATGCCTTTCGCTGCAATAACATTCAACTGGGAAATCGACAAAAAAGAAAATAAGGCAAACCAGAAAGAGCCCCACTCTCCATGCGATCCTACTTTTACGGATCAGTTATTGGGCGGATATATGAAAGCAGAAAGCGGCAGTATGATCGTAAAACGTCGTAGTCCCTTGTCTGTTTCAGCCATGCGACCGCTCCATCCTTTATTGGGAGGTATCGAGTCACCGACTGAAAATATCACTTTCGACAGGACTTCGCATCCGGAACATCATACCGTTAAAGTCTATTGGATGGAAAGCAAAAAGAGAGGGAGTGAATTGAGTAAGGAAGAGTTGGACGAGTGGCTGACAACCAACCGGCGTTCACTCCCCAACCGGGCTTTTATCCAGGATCAGACCCGGGCTTCCGGTCTTTTTGTCTATGACATCGCTATCGATCTGAGAACTTTGTTCTGTGTTTCCACCAACAAACTCGAACCGGAACTTTTCCCTGAAATCGAAACCAAGCTCCGGGAACAGGGCTGGACTGATGGTAAAAATATCTTTGGTAACTGCCTGGTTTGTCCCAAAGAGAGAAGGGATGAAATAACTCCGGCATTGGCAAAAGCAATCATCAACTGGCGCATCACTTCCAACCAGGCACGCACCTTTAGTTTAATGGAAACAGTAGCAATAGCCATCAGCAACGATGCCAATCAGATAGCGTATGCCATTCGCGGTGAGTTGAAAGATAACACCGAAAAGCCGGATGCCAAACCGGTAATAGATGAAACCGCCCATGCTGACATTTTCGTTACCCCTATTGCCAACAGTTATATCGCCGGTTCGATTGGTTCCGTCGATGCCCTAAAGAAGGCCGAAGACAGACTGATCGAACTAATCTCTTCTTTCGATTACGAAAATCAACTATAATGAATATCAAAGATACCTCTTACCTTTTTTTGTAAGAGGTATCTTTGATAACATATCTCCACCGACGGAAATTCGGCGTTTGCCCGGTTTTCAGTGACCTATACCAATTATTAATAGATGCTAACGACGGTACTTATGTATTGAAATGATTATCTGAGCGATAAGTTTGATTATGCTCAAATCAGACGTATGCAATAATAATTCCAATATCCATAAATTCATGAAGGTGTTTCAAATCTATCGACTTTTGAAACACCTTCTTTTTTATAGTTATTCTTTCGGGATTTTCGGTAAATACTTCTTCAGCAGCAAGTACCCGCAAAGACCGGAAACAAACGACCCGGTAAATACTCCGAGTTTGGCTTGATTCAACAAGTCAACTCCAAGTTCATCCATTCCGGTAAACGAAAGGTTGGCAATAAATAGCGCCACCGTAAAACCAATACCGCCCAACATGGAAACGCCAAACAGATTCATGCGGGTCATTCCCGTAGGCAAAGAGCCCATCCTCGTACGGGCAAAGAGGTACGTGAAAGAGAAAATACCCAGTGACTTTCCGACAAACAATCCCATAAAGACAGCCAACGGCACATTTACCAGCGATGACGGCTGAATATCGCCGAATGTGACCCCCGCATTGACAAATGCAAACAACGGAAGAATCAGGTAGTTTACCAACGGATGCAGTTTATCGGCAATACTTTGCAAAGGACTGATCGTGTTATCTGCCAACGAATGGATATTATTCAGTACCTGTATCTGTGTAGGAGTCAGGACCGAAGCCTTTTTGGATTGGCGAACCTCCGTATAATCCAGCATATTCAGATAACCAGTCATATCGCAGGTAAAATCCTTCAGATTCACTTTCGGACGGGCAGGAACAGTAAAGGCTACCAATACCCCGGCTATAGTCGGATGAATACCCGATTCCAGGAATAAGACCCAGACAAAGAAGCCGACTATATAATAAAACAGATTATTATTTACCCGCATCTTTCCCCCTACATATAATAAAGCCAGCAGGGCCAGAGAGATTAATAAGGGTTGATAAGCAATATGTCCGCTATAGAATAAAGCAATAATAATAATACCGCCGATGTCATCTACCACAGCCAGTGCCGTCAGAAATATTCGCATGCCTAAAGGAACCCGTTTTCCCAGCAATCCCAGGACAGCGAGGGCAAATGCGATATCGGTAGCCATCGGAATAGCTGCCCCACGTACTTCCGGAGCCGTATTGCAGACAAGCAAATAAAAAAGGACCGGTACGATCATACCACCACAAGCCGCAATAACCGGAAGGAGTGCTTTACGAACCGAACTCAATTCCCCGATCAATACTTCCTGCTTGATCTCCAGCCCGATTACAAAAAAGAATACCGCCATCAGGGCATCATTCACAAAGGCAAGCATCGGCATGGGTTCACCATGATGGGAGAACAAATTAAAACTGCCAATCTGAAGGTCAATAGGATAAGATAATATATGATGATAAGCGTAAGCCCAAGGGGAATTTGCCAGTAGCATAGCCAATACCGTGGCCATAAACAATAAAAAACTGGCGCTCGACTTCTGTGTGGCGAATCGGCGCAACGGTTTAAGGATAACATTAATAGTACGATCCATTCTGTTTTAATATTTGCGGAGACAGCTTGCTGGTCTGTCTCCGTAATTCCTAACTGTGTTTATTGCCTTTGCTGCTCAGCCATCTCAAGCTGATAGGCGCTGCGGGTCAATTTCTCTACCCAGATTACAAATATACCAGTTAAAATTAAATTAAACACAATAGTAAGGACAGAAATCATCAGGGCCGGTCCACCCAGATTATATCCCAGGGCAATAAAAATAATGCCAGCCCCTACTTCACCCCGTGTAAACATACCGATCGACAAAGCCAGACGTTCGCGCTTACGTCTGTCGCGATAGAAGAACAGGGGAAAAAGTTTTCCTATATTAGATAAGAAAGAGACGATCACCACATGAAGAAGGATCATCGGCCATGACATCATCGGCTGTGCACCGGTAATTGTAGATGCTTCCGCCGATTGTTTGGCAAAATCGACCCCAAAGAACACGGGCATGCTCACTCCTACCAGGAACATGAACAGGAATGAAATCGCCGTCGCCACATTGTGTTCCGTCTTCGTATCGATATGCTTATGTTTCATAATCATACCCAGTACAAAGGCCGGTAACAGCACTTCTATATGGATACTCGCTTCCTCCCCGTAAAAATGTTTGGACACCAGATAGATTCCCTGGGTAAAAGCCAACGTAACAATGGCATAAAGCAGAATGGCCTTCCAGTCTTGCCGCATATTGTAGGTTCCCATCTTCTTCCAGCCGATCATAAGCAATACCATCACGATAAGAATGATCACTCCCAACTGCCAACGCAAGCCAACCATCATGATCTGAAGCGGGATCATCAACAGGATTGTATCGAGGTCGTCGAAAATGGCCAGCACCTGTACCTTTTTATATACCCAGGATGCTTTCAGTCCCGCAGCAGCCAGCATGGTAAACAAGATACCGGCAGACGTGGGAGCCGCAAAACGGCTTAACAACAAGTTCTCTTTCCAGGCTTCCCCACTCGACCAATAGATGTCGGGGAGCAGGACGAACATATAATACAATGCCACAAATATCCAGGGAAAAGCAGCGGTAGCCATCGCTATGAAATAATCCTCCGTATAAGACCTCCAACGAGTCTTATCCATTTCAAACTCCCGGCCTACGTTGATCATAATAAAGGCCAGACACACATACAACAGTGAATTGGATACTGTCTTCACCAACGAATAATTCGCTCCTACAAGAGAAGGAAGAAACTGCGAGACAACCAAACCAACCACTAAGAAAAAAGAAAATAACAGAATCTTCTTCATTATATTACCACTATTTGCTTGTTTAGATTTCAGAGTACAAAAATAAAGAAATCCTCTCAAATCGAAAATAGCAGGTAACTCATGTTTCAGATTATTAATAATTTACTTCAGATAGGCCGACTCGACTTTCAATAAGCGGTTCTTCAACTTTTCCGCCTCTCCTTTGCGTATACGCAAAGTCATTTCACAGTCCATTTCAAACTTTTGGGATACAATAAGGGGATTATCCTCTTTCACAATACGCATGATCCCGTTCAGGTAAGGATATTCGAAAGCGACCGTAATATCTTCGTCAACCGTACGTTCCTCTATCTCGGCGGCAGCAATCGCTTCGGCGGCAGCTGTACGGTACGCAACGATAAGGCCGCTGGTGCCCAGTTCGATGCCACCGAAATAGCGAACGACCAGGATCAGGATATCCGTTAACTCGTTGGAATTGATTTGTCCCAGGATCGGTTTACCGGCTGTGGATGATGGTTCGCCGTCATCGTTCGCACGGAAAGTCAGGCGATCGGACCCCAGCATATAGGCCCAGCAGACATGGCGGGCGTCGTAATATTGTTTACGATATTTATCCAGTTGCTCCTTCACCTCTTCGACCGTACGCACCGGGATGGCATACGAGATAAAGCGGCTGCGCTTCTCCGTGTAATAGCCCTCTGCTACTTGTTTAATGGTTCTGTAACTGTCGTCCGCCATAAATTAATCCGGGATATGGGTTTCCTGTTCCTCCCGGAAGGCCCGGAAGTCTTTCATTATCTCTTCGATCTCTTCTATAAAGTAAGGATCTTTAACTTTTTTCTTCACCTCGGCGTAATAGGTCTCAATCGCCGCCAAAGCACATATATCTTGTCCGCGCAGCAGAAAGTAGGGTTCTTCCTTCTCTACGCATTGTTTGATCATTTGGATAGGATTCTTCATATCTATTTATTTTTTAATTCGTCTTTTAGGAACGGAGCCGTATAACTCTTGTTTTTCTTCTTGATCATTTCCTCGGGAGTGCCGATGAATAAGACCTGGCCGCCTTTTCGGCCACCTTCGGGGCCCATGTCGATCAGGTAGTCGGCACATTTGATCACATCGAGGTTATGCTCGATCACGATGATGGTGTTGCCTTTTTCCACGAGCTTGTTCAAGACACCCAGCAGGACACGGATATCTTCGAAATGAAGACCGGTAGTCGGTTCGTCCAATACATATAAGGTATTGCCGGTATCCTTTTTGGCCAGTTCAGTAGCCAGTTTTACACGCTGACTTTCTCCTCCGGATAAGGTGGTGGAAGGTTGGCCCAGTTTGATATAACCCAATCCCACATCCTGCAGGACTTTGATCTTAGAAAGAATGGTCGGGATATTCTCAAAGAACTCCACAGCCATATTGATTGTCATATCCAACACATCAGCTATGGATTTACCGCGGAAACGGACTTCAAGCGTTTCACGGTTATATCGCTTGCCATGACAGTCTTCACAAGGCACCAATACATCCGGCAGGAAGTTCATTTCGATGGTCTTGTATCCGTTACCCTTACAGGTTTCGCAGCGTCCGCCGGATACATTAAACGAGAAACGTCCGGGTTTGTATCCTCTCACCTTCGATTCGGGAAGATCGACGAAAAGGTTACGGATATCGGAAAAGACACCGGTATAAGTAGCCGGATTGCTTCGTGGCGAACGGCCGATAGGCGACTGGTCTACATTGACGATCTTATCCACGTTGTCGATACCTTCGATGGATTTATAAGGCAACGGATCTTCCAGTGAACGATAGAAGTGCTGGCTCAGGATCGGTTGCAGGGTACGGTTGATCAACGTCGATTTTCCGCTACCCGACACACCCGTGACGCAGATCAGCGTTCCGAGCGGAAAGGTCACGTCAACATTCTTCAGGTTGTTACCGCCAGCTCCTTTTATGGTGATGAACTTGCCGTTTCCCGGACGACGTTCGGCAGGAACAGCAATCTCAGTCTCCCCGTTCAGGTATGCAGAGGTCAGTGTATTCACTTTCAACATATCCTGCGGCGTTCCTTCATAAACGACTTCACCCCCCAGACGCCCGGCTTTCGGTCCCATATCGATCACGTAATCGGCATTCAGCATCATATCCTTGTCGTGCTCGACAACCACTACCGAGTTACCTGTATCACGAAGCTCTTTCAAAGAGTTGATCAGACGGACATTATCGCGTTGATGCAATCCGATACTCGGCTCGTCGAGGATATAGAGCACGTTGACCAGCTGACTGCCGATCTGGGTTGCCAAACGGATACGCTGGCTTTCCCCACCGGAAAGGCTTGCCGAAGCACGGTTGAGAGACAGGTAATCCAGTCCCACATCCAGCAGGAACTTCAGGCGGGAACGTATCTCCTTCAATATTTCTATGGCAATCTGTTTTTGCTTCTGGTCCAGACGCTCCTCGATACCGTCCAGCCATTCGTAAAGCTCGGAAATATCATACGAAGATACCTCTGCTATATTCTTTCCCGCAATGCGGTAGTGCAACGCCTCTTTGTTCAGACGCTGGCCGTTACATTCCGGGCATGTAGTCATTTTGATGAACTGTCCCGCCCATTTCTGTGCGGAAGCCGAAGCCTCGCTCTCCTGCTGCATCAGGATATATTTGGCAACACCTTCGTAAGACAAGAAATAATTGGAAGAACCCAGCGATTCGTTCTTGATCTGGAGACGTTCGTCCGTCCCGTTCATGATCTCATCGATCGCCTCTGCCGGGATATCTTTGATCGGCGTCTTGATCGTCACGCCGTGCTTTTCGCAAAGAGCCTCGATCTGCCAGAAGATAAGGGAGTTCTTGTATTTACCCAAAGCAACTATCCCACCGTTATAAATACTGAGAGAAGGGTCGGGTACGATCTTTTCCATATCCAACAGGTTCACCTGTCCCAATCCTTTACATTTCGGACACGCCCCCTGGGGCGAGTTGAAAGAGAAGTTGTGCGGAGCCGGTTCGCTATAAGAAAGTCCGGTTGCCGGGTCCATCAAGCGGCGGCTGTAGTGACGCAGCTCGTCGGTATCGGCATCCAACAGCATGACCAGCCCGTCGCCCTGCTTCATGGCTGTACGCAGACTTTCTTTCAGGCGGCGTTCGTCGGAGGCCGACACGACCATCTTATCGATCACCACCTCGATGCTGTGCATCTTGTAGCGGTCGAGCTTCATGCCATGAAATATCTCTTTTATCTCACCATCGACACGGACTGTCAGGTAACCCTTCTTACGAACCTGTTCAAACAATTCCTTGTAGTGTCCTTTACGGTTACGGACAAGCGGAGCCAGCAGATAGGTTTTCTTCCCTTCGTAATGTTCCAGGATCAGGTCAAGCACCTGTTCTTCGGTGTACTTCACCATCTTTTCCCCGCTCAGGTACGAGTAAGCCTCACCCGCCCTTGCATAAAGCAGACGGAAAAAGTCGTATATCTCTGTCGTAGTACCTACGGTAGAACGGGGATTCTTATTGGTCGTTTTCTGTTCGATCGAGATGACCGGGCTTAATCCGGTAATCTTATCCACATCCGGACGTTCCATATTGCCGAGGAAGTTACGGGCATAAGCGGAAAATGTCTCCACATAGCGGCGTTGTCCTTCCGCAAAGATTGTATCAAAAGCCAACGAAGATTTACCGCTACCGCTCATACCGGTTATCACAGTGAGTTTGTTTCGCGGTATCTCGACGTCTATATTTTTCAAATTGTGAACACGGGCGCCTAAAACGGAAATACGACCGCCTTCCAATGCATTTTTATCGTTCATACTTTTTATCAAGGGAATTTATCTTACCACCCAAGCCGAGTTATGCACGTAGGTGTTAGGTGTCTTGTAATACATTTCATTTTCTTTCGGGACCTGTAGCGTATAAGTCTTGCCCAGTGTCTGCAATTTCCGGTCGCGTAACCAGGGATTGAAGCGTTTCAGATCGGCATACGTTATATTATACTTCTGTGCGAAAGCAGACAAATCGGGAATGTCCGACGATACAGCCACGTCTTCGCAGGCAATCGGTTTATAAAGGTCTTCTGCGCGGAGCACGAAACCATATTTATAAGGATTCTCAAATATCTGCTTGATCGCCATGATACGGTATACGTAACGGCTTGTCTCCTCTACCAGCCAGAGGTCGAAGGTGCTATCAGCTTCCTGTTTGGTCAGTTCGCCGGAGATACGCCCCATGCCCGCATTGTAAGAAGCGGCCACATTTGCCCAGTCACCGTATTTGTCGTAAGCAGCTTTCAAATACTTACATGCTGCTTCAGTTGCTTTAGCCACATGACAGCGTTCATCCACGGTCGGGGTAACAGTCAGCCCATATTGCTTGCCTGTCCCTTCGAGAAACTGCCACATTCCCACGGCACGTGCCGGAGACGACACACGCGGGTCGAGATGGCTCTCTATGACCGCCAGGTATTTGAAGTCGTCGGGAATGCCGTTGGCTTTCAATATCGGTTCGATAACCGGAAAATAACGGTTGGCGCGTTTGATCAGCAACATAGTGGTCGAATGGAAGTATGTGAAACTACTCATCTCCCGGTCGAATCCTTCACGCATATTATAGCGGGTTAGGTCGATCGGCGTTCCACAGAAAGTGACCGACGAGGGTATATCAGGCGACGAAGTCATCGACATCACCACCGGACGCCCATCAAGCACCTTTTCCGAATCGCTCGATCCGATAGACAAACACGCAGTCAGGCAGATCAGACCGCCCGACAAAAAACTGAATATACTATTCTTCGATAATTTCATCATCTATACTCTTTGATCTAAAAATGTTAATTGAACCTTTTTTCTTTATCGGCTTACCGTCTGAGCCGGTTGCCTCTATCACATAAAAATAAACTCCGGGCGGGACATATTTACCGCCCTTCTTACCGTCCCAACCCTGCGACGGGTCGGTCCAGTAATACATCTGTACTCCCCAACGGTTGAATATCCAGCATTTGAAACGGGTCAATGAGCGGTAGGCCACTTTGAACTCATCGTTTATGCCAGGTGACGTACCGGGTGAGAAAGCATTCGGAACATCGAGGAAAGAGTCCGAGATGTTGATCGTAACCGGATCTTCAGGCTCCCATGTACACTGGGCTGTACGATCTGATACTGATAAATAAACCGTATAAGTACCGTTTTGGTTGAATATATAGCTTACTTCTTCTCCTTTGTTAAAGTCGATCACTTTTGTCCCCTTTCCCTCGGTTCCATCTTTTTTATAGATCTCCCACTTGAAAATGGCAGCAACCGGCGTATTGCAAACAGCTTTAAAATTGAACTCGACCGGGGCGGAAAGGCTATCGCCTTTTGCAACCATATTGGTTGCGTTCGTATATGATAAAGTATCTATTTTCAAAACGACTTTCACTGCGATTGCCTGGTAGACACCTGTCGTCATTGTTTTCTCCACTCCGAAATGACGGGCAAACAAATCTCCTTTCAGAGTGACATCGGTGTCGCAAAGAGGGGCTTCGATACCGACTGTAAAAATATCTTCCACCGTGTCAGTAACTGTTTTCGGCAGATATGCCGTTTGATCTTCCGATATATCCATCGTCTGGTAAGTAACATCAAATTCACGCTTCAATATTCCAGGTACTCCTGACGGATCATAATATCTCATCTCCTTCATATCAACATCCCCACCCAAATACATCTTGCCGCAATTGCTCTTTTGCGCATCTATATAGAGGCTAGTCGCCTCAAAAACATATTTACTGTAGTCTATAATCCATACATACCCGCCAGCTTTCGAATAAGCATCGTCTTCCAATATATAATACCCATATCCTTCTTCCAGATTTCGAATGACTGTTTCACTACCCTCCTGAACAGATGATATTTTTTCGGCATCGCTACCAACCCCTGCTTTCGCTTTAGTCTTATAGCGATACCATTGATACGAACCTGATGTAGGAGTATATCGTATTTCTACATTATCCATGCCATATACAAGGTAAACCTGAAACTGGCTACTGGTGGGTTGTTTATTATCAAAAGCCAACAAAGGAGTCCCTTTCCCCCCTGTCACCGTATATTTTTGAGCATGTGCTGCAAGTATCAATAATAAAAAACAGAGCGTCCCGACCACTCTTCTTATAAAATTCCTTTGCATATATATAACCTAATTAGCTTCCAAAATTAGTATTTTATACGGACATACACTATCTTTGCTGCAAATATTCGAATTAACAAATGAATAAGATCAGTATATACGTATTGACGTTGTGCCTGAGTTTCTGTAGTGTTTCATTGTATTCACAGAACAACAAAGCACGAATTATTACTACTAACGAATTAAATGATAATATATTTTATCATACGATTGAGCGGGGACAGACAGTATACTCAATCGCAACGATGTATGGAGTGACCGTCGATGACATTTACCGTTTGAATCCGGAAAGCCGCGAATCGATCAAAGCGGGTGCTACATTAAAGATTCCGCAACGGGATGCCGGTACGGCTCCGATGGGGAAAGCAGAGGATAATTTCCTGTATCACACCATACAACCGAAAGAAACGCTTTATTCGTTGTCTATCCGGTATGCCGTACCCGGAACCGATATCATCGAGGCAAACCCTGGACTGTCGACTTCCACCTTCACGATCGGCAAGACGATCCGTATCCCGGCAACACCTATCGAGACACTGCCCACCAAGGAAGTAAAGTCGGTAACCAAAGAAATCGAATATACGATCGCCAAGAAAGAAACGATGTACCGCATCTGCCGGAAGTTCAACATATCGAGCACGGAACTGATCAAACGAAACCCCGAACTGAAGAACGGGGTAAAAGCCGGAATGGTCATAAAAATACCGGTGGAAACCAAAGAAACAGTTACGGAAACAGCTCCGGTCATGCATGAAAGAGACGTAAATGCGTTGCTGTCGACCCCGAAAAAGATCGAACGGGTCAACATGATCAAAGTAGCTTTATTGTTGCCCTTCATGACAAATGAGGCAAAACCGTCCTCCAACACGCAACGTTTCATCGAATATTATGAAGGTCTGTTACTGGCCGTCGACAGTCTGCGTAACAGCGGCTGCTCGATCGAACTCTCCGTATTCGATACAGGCAACGGCACCAAAAAGGTGAAAGAAATCCTGAAAGAAGATGTCTTGAAAGAAGCCAACCTGATCATCGGAGCCGTACAGAACGACCAGATCGCGCCGGTTGCCGAATTTGCCGAAAAGAATAATATCAAATATGTGATACCGTTCACCTCCAAAAACGATGATGTATTGTCCAATGCAAATATATTCCAGGTAAACACCCCTCACTCCTACTTGTATGCCAAAGCATCACAAGCCGGTTGCGACCTGTTTGCCAACGACAACATCATCCTGTTGAAAGTACCCGGTACCGAAGAAAAGACCGACTTCGTCAAAGCCCTGCAAGGAGAGATGAAGCAACGCAACATCTCCTGGCGCGAACTAACTTATTCGAGCGAGACATTCCCGGTCGAAATGGAAGCGATGCTCAGCACAGACAAACGCAGTGTCATTATCCCTACTTCAGGCAGCCTGGAAGCATTGAACAAGTTCAAGGCGCCTTTGCGTATGCTGGCAGAGACAAAACCGGAATACAACATCACGATGTTCGGTTATCCGGAATGGCAAACTTATACCAACGAGTGCCTCGACGACTTCTTTGCATTGAATACCTATATATATAGTTTCTTCTATGCTGACAACCTCTCGCCGGAAGTCTCCGACTTTTATTCCAAATATAAGACATGGTATAGCAAGACCCTGATTAACATATTCCCTAAATATGGTATATTAGGTTTCGACACAGGTATGTTCTTTTTCGATGCCATCCGGAAATACGGTTCCAACTTCGAGAACAACCTGGGCAATATTCGTTACAAGGGCATACAGACCTGTTTCGATTTTGAACGGGTAAACAACTGGGGCGGATTCATCAATACCAGCACATTTATCGTTCATTACCAGAGTGACTATAACGTAACACGTAGCGAAGTAAGATGATCAGAAAGATAACAATCATATCCTTTTTATGCCTGGCCGTCATAACCGGTGTTATGGCACAAAATAAATTTCCCCAGGAAGTATCCGTAGGTGCCTCTTTCGGTATGAACTTCTCATCCGTCAGCTTCAACCCGAAGGTCTACACCAAGATGAAACAGGGATACAACGGGGGCCTGGTACTGCGTTGGAACACGGAAAAGAATCTGGGTCTACAGACGGAACTGAATTTCAGCCAGCAGGGTTGGGACGAGCAATTCGACGAGAATCCGACTTACAAATATACACGTACGATCAATTACCTGGAGATACCGTTCTTCACCCATATTTATTTCGGTAGTAACAAGTTCAAGTTCTATGTAAACCTAGGGCCGAAGATTGGCTTCGCTATCAGCGAAAAGACCGATCAGAACCCCGATGAGAAAAATCAGAATGCAGGAGCCAACAACCAGCACGACATGTCTATCGAACAAAAGTTCGACTGGGGATTATGTGGTGGTCCCGGTATCGAACTGCGTACCGGCATCGGTTATTTCCTGCTCGAAGGACGTTATTACTATGCGTTGGGAGACATCTTCCACAACCGTAAAACGGATTATTTCAACAAATCGGCCGGCCAGGTTTTCTCCGCACGTATCATTTATCTGCTACCTATCCGGAAGAAATAGGAAATATCTTTTCAGTTGAAATGTTCCTGACGGTATTTAGACGGAGTCGTCCCGTATATCTGTTTGAATACCGTACTGAAATACCGTTGGTTGGTGAAGCCTGCCCTCTCTGAAACTTCCAGAATGGTCAGATCCTTATCCGCCAACAGTTCTATTATACGTGCCATCCTGAACTTATTGATATAGTCGCCGATACTGACATCGGTCAACGCTTTCAGTTTTGTATACAGAGAGGCACGACTCATTGCCATATGTGTTGCGACAAAATTCACGTCCAGTTCCGGATTATCGAGGTGTTCGCTTATCAAGCCATTCAGTTTCTTCATAAACATTTCATCGGCATTACTGATCGTATCTTCTTTAGGCGAAATTAACTCTTTACCCTCTTTATAGCGTAATTTGACAGCCTCCCGGTTTTTCAGAATATTACGGGCTATGGCGAGAAGAAATTCCAGGTCGAACGGTTTCGGCAAATAAAAGTCAGCACCTTCTTTATATCCTTGTATCGCACTAGACTGATCTGTCCGTGCTGTCAGCAATATAACCGGAATATGGCTAACTTCCAGGTTCCCTTTTAACTTCCGGCAAAATTCAAAACCATCCATGCGAGGCATCATGACGTCACTGACTACGATATCCGGCTGATAACGTACGGCCATATCAAAAGCCTCAACACCATCTTCTGCTACATAGACCTGCCTGAAATATTCCTTCAACGAGTTTTTCAGATAAATCCGGAGCTCGGGTTCATCTTCCACGACCAAGACGGAATATTTCCGGACAGAAAAATCGGCAATCGTATTCACTTTAACCTCTGGCGATGCCAACAATTCATTCAGGTAAGGCCTTGCTTCAATCGAGGTTATCGCATTCTCCAAAGGCAATTCATAAAAGAAAGTGGCCCCTTTGCCGGTATTATTCTCTGCCCCTACACGTCCCCCATGCAATTCTATCAGTAAACGAGTGTACGACAAACCGATACCGGAACCTTTCCGCCCATGTTCTCCCTGATAGAAACGTTCAAACAACTTCGAGATATCGACATGATCCAAGCCAATCCCCTGATCGGAAACCGACACACGTGCATACCCTTGCTCCAATCGGGAAGAGATTGTTATGCATGAACCTTCGTCACTGAATTTAAGGGCATTCATGATCAAATTGGAAAGTGCCATTTCGCATTTCGCCTCATCGAACGGTACATCTCCAACTGAATCATCCAGGTTATACTCCAAACGGATCTGTTTATATTCCAATTCCCCCTTGAAGACATCTGAAACCTCACGTATCCAGTCATTCAAATGATATGGCCTGATGTGCAAAGTCTCTCCCCCTGTCTCCATCTTACGAACATCCAGCACCATATTGATTATATCTTTAACCCGCCGGACCTGCCTCAAAATATCCGCCAACTGCTTATAATGGCCTATACTAAATCCTTCTTCCGAAGCCAGCATGCGTTTAAGAGGTGAATAGATTAAAGTTAAAGGAGTACGTAATTCATGATTAAGATTGATCAGAAAACGTATCTTATCTTCATAAGTCCGCTGCTCATGCTCTTTCATTGCCCAGATCATCCTGTTCTCCTGCCGTTTCATAAACAGCCAAATAGTCAGGGAAAAACTTGCTATTACAAATAGAACACAACAGAATATGAACCAGTTTGTTCTCCACCAAGGTGGGGTTACTTTGATGGACAACAGTTTCACAGGAACACTCCAATCTCCGTTCTTTTTGAGACATGAAACCTTGACTTCATAATTTCCTACAGCCAGTGCATGGAACGCTATCGTATGATTGGTCGATTCCAGCATTTCTTCTTGTGTTCCTTTAATATAAAAACGAAATAGTTTTTTCCGCATCAGGTCATTTTCCCTGACAATAACCTTAGCCATTAAAGAAGTATAATTCCAAGGAACCGAAATACTGTTATTATCCGAATCGAACCTGATTCCCATAGAAACTCCATTCATTGTAATCTCCGATAATCCGATCATGGGATCAGGGTTTTCAGGGAAAGGTATATTATTCTTAATATAAACCAACCCGACGACTCCGGCCATATAAAGATCTCCCGTACGGCTTATCAATGGAGATTCCGATATATATTCATTTGGATACACGCCGTCAGACTCACCAAACACCATTATTTTGCCATCCTTCGGTGTATAAGCATACAAACCATTGTGAGTTCCGATCCACAAACGTCCGGCTTTATCAAAACCCAAAGATGTGGCTCCCAAAAAGCGATTATTTTCTACAGAGACTACGGTTCTACTCACCGGGTCATAGCAATACAGGCCAACCGTAGTCCCAATCCAGAATTGTCCCTGTCCATCTTTACAGGCTGCCGTAATTTTCCCTATAGAATCAGTTGAGGAATATATTGGTTTTAACGTATTTTCTGAATAATCCAGTTCGAACAGTTCTGTTTCCCCATGTAGAAAACTAACATCTTTTTCCTTCGCTGCCAACCGAAGGGAAGAGACTGCCAGTCCATCACATTCGTGCCTTACGGCTGATAAATTCCGTGTCGATCGATCATACAGATAGACACTGTCTGCCAATAAATAAAACTGCTTTTCATCCAACCAGATCAAATGGACCGATTTACCCTGTTTGAACAACATATTTAGTTTATCAGAATCTGTTATCGGATATTCTTTCACAGCACCTGTCTGTTTATTAAAAAGAAATAATCCTCTCCCAAAACGGGAAAAAAGAAGTTCTTCTTCTTCATAACCGATAATAGAAACGATTTTCGACGGATAAGTGGACGGATAATGCCTGAACAAGCCGGTTTGAGGATCCAGGCGATTTATACCTCCCCCATCAGTACCTAACCAAATAAATCCATCTTTATCTTCATACATGCCATTCACCGTTTTTTCACTCAAACCATAAATTGAATTCAGGAAGGTATCCTGATAAGTTTTCATATAAATCTTTTTCAACCCCACCAAACCACATCTGATACCGCCGGCCCACATATTACCATCCGGATCATTATACAAACACCAAAAAGAATCTCCAGGTAAAGAAGCTGATTTTCCCGGAACATGGTTTATTACAGTTATTTCACCCGTTTCTTTATCATAAATATTTATACCTCCGCCATCCGTTGCCAACCAGAGCTTTCCGTCCTGCTCCTTTATATCCCAAATAACATTATGGGATAGTTTCCCCGGCATATCAAGAAAGCATATCTGATTTCTATCCCAATCATACCCTATCAGTCCTTTTCCATAAGGCGACAACCACACACGCCCGGAAGAATCGACTAATAAAGCTGATATCTGGTAGTTTTTCGTTAAAGATGAAAGCCGTAAATCTCCGGTTTGAATATTGTATTCCCACAAACCACTCCAGCGGGAAGCCAGTAAAACGATGTTATCTTCCAATTCATACAAAGAGGCTTTTTCAAAAGATATTTGTATATCTTCTTTCAAATAAACCGGTAAAGAAGAGATTTTTTTCCCGGCATAACTATATTTGAAAAACTCATTGTGCCCAAAAAATAAAATACCGTCTTCGATAAGCACATAAGAGGACACATTCAATTGAGTTCCTTCAAAAACGACCGGTATAAAATTATCTTTCTCCCAGTTGTATAATGCCAGTCCCCGCGTTGTACCGACCCACAAATTCTGAATAGAATCTTCTATTAAAAAACAAATATCATTATCAGGGATAGATCCGACATCTTTTTTATTATGATAGTAATTTTTCACTCTCTCCCCGTCAAAGCTATTCAATCCTAAATGAGTTCCGATCCAGATACCCCCCTTATGATCCATCAAGATACATTTCACCATGGATTCCGATAACCCGTCTTTGAGGGAAATCTGTTTAAAATAATACTCCGGGGCAGCTTTCGTAATTATTGCACAACAAAAAATAAAAATACACACATATATATGTTTTCCTATAGTTAACATCCTAAAGTTTTGTTTAATAGATTAATACCAGTGTTCCGTAAGAACTCATGCCTTTTGGCTGTAAACAATAGGATTACAGGAGATTAATTATTATAAAAAAATGAGGTATACTTTACAGGTAGATTTTTTATAAGAAAAGAACTTTGGAAGATGGAGTCTTATCGTATCAATATATAAGATTTCTACTGTTACCTTATAATTTCCCTGTTTAATCAGTAATTATGCATTTCGTATAAAAAAAATTAAAATAAAGAAATAACCATCTGTTCCATAAAGTCTAAGAAAGGTGTCTTTTTGTAAAAAATCTTTTTTTATCTTTGCTAAGAATCCAAAAGGCATGAGTTCTTACGGAACTTATACCTTTTTCATCAAGCATAAAAATCAACGATTCTTCGTCTTTTTGGACAAATATTGAACTTTTTTGTACAAAACCGGACATCCGACCACACACATACATATAAATTTGTCTTCCAGATAATCTAATTAACACGGATGAATATGTTAACACTAAAAGCAGGTCGAATGGCGAAAGACAAACTACTCCTTATAACCTTTCTTGTCTGGTTGGTTACAGGATGCACAAACTCAACTCCTTCCGGGATAAACATCATTCCCCGGCCGGAACAACAAACCACCGGTAAAGGGCATTTCACCTTTAACAAATCGACAACAATCCGGATCGAAAATCAGGAGCAGGAAGCTGTAGCCGGATTATTAGCCGACTTATTTACGACCTCCGCCGGATTCACTCCGACAATCGGAACCGATTCGTCCTTCAAGACTGCTTCCGTCGTTTTTTCTACCGACACAACACTCGCTAAAGAAAATTATGAACTGCAAATAACGCCTTCCCATATATCCGTAAAAGCAGCTGATAACTGCGGCTTCTTCTATGCCGTACAATCCATCCGTATGCTACTCCCGCCAGCCATAGAAAGCAGAGTACCGGCCGACGGAATCGAATGGAGCGTACCGGCACTGACTTTACAGGACAGTCCCCGCTTCCCTTACCGTGGTTTAATGCTCGATGTTTCCCGCTTTTTCATTCCTAAAGAAAACGTGATTCGGATAATCGACTATATGGCGATGTTAAAACTGAACAAACTCCACCTGCATCTGGTCGATGGTAACGGATGGCGTCTGGAAATAAAGAAATATCCCCGCCTGACGGAAGTCGGAGCCTGGAGAGTGGCCCGTGACACAGATTTCTCCCAACGTAAAAACGCTCTACCGGGAGAAGAGACACCTGTAGGCGGATTCTATACGCAGGAGGAGATGAAAGAGATCATCGCCTATGCTGCAGCACGGCAGGTAGAAATAATTCCGGAAATAGAGATGCCTGCACACACCAACTCCTCGCTGGCGGCCTATCCGGAACTGGCATGCCCGGTAGTGAAAGACCCGATACATGTAATCCCCGGAATGGGTGGAGATGCCTCGGAGATTGTTTACTGTGCCGGAAATGAGAAAGTCTTTTCCTTCCTTGAGAATGTTCTCGACGAAGTGATCGCCCTCTTCCCCTCCACCTACATCAATCTGGGTGGCGACGAAGCCTCTAAAAAATACTGGAAGATATGCCCGCTTTGCCAGGCACGCATGAAAGCAGAAGGTTTTACGGATATCGAAGACTTGCAGGGCTATTTCATGAACCGCATGTCCGATTATGTAAAAAGCAAAGGCCGCCAGGTCATCGGCTGGGACGAACTGACCAACAGCAAAATCCCCAACGACGCAATCATCCTGGGGTGGCAAGGGCTCGGTACCGCCGGATACAAGGCCGGGCAGATGGGGCATCGTTTCATCATGACTCCCGCCCGTGTGCTTTACCTGATCCGCTACCAGGGACCGCAATGGTTCGAGCCACGTACCTATTTCGGAAACAATACTTTGGAGAATGTCTACCAGTACGAGCCGGTACAACCGGAGTGGAACCCTGAAGTAGCCCAAAAACTGATGGGCGTGCAAGGGTGCATGTGGACTGAGTTTTGCACTTCTGCCGAAGATGTGGAATACCTCCTCTTCCCCCGCCTGGCTGCTGTCGGCGAGATAGCGTGGTCCGGCAAAGACAAAAAGGATTGGCCCGACTTCCTGAAACGGCTGGATGTGTTGACACAGCATTATGATTACCTCGGGGTCAACTATGCCCGTTCCATGTTCAACATCGATCATCTGGTAACAGGGGATAACGATACATTGAAAGTCGCCCTCACCTGTATCCGCCCGGATATGGAGATACGTTATACGGTGGATGGCAGCGAGCCACAGGTTTCTTCCCCGCTCTACACGGATTCATTGGCCTTTACCGACAGTGTTACGATCAAAGCGGCGACCTTTGCGTCGGGAGAGCAAAAAGGGCAGACATTGACCTTGCCCCTTCACCGGAACAAAGCAACAGCCCGTCCGGTCATCGACGGTAACGAGCAGACTTACCGCCTGACCAACGGATTAAGGGGAAGTGACAAGCAATCCGATTTCGAATGGTGCGGATGGTATGACAGAGATGCCTCCTTCACAATCGACCTCGGAAAAGAAGAAAATATCGGACAGATAACGATCGGCTGTATCACCAATTACGGAATGGGTGCACATATCCCGGCAAAGATTACGTTATCCGTTTCAAACGATAACCGGACATATACACGGATTGCTGAACGTTCCTTCACACCGGAAGAGATATTCCGTGAAGGTGTCCGTATCAAAGACAAGACATTCGACAACCTGGCATCTACAGGCCGTTACCTGAAAGTCGACCTGAAGAATCCCGGAAAATGCCCCGAAGATCATACACGACCGGGACAAGGTACATGGATATATACAGATGAAATAATAATTCTATAAATACAATGAAAAAAACTCTGTTATCTATTTTCACTCTGTGCAGCCTGGGAATGTTCCAGGCTGCAGCAGAGCCTGCAGACAACACGCCCGAGTGGCAGAGCCAGTACGCAATCGGTCTGAACAAACTGGAACCGCACGCCTACGTCTGGCCTTTTGAAAACGAGAAAGCCGTATCGGCCCGCGACCACGAATCGTCGCCCTGGTATCAAAGCCTGAACGGCAAATGGAAATTCCACTGGACAAAGAACCCCGACAACCGTCCGAAGGATTTCTACAAACCTTCTTTTTATACCGGAGGATGGGCAGACATCAACGTCCCCGGCAACTGGGAACGCCAGGGATACGGCACAGCTATCTATGTAAATGAAACCTATGAGTTCGACGATCCGATGTTCAACTTCAAGAAAAACCCGCCTTTGGTTCCCTACGCAGAAAATGAAGTAGGATCCTACCGCCGTACCTTTACCATACCGGCATCATGGGACGGCCGCCGCGTGGTACTCTGCTGCGAAGGTGTCATCTCTTTCTATTATGTATGGGTGAACGGGGAAAAGCTCGGTTACAACCAAGGCTCCAAAACGCCCGCAGAATGGGATATCACCGATAAACTGCAACCGGGTGAAAACACCGTCGCGCTGGAAGTGTACCGCTGGAGTTCCGGCTCCTACCTGGAATGTCAGGACATGTGGCGCCTGAGCGGTATCGAACGCAACGTCTACCTCTACAGTACTCCGCAGCAATACATTGCCGATTACAAAGTTGTCTCTACACTCGACAAGGACACCTATCGGGACGGTATCTTCAACCTGGATGTCCGGATCGCAGGCAAATCTGATCCCAACGCACACATCGCCTACCGACTGAAAGATGCCAATGGCAAAATCATCCTGAAAGAGGAAATCAAAGTTCCCGCCGGAGACAATAACCGGATCACATTCAAAGGCGTAACTATCCCCAGTGTAAAAGCCTGGAGTGCAGAGCATCCGAACCTGTACACGCTTCTTCTCTCGCTGAAAGACAGTAACGGCAAAGAGACTGAACTGACGGGAAGCAGAGTCGGCTTCCGTACCTCCGAAATCAAAGACGGCCGCTTCTGCGTGAACGGTGTGCCGACACTGGTCAAAGGAACGAACCGCCACGAACATTCGCAGCTGGGTCGTACCGTCAGCCGCGAACTGATGCTGAAAGATATCGAATTGATGAAACAGTATAACATCAACACCGTGCGCAACTCCCACTACCCGACCGATCCGTTGTGGTACGAACTCTGCGATGAATACGGTCTTTACATGATCGACGAAGCCAATATCGAATCACACGGTATGGGATACGGCCCCGAATCGCTGGCTAAAGACAGTACCTGGCTCCCTGCCCATATGGACCGCACCCGCCGGATGTACGAACGTTCCAAGAATCATCCCTGCATCGTGATCTGGTCGCTGGGTAACGAAGCCGGCAACGGCATCAATTTTGAACGTACTTACGACTGGCTCAAATCTGTCGAAAAGAACCGGCCGGTACAGTACGAACGTGCCGAGCAAAACTACAACACGGATATCTACTGCCGCATGTACCGCAGTGTAGACGTTATCAAAGAATACCTGAATCAGAAAGAGCCGAAAATCTACCGCCCTTTCATTCTTTGCGAATATGTGCATGCAATGGGAAACAGTGTCGGCGGCCTGAAAGAATACTGGGATGTATTCGAAAACGAACCGATGGCACAAGGTGGTTGTGTCTGGGATTGGGTAGACCAGTCGTTCCGCGAACTGGATGAGAACGGTAACTGGTATTGGTCGTACGGAGGCGATTATGGTCCTAAAGGTATCCCCAGCTTCGACAACTTCTGCTGTAACGGGCTGATCGGTGCCGACCGCGTACCGCATCCGCATCTGAACGAAGTGAAAAAGGTTTACCAATATATCAAGGCCAGCCTGACTGACGAACGCAACCTGACACTCTCCGTCAAAAACTGGTACGATTTCAGCAACCTGAATGAATATACTCTGAACTGGCAACTGGTCACAGACAACGGAGAGGTTGTACGCCAGGGAACAGAAACCGTCGACTGCCTGCCACACGAAACCACCACACTGACACTCGGTAAAACCTCCTTACCGAAAAACTGTAAAGAGGCATTCCTGAATCTGAGCTGGACACCAAAGCAGGCACGTCCGTTCATCCCGATCACCCATGAAGTGGCTTACGATCAGTTTGTATGGACCGTCAACAAGAACTATCGCCCGGAATATCCCACCCTGAAGACTTCTGCCCTGAAACAGGACGACAACACATTCAGCAACGACCGCATCGGCATCTCCTTCTCTCCGGAGACAGGGGCCATGACCTCTTATAAGCTCGACGGAAAAGAAATGCTTTCCACACCGCTCACGATCAGCCTTTACCGCCCTATCACGGACAACGATAACCGCGACCGTAACGGTGCCCGCTTGTGGAAAACGGCAGGTCTTAACACGCTCAACCAACAAGCAAAAGCCTTTCGTGCAGAAAAGAACAGTGTTCAGACAACACTGGCACTACTAAACGGTAAAGGTGAGACAGTAGGGACAGCCACGCAGCACTATCAACTGACCCCTGACGGCACAGTAAAGATAGCAACCTCCTTCACTCCGGATACCGCTATCGTCAAATCGCTGGCACGTATCGGACTGACCTTCGAAATGCCATCCGAATATACACAGGTTTCTTACCTGGGACGCACCGGAGAAACATACGCCGACCGCATCCAAAGCGGACGGATCGCCCTCGACAAGACGGACGCGGAACGAATGTTCCATTATTACGTCAAACCTCAGTCGACCGGTAACCGTACGGATATGCGTTGGGCAACAATCACGAACGAAGCGGGAAACGGCTTGCACGTAACAGCCGCTACTCCCTGGCAGTTTAGCATCGTACCTTTTACGGACAGCAATATCGATGCTTCCACCCATATCAATCAGTTAAAGAGAAGCGGTACAGTGACTGTCCATCTGGATGCCGAACAGGCGGGTGTCGGTACAGCTACTTGCGGACCAGGTGTATTGCCACAGTACCTGGTACCGGTGGAAAAGACTACGTTCGAGTTTGTCATCCGACCAGTAGAATAAGAGTATAAAAACGGACAGAAAACAAAAAAACAGGAGGTTGTCCAAAAAGCTATTACTGACCGCAGACAACGCAGAATACACAGACTCTCGCAGATCTATTTTATGAATAAATAGGGTCTGCGAGACTCTGCGCTCTGTCTGCGTTATTCAGCGTTCCTTAATATGGACTTTTCGGACAGCTGCCTAAGGCCGACTTCTTCATCTCACGACGTCGACTTCTTCATCTCGGAAAGCAAACTTCTTCATCTCACAAAACACACTTCTTCAAGTATCGGAAAACACATCTTCATGTTCCGGCGCAAACTTCTTCAAGTTTCGGAGTTTGTTTCTTCATGTTTCGGAGTTGACTTCTTCATCTCGAAGAGAGAGGCATAAAAAAATCCCTTCCGGAAAATCCGGAGAGGGATCTTTTATCATTCAGAAAATAAAAATTATTCAATCTCCGGACGATCACTGCCAGAACCGCCATCTGTATTCTTTTTACCTTCCACCAGTTTGTCAATCCATACAAATTCCACTTTCTGCATGGCAGCTTTCAATTCTTCTCCGGGTTGGAAATTAATATTTACACAATTAATATCCGTAGCCTTCAAATCTTCTTTCTTCTCCTTACCCCTACTGTTTATGGAAGGATAAAAAGTACCCCAATCACCAAGTTTCACACTATGCCCGTCTGCCGTCAGACGTTGGATTATTTTCCGAAGCTGGCGGATAGACATCAACGCTTCCGAGGGATTCAGCGTCGTCTCGTCGGCAATAAGTTCGGCCACTTTCGTTTCCGGAACCAACCCGGTAGAATTCTGAACGGCATACCATTTTTTCGGCGCGTTCTTATCCCGCGGATTAGCACGTTGGATCGCTCTAATTAATATAGCCATGATAAATAAATTTTAAATTATAATTAAAATACATCGTATTCTTTAATAGAAAGCCCTTCATCAAAATGTTGAAGTCAATGACCTGATGAATGTAAGAACAGCTACCAACTTATTTCGTTGAATACGCAACATAAAATCAAAAGATATGAACCAAAGGCCCCCTCTTCGCAGAGGGGAACCTTCCCACACATCAATTAGCCTTACACTAGTATCCTATGGCTCCCGATGAGGTTAGCGGCCATCCCGGATTTTGGTAAATCACAGAAGTTCCCAAATCGTTCGGGTCGCTAGATGTATATTTGAAATGATGCAGTGCAATCGGATCAAGATAGTGCGCTTCACACCATTTATATCCATCCCACATAAGATTGTTGCCTTGGCTGATAACCCTGTAAGGACGTAAATATTCGCCGCTGTTCGCAAGGCTGGAAACATTTGCATTCTGTTGTCCTTCTGGAATAAGCAGACTTTCACCTGTGGGCTTTTTATCCTTATCCAATTTGGGATATGCATCTTTCAAACCTGATCCCCAAAGGTTTACGCCTTCCACCTGATAACCATTGACTTGATCCAGAGCTCTCCAGCGTCTCAGGTCCATCATACGCAGACCTTCTTCTACCATTTCGCAACGGCGTTCGCGACGGATGCAATATAGTAACGGAGATACTTGTCTTCCTGCAGAGTATACACCCCAATCAGACTCTTTATCCAGTTTTGTGGCATTCAGTGTAATACGGTAATCCGGTAAATTAGCCCTGTCACGGATGGCATTCCAGTAAGCCTCGGATTCAGCAGATATACTGTTCCCTCCCTTTTCCATGCAATCAGCCTCGATATAGTTCAAATATGCTTCGGCAGCCCGGAAAATAGGTGAACCTTCTACGGATCTTTGATCGCCGCCAGTGTAGTAAGTATCAGCTGCCAGACCTTTGCGCAGGCCATAACCTGTAACAGATCTTACTTCCGGGTTGTCGATGATGGCAGGAGCATAAGGCCACGAAAGTCCATTATATTCTCCGGCTTCATTGGTCTGTTTGTCCAGATGTTCGTAAGGACGCATCATAAAGAGGTTAAGCCGCGACTCCCTGTCGGTTTCTACATCTTTAACGGATTTGTCTCCTTTATACAAGGGAGAAGCGTAAATTGGCAAGCCGTCTCTGCACAAAAATGTTTCTACATATTGACGGGTGAATCCGGTGTTACCTCCGTTTAATATATAAGAAGTGGCACCATGTTTTACACCTAATGAAAAACTATACCGTTTCCACAAGAGTATTTCGGGAGCCGAATTCATATCTTCCAAAGCGAACTGTGCGAAATAAGGATTGCTCATACCACGATTAGTCGTATCCGACTGATTGACACCTGTTTTATCTGTATTTTGAGCCAACAATCCCTGGTCTGCAAGCTCTTTGGATGCCGCTTTACATTCTTTTAGGAAGAAAGCTATCTCACTGTCCAGGTTTGCGCCTGTGTATTCGCCACCGGGCCATCCGGGACCACCGGGTACTAAAGCCGTACCTTTATGGTAGGTCAGCCAGCTTGCTTCAAACAAAGCGACTCTCGATTTAACTAATAACGCTACATTGCGGGTAATCCTGTTTTTCCCTCCCGACGGAGCCGTATTACTCAAAAGCATCAGGGCAGAATCCAGGTCACTGATGATGAAGTGTGCTACTTCATTACGAGGACTGCGTTTACTGGCTTCTATTAATTCCCCTTCTTCATCTATTAATGTATTCTTGATAATGGGAAAATCCCCTAATGTTTGTAATTTGGAGAAATAATTCCATGCTCGCTGCAAGTATACTTCGCCAATGTAATGCCTGATGTTATTGTCGTTACCTTGTATGCTCTTGGAATTATAACGCGGCATTACGGTCTCAATGAAATAGTTGGCATTTCTTATTTTTTTGAAATTCCATGGATCATCATCTTCTTTGATCGATTCAGGAACTTTCCATTGCCCGGGCAGCCATTTGTTGTCGTAACTTGATTTTGCCTGGTTATCAGTGCCATTATCATTGCCCCAACTCCCGATTGTATATTTTTCTTCATGTGCAGGAAAGTCGTACCCTTTGATGGCATAAGATGCCAGGTCGGCTTCGGACCATAAGTAATTATTGGGAGTTACTTTATCCAAAGGCTCAAGGTCTAAGAAATCATTGCACGAACTCAGGCCGACCAGTCCTCCTGCTAATATAAATAAGTATTTATTTAATGTTTTCATTTGCTATTCAATTAAAAATTAACACTAAGTCCTGTTGAAAATGTCTGTGACAGCGGATGTGTCTTGGCTGTAGAAGTCCCGTCATTCCAGTTTGCTCCGTATCCTGTACCCAAAGTTTCGGGGTCGAAAGCATCGGGTAGTGAAGTTATGGTAAACAGGTTCTCGGCAGAGAAGAATATTCTCAGATTAGAGATTCTGGCCTTCTGCGTATAACGTGCCGGGATGGTGTATCCTATTTGCAGGTTCTTCAGGCGACAGTAGGCGGCATTCTGCAGGTAGCGGCTCTGTTTCTTTTGGTTCTGATCATTGAACAATGGCCTCGGCAAGTAGGCATCGTGATTTTCGCCCCAGAAGTCATCTGCGTCACGGTAAAAGTCCATCTGGCTTTTGAAAAAGCCGGATTGCCATCTGTTTCCGGTAGCACCGAACATCATGTTTCCATCTATATAATAGTCTCTTTTCAATACACCTTGCAGGAATACGCGTATATCAAAGCCTTTCCATGAGGCATCCAGGTCAAGGCCAAACTTGTAACGCGGCGTGTTGTTACCAATAATTTTCAAGTCACCCGGATTGTCTACGGTAGTTCCTTTGTGGATTGTACCGTCTCCGTCCAGGTCTTTGTACATGATATCACCGGCAGCCCAATTCTTGCCGACTTCACTTTGTCCGCCATTGGGCAGGGATGCCAGATGATCCTGCATTTCCTGATCGCTCTTGGCAATTCCAATCGTTTCGAATCCCCAGATTTCGCCCATATATTCTCCGGTTCTCCATGTAGAAAGCAAGCCTTTTTCATTCGGATATTTTAAGACTTTCTGCCGGTCGTCTGAAAGAAGCACATGTACTCCATATTGTACTGCGTCGATACGGTCTCTCCATGAAAGGTCGAGCTCGAAACCGGTAGACTGCAAGTCGGCATTATTTGTTTTAGGAACATCGGCCCCTAATACAGCAGGTAAAGTGGGAGCTGGCCCTACCATATTTACAGTTTTTCTGTTGAACCAGTCAAAGCTCATGTTGAAACGATTATTGAACATTCCCAGGTCGAAGCCGATATTCCATGAACGCATGGTTTCCCAACCTAAAAGCGCTGAAATCAATTCGGGCGAAGCAGCCGTGTTCTCAAATTTGCTATTGCTTAACAGCCAGTGACTTTTGCTATCATTGGCAACAAATGGCATTGTCTGGATATAGGGATAAAGCGCTTTGGTATTTTGGTTGCCAAGTTCACCCCATGAACCACGTATCTTTAATGTGTTGATAGTGCTTTCCAGCGGTTCCATAAATTCCTCACGTGCTACGTTCCAGCCGGCGGATACTGAAGGGAACCAGTTCTAACGCTTGTCGGCGGCAAAGCGGGAGGTGCCATCATAACGCATGTTGAACTCTACCAGGTAACGTTCTTTATAATCATAGTTCAATCGTCCAAAGAAACCGGCTGTTGCCCAATGATTTTTGTCACCTGCATCCTTATCAATTTCAATTTTATCAGGTCCTGTGGCCGTATTCAAATCGGGAACTTTCTCTGTGATGAGGTCTGTACGGCTGGCACCCAGTTTACGCCATTTATTCAGTTCGGCCTGGAAACCCACCATGACCTTAAAATTATGGCCGCTTTCCAGTGATTTCATAAAATCAGAATAAATGTTCGGATTAAAGAAATTAGTTCTTTCGGCATATTCTGCGACAGAATTGGTATCTTCGAAATATTCTGTTCCATCTACATAATGTTTGGGAAGATGTAATACATCCTTGTGTTGGAATCCATCAACAGTCTTATAATTCAACTCTCCAAATACCTTCCATCCTTTAACGGGTTCCAGTACAACCTGGAATTGCTGGTATAACCAATCAGTCTGACTGGCATCTTTACCCTGGTAAAGTAACTGTGACAGCAACCCAACCTGAGCATAACCGTTCGGATCATACATGGGTTCGGAGGGAAAACGCTTGGCCATGTCGTGATAATACTGGTTGTTATCCATGGTGGACGGCTTGCTGTAATCCTTACGCATATATTTGGTGCTGTAATTCATGTGTAGCCATGGAAATAATTCTGCATTGATTTTGGCTGTTACTGTGTATCTTTTTAGTTTATCGGGATTAAAACTGATCAGACCCGTTTGGTCCATAAAGTTACCAGAGAGGTAATACTGGAACTTTTCAGTACCTCCATTAATACTTAATGAATGTTCCTGTGAAAAAGCAGTGCCTCCGAAGAAAATATCATACCAGTCGTTATTAGAGTTTCCAAGCCAGTTCCATGTCTTGCCGTCCGCATTGGCAAATGTTGTCTGCGTGCCGGGAATTTCCCCTTTTTGATAAGCGAGCATGAGTTCCAAATTCTGAGCCGGGAAAAGGAGACCCTCTTGAGTATTGACAGCTGCCAGGTTCATGTATTGTGCATAGGTATATGAATCCGGTAATTGCGGCATGTTAATGGCATGGCTCCAACGGAAATTATCGTTATAACTGATGTTGACTTTACCTGCCTTACCTTTCTTGGTAGTGATCAAAACGACACCGAATGGCGCACGTGAACCGTAGATGGAGGAGGCGGCAGCATCTTTCAAAACGGAAATGCTTTCAATGTCATTCGGATTCAAGACATTCATATCACCTTCCATGCCGTCGATCAACACTAATGGCGAGGCATTGGAACCATTGCCGATAGTACCGGCACCGCGAATATTAATTTTCATGTCCTGACCGATTTCACCACCATTACCATCAGAACCATAGCTGAAGTTCATACCCGGCACTAAACCTTGTAAGGCTTGGGATACGTTTGTAACCGGACGGGAAGTCAACTCTTTGGCATCGACGACAGATACAGATCCTGTCAAATTCACTTTCTTTTGTGAACCGAAACCAACGACAACGACTTCGTCCAACGCTTGTGAGTCGTCTTCTAAAACGATATCCAATGATTGCTGGTTCGTAATCTTTACATTTACATCTTTATAACCGATAAATGAAACTTTCAGGGTAGCCCCTGCCGGTACTTTCAATGAGAAATTACCTTCAACATCAGTTACAGTTCCGATGGTTGTGCCAACGACAGACACGTTGGCTCCGATAACCGTTTCACCAGTGGCATCTTTTACAATACCTTTGATAGTACGTTCGTTTTGTTGGCTAGCCGGTATGTCAGCACTTTCTTTAATAGTAGGATTCGAGGCTTCCAAGCCTTTTCCTGTGTCCGCCTTCGATTGGGCGGTAGAGAATAAAAACAGGAGGGCAAACGCCACATTCCAATTTTTTATTCCCCGGAAATTTTCTTTCTTCATGTTAAATGTCATTTCTTTTTAAGTTTTTTCCAATAATTCTTAATTCTCTCTGATTAGATTTAAAGGGTAGGTTATCCCCTTTTTACTACTAGTGTTTCCTTTTTTAAACCATAGGCAATTTTTTATTTATTTCACAAAGCAAAAGAAGCGATATAGTGCCCATTCAATATCTAAAATCGTCTAAAGTATTTTCGTTATTTGATAAATCAGCCATTAGATAAGCTCTGAAACAACAATCGGAATATATTTGGAAGAATGACAAAACAAATCCGGATAACGTTAACAAACAGAAAAAGCGCAACCATGTACTTAGACATGATTACGCTTTTTATAACCTTTATTTGTCCTTTACGGACTACTATTCTAATTTATCTCAAACGGTCGAGCGAACGAACCAGAGCCTCGTCAGCACCGATATTACGGATAGCCAGGTAATCCAGTATCAAGGCAATTACAGGGAAAGACAAGGCGATCTTTACACTCAGAGCGGCACCTGCCAGTTCTTCTTTCAGTATCCATACAAAGAAACCGAACAAAGCATAGAAACCCAACATCAGGATGGCATTAAATACGCACAGACGGATTTGCAGGATTCTTTTCTTGAATAAAAAGATGGTGAGCAACGCCAGGATAGAGATCACCGCCGTCAATGCAAAAAGTCCCCACGTCGGATAAACCAACTCCGCTTCAGCGGCGATCGTGCTGACACCTGTCGCATCGAAAGAGTAAAACTGATCTCCCGCCTGCAACAAGGCAAGAGGTAAAAACAGCGTGGCTACCATCAGGCCCACGATAATAAGCAAATAAACTGTTTGTATTCTTTGTAACATGGTTATTAGTTCATTTTAAATGGAAAGGCCGACTCTATCAGGGTCAGCCTTTTCATATCTTACACAATATTTCTTCTTAGAAGTTATTCTTTTCTTTAGCAGGGTTCTTATAATAAACCTTACCTTCTTCATATTCCTGTGCTGCGATCAGCGTCGATTTCGGAAGTTTTTCATAATAACGGGAGATCTCGATCTGCTCTCTGTTTTCGAAAACTTCTTCCAGGTTATCGTTGTATGATGCAAACTCCTGCAGTTTCTTTTCCAGGTCCTGCTTCATTTCAACACTAATCTGATTAGCTCGTTTACCGATGATCATTACTGTTTCATACACATTTCCCGTGTCGGCTGACAACTTCATCATGTCACGGGTAACCGTATTCGAAGGAGCGTTAGACTTTCTGTAATCCATTTTACTTTATTGTTAAATAATATCGTTAATACGTATCTGTTATTCTCTTGTTGGCGTAATCGTAGAACTTTTGTGCCTGTTTTACGTATTTGCCTTCCGGATATTCGTTCATGTAAGTGTAGTATTCATCCACAACCTCACGATAACGACCCTGTAACTTCTCTTCCACACTGTTTATAGCCTGTTCATACTTCGAGCGCAATACGTAGAACATGAACTCTTCCCTATATTTGGAATAAGGATAGTTCTTCAACGCGTTCTCGGCAGTGATCACGGCAGACAAATAGTTATTGTCGCGCATGTAAGTACCCAAGTTATAATACAATCTTACAGCCAGCAGTTCCTTGTAAGCCAGTTTCTCCTGCAATTCAAACATGATCTTCTGGGCTTCGGCGGCACGTTCGCTCTGCGGATAATACTCCAGATAGAGCTGCAACTGGTTGATAGCTTCATACGTCTGTGTCTGATCTAACCGCGGATCGGGTGAATCCAGATACAAACCATATCCTGAATAATAACGGGCCAATTCAGTGTATTCGCCCTTCGGATAGGTGGTATAATACGTATTAAAGTATTGCGAAGCCGTCTGATAATCTTTCTGTCCGTAATAGCTCTGGGCCAGCAGGTACAAGGATTCTTCGGCATAAGCAGTTCCTTTAAAGATTGTAACCAGTTCATCCAGCAGGGTAGCGGACTTGTTATATTGCTTTGCATTGAAGTACTTCTTTGCATACGAATATTTCAGCTCATAGTCCGTACTTTTCAGTATCTTGTTGTACTCCCCGCAAGAGGATAACAAGACCGTAATCATCATCAATAAAAATACAACCTTTTTCATTCACATACTTTTAGCGCGCAAAGTTACATTATTTTCGGTAAAATAACGAAGCGCATAACGTTAATATTTACAACTTATATAAATCGCTGGCAGCAATCAGCTCCAGTTTATTGGCTTTCAGCACCTCTGCACACTTCTCCACATTGTCGGGACGGATGATCACATTCGCCGCCTCTCCCTGCGAGAAAGCATACATATATTCGACAAAAATACCTGCAGAAGTAATGATCTCCATCGCCTTAGCCAGCGCACCCGGCTGATTGGGGCAATGAAGGCATACGACATCGGCCACACTCACCGCATATAGTTTTTCACGAAGAACCTGAATAGCTTTCTCCGTATCCGACACGATCAGACGCAGAATACCGAAATCCGAATTTTCTGCCACTGTAAAGGCCGACATGTTCACTCCGGCTTCACCTAAAATCTTTGCTACTTCCGTAAAACGGCCTTTCTTATTTTCTAGAAAGATGGATAATTGTTTAATTAGCATAGCATTTTACTCTTTTAAGGGGTTAAACTAACTTACGATTGTCGATCACATGTTTAGCCTTGCCCTGACTGCGTTCAAGGCTGCGCGGTTCGACGATCTTTATATCAGGCTGAATACCGATCACGCTCTGCATGCGGGCGGCGATCTTCTTCTTCAGCGCGATCATCTTATTCATCTCGTCCGAATAATAGTCCGGACGTACTTCCACCTGAATCTGGAAAGTATCGGTGTTGTTCACACGGTCCACCACGATCAGGTAATGCGGTTCAAATTCCGGCATTTCCAACAATACGGACTCTACCTGCGATGGGAATACGTTCACACCGCGGATGATCATCATATCGTCGCTACGTCCGAGGATACGGCCCATACGGACAGCTGTACGACCGCATTCGCATTTTTCGTAGATCAGATGTGTCAGGTCACGCGTACGATAACGGATCATCGGCATACCTTCCTTGGTCAGTGTCGTGAACACCAGTTCGCCTTGTTCGCCCGGAGCAACCGGCTGCAAGGTTACCGGATCGACGATTTCCGGGAAGAAATGGTCCTCCCACAGGTGCGTCCCGTTCTGGCATTCGCATTCGCCGCCGACACCAGGACCACAGATCTCCGTCAACCCGTAGATATCATATGCCTTGATGTTCAGCTTTTCTTCCAGTTCCTTACGCATGTTTTCCGTCCAGGGTTCAGCGCCGAAAGCTCCTACCCTCAACTGAAATTCTTCCAAAGGGATACCTGAACTGTGGATCGTCTCCGCCAGATACAGGGCATACGAAGGCGTACATGCCAGTCCCTTCGCACCGAAGTCGTGCATCAACTGGATTTGTTTCTGCGTATTACCGCTACTCATCGGGATCACTGTCCCGCCGATATTTTCCACGCCGCCGTGGGCACCCAAACCTCCGGTAAACAAACCGTAGCCATAGGAAACCTGCACGGAGTCATTCTTTGTAATACCATAAGCCGTCAGGCAGCGTGCCACCACTTCCGACCAGATGGACAAGTCCTTGCGGGTATATCCTACAACGATCGGTTTTCCGGTCGTACCCGAAGAGGCATGCAAACGAACAATCTCGGACATCGGTACAGCCATCAGTCCGAAGGGATAATTATCGCGTAAATCCTGCTTAACCGTGAACGGCAGCTTGGATATATCTTCAATAGATTGAATATCATCCGGAGTAATACCCATCTCCTGCATTTTCTTGCGATAAAAGGGGGTATTATGATAAACGTGTTCGACAACCCGTTTCAACCGGATGCTCTGTAATTTCCGCATTTCTTCGCGGTCCATACATTCAATAGTTTCGTTCCAAATCATGGTATCAGTTTGTTATCATTTAATTGTTAGTAGTATAAAACTGTCGCAAAGTAATAACTTTTTTACTAACTAACAATAAATAATAACGTCAAATCAATCGAGATCGACTTCCATAAGGATCAGATTCTCGTCTTCGTCCAATGTTTTGGTTATCTCCGCCAGCTCTCCGGAGAGTTCTCCTTTTTCCATCGCTTCGAGTAACGTGAAAGGATATAAGATGTAATAGAGCTTGTTATTATTGAATACAAAATTCATCATGTCTCCGTTCTTCCAATCTTTATTCGCCAGTTTGACGTGAGAGAAGGTATTTTCTTTTACTGTATATAGATAAAGCTCGTTCCGTAATGTCATTTGGCCTTCGTCTTTCAGAAAAACAGCGTTGACAAGCATCTTATCCGGTGTCAAAGCCCTGATCTCGCAAGCGATCTTGCCGTCTTTCTCGGTCGATAGCGGGAGTTTAGCGAAGACCGGTTTCAGTTGGCGGTCGGGGGATAACAAATAGAGCGTATCGGCTGCCGGCTCACTGATCACACAACCTCCCCCGTCGCAGGCAAGCAGGTTTCTCATACGATTCAACAAGACAAAAGGACGTCCGTCACGCGTGGTCACGATCATACTGCGGTAACGCTCGTTCGAAACAAGAGGAAGACGTTCTATCTTTTCTCCGGTATCTTTATCCATTACGACAAAAGGCTGGTTGTTTGCTTCCGGATTATCATCTATCCGGGTTGTCTCCCCTTCTTTCACGAAGAGAGCGCCTTGCATATCCAGAAAAACCATCGTATTCTCGTCCACAGACTCCACGACATCCATCTGATAAGATTCCGGAATTTTTAATGTTCTTTTAAAGTTCCCCTCCGGATCATATACCTGCATTTGGGTGATCGCATCCAGAAAGATTTCCTGCCGTTTTGCATCATACAGGATATGGCGTATCCTGACATATTCTTCACCTCCCTGCCCTTTCCGGTTAAAACGGCAAATCATCTCCCCCTTCTTATCAAAGCCTATCACATCTCCGCTGGATGGCCCAAAGAAGAACAAACCGTGCTCACCCGGTGCCAACTTCATCTGATCGCCCAGCAACACATCTCCTGGTGTATGCAAACGAAAATAACGCACCTTGCCTAAATCCTGCAAGGCTACTTCCTGATCCGGTATATCTGCACGAAAGTCGAGCACCGGCAAGGGTCCTTCACTTCCCGCACGATCTTTACAACCATTCATCCCCATCAACAACATCACAGTAGCCAAACATAGTCCTATCTTTTTCATAACCTTATTAATTTAATATAACACATCGCAAATAAAAGGATTATATTTCAAAGCGGCAAGACAAATACGATTAATTCGTAATATTTTAAATATATTCGTAAAAAGAAGATAGTTAAAGGGAAATCGCTTAACCGGCAGGAAGGATTGAGGCTGGTTACACAAGAAGAAGATGTTCAAACATAAGCGTTATAGATGACAGATGACAGTTGACAGTTGACAAGTGACAGTTGGGCTTCACGTTCGATAAATAAATCAGTTGAAAACCGACATAACTGTCAACTGTCACTTGTCAACTGTCAACTTCAGATTAGCTCTTTATTGAAAAAATATATACTTTTGTCGGAAGATCCCAGAGAAGAAACTCCCGAATGAAACGAAACATACTTGCGCTATACATTATTAAATTATCCAAATGGTTCACCCTGGTCATGCCGATCATCGTGCTCTTCTATGAAGATCACGGACTGGGACTGCAGGACGTATTCATCCTGAAAAGCGTTTATTCGATCGCTGCCGTAGCACTGGAGATACCGTCGGGATATCTTGCCGATGTGTGGGGACGGCGCAAATGCTTGATAGTCGGATGTATTCTTTTCTTCTTCGGATATCTTTGCTATTCTTTTACGTCCACGTTCGCCGCTTTCGTCATTGCGGAAATACTGCTGGGTACAGGGCAGACGCTAGTCAACGGGGCAGACTCCGCCTTGCTGTACGATACGACCGTGCAATATAAAAAAGAGAATCTGTATCTGCGTTACGAGGGACGTATCACCATGATCGGAAACTTTGCGGAAGCCGTTGCCGGTATCTTCGGCGGATTGCTGGCCGCCTATTCCCTACGCTATCCTTTTTATGCCCAGGCGGTGATCGCCTTCAGCGGCATTCCTGCCGCTTTTGCACTGCGGGAGCTGAATATCAAGAGTAAGATACAAAGCCCCATACAGGAGATCATGCGGATCATCAAATACTCGCTGGTTACGAATAAGAGACTATGCTATAATATCATGTTTTCAGGTATCATCGGGGCTGCGACTCTGACGATGGCCTGGTTCGTGCAACCCTACCTGATGTATATGAATACGCCAACCTCCTGGTTCGGGGTGATCTGGACGGTACTGAACCTGACTGTCGGCATCGCCGCCCTTTATTCAGACCGTGTGGACCGCTATTTCGGACCTAAGAAGATGGGGATACTGATCCTGACATTCGTGGCAGGCGGTTACATGGCGCTGGCGTTCAACCTGACGTATGCCGGGTTGGCTATCCTGCTCGTCTTCTACGTGATCAGAGGGTTTGCTACGCCGATATTAAAAGGGTATATCAACCAGATGACGTTCTCGGAGATGCGGGCGACGGTCCTGTCTATCCGTAACTTCATCATCCGGCTGATGTTTGCCGCCATTGCCCCGTTTATCGGTTGGTTGAATGACGTCTATTCACTGCGTACCGCGTTGCTGGTATCAGCCGCTATTATTCTGGTTCCGGGAGCATTGTTCCTTTGGTTACAATTGGCCTCAAAAGCGGAAGAAGAGAAATAAGCTTACCCGACTAACTGACAAGAGATTACAGTTTCCTCGTAATTCCCCGGTCTGGAAACTCCAGTTTCCTGCGGAGGGAACCGGAGTTTCCTAGGCAAGAAACGCGAGTTTCCCAGGCAGGGAACTGGAGTTTCCTACCGGGGAAATTATACGGACACGCTCAGATAAAGGGATTGCTGTCCCCACCTTTTACAAAATCCGCCGGGTAGTGGATTGATGAAATCACTTGATTATTTTTCAGTCGTATCCAGGATTTGAAAGAACGCTCGCCTTCGGTCAGTTCGAATACACGTGCTCCGTTTCCTCCGGGTACGTCATGGTAGACCGTCTTGCCTCCTGTAAAACGTCCGTAACCCAAGAGAAGTCCTTTCCAGCGGGCGACATAATCGTTCACATGGTCATGACCGACAAACGTAGCCATCACATCCCCGGCTTCGAGCATAGCCGTGAATAGCCCGGAATTGACTACCGGTGCACAAGCTTTCTCTTTACGGATACCGATCAGCAACGTATTCTCGTCGGAAGCCGCCTGGTTATATTCAGGCACAGGGATATGGAAAAAGGCGAGTGCCGGAAGCGGCTTACCCCCATTCTTTGCCGTCAGCGCAGTACTGCATTTCCTGTACCAGTCGATCTGATCCGGCTTGATCCAGTCGTAACCCTTGGTTTCCTCCTTCCGCGAATAAGCCAGGCTGTCGAAGCCGTACAGGATAAAAGCCTCTTTCGCATCTTTCGAGCTTCGTATCGGCAAGATGAAATTGGTAACACCGCTCAACCCTTCCACCGTGCCGGTCAGACTGCCCGGCATATCCTTGATGAACGTATAGATCTCCTGACGCGTCATGTCATGTTCGTCATCGTGATTACCCAAAGTTACGGCAAACGGGATATTGCGGGAGATAACAGGTTCGAACGCCTTCCGAAACCCTTCCGCTGCCGGCTTGGCAAACACGATATCACCCGTATAGATCACGAAATCAGGCTTTTCGGCAGCCAGTACTTCGTTCATGCATTCGGCAGCCTCTTCCGAAGCCGGGTTGCCCGGAACCCAGTGCACGTCGGTAAACTGTACGATCTTGAATTTACCGTCCGTATTAAACTTCAACTTGTCCGCATGCGCTTTATAAAACGCACTATCCAGGTAAAACGCTCCAGTAGCCGTCTCTGCAACCTCTTTCATCGTACCCTTTCCGATTGCTTCTGCTCCGGAAACTCCTAAAAAAGACACCGGGAGCAAAAGCCCCGATGTCCGTAAAAACTCCTTTCTATTCATGCCATTTCTTTTTATTTAATCCACCAAAGAGGATCAGATGTCCTGTCGTTTCCTCCGAACTGCGACTGAAGGGCGGCCTGTACGCTGGCTGCATTATTATTATACTCGTCCTGCGGATACATCCAGCGGTAAGGCAGACTCACTCCGGATGCCCGGCGAAATTCAGGATAACCGGTACGCAACTGGTCATAGTAAGGCATCCACATGCTGCCTTGCAGGAAAGTAGGGATATACTTTTGCAGGATGATACGCTCTATCTTCTGCTCTTTTGTCAGCGAAGAAGCATAAGCCACCTTGTCGCCCTGCAAATAGGTATCAGCAGCATCTTCCCCCAAATACTGGGCTACGGAAGAGGCATATTTCTCATAAAAGCGGAAAGAAGCCCTGACCGCCGATTCGTAAAACTCCTTGTCATCTCCGGAAATCCAGCCGCGAACCACCGCCTCCGCCAGAAGCAACTGCTGCTCGGTATATCCCAGCAGAATCATCGGCTCGTTAGTCGGATGCTGGTAATAACGGGTAGCCGGTTTGGAACAACCACCCAATGAGACTTTATCGTTCACTAGGCTGTAAGGGATTGCCGGATCGCCGCCATCATAGGAGGCGAAATCGTCCACGGCAAGTCCCGCCTTTTCCGCAGCAGGGGTCTGCGTACAGAAAGCAAACAAACGGGGATCTTTACGGGTAGCCAGGACAGCCACATAAGTAGAATCCATATAACGCCCCGAACCGAAGTCGCTGTCATTGAAATAAGGATAGCGGTCATCCTGCTGATCGAGGAATACCAGCTGGCCGTTGTCGGCTTCGCCGGTCATCAGCGGTTCGTCCCGGAAGATACGGGCAAAGGTTGATTGCACATCTATCCCGCCTACGGTCTGTTTGTTCGACAAGGACATCAGTACCCGCAACCGGTAGGCATTGATCAGGCGGCGCCATTTCAGCAGGTCGCCTCCATAGATAATATCGCCGCTGATAATGCTATTATTGTCGGTCAACAACGTATTCGCTTCATCCAGTTTGGCCAGCACGGTAGACAGTACCGTCTCCTGCGAGTCATATTTAGGTTGGTACAATTCGTTCGTTTCGCCCTGCAAGGCTTCGCTGCAAGGTACATCGCCGAACATCATCGTCAACATATAATAATAATGTGCTTCAAAGAAAAGAGCCAAAGCCTCATAAGCCGTCTCGTTACTCTTCTCCGCTTCCTCTTTCATCTTCGTCACATCGCGCAGGTTACTGTAGTAACCGAAGCCGCCGCGTGTCCATTTATACACCTGGTAAGGACTTTCGCCGGAGGTCAGCACCAACTGTTTCGTAGCGTGGCAAACCTGTGCATCCGATTCTTCGAATGTTTTGAAAGACAATCCGGTAAGCAAGAGTGCCGGATCGGTGGTCGTCGGGTTGTTCGGATCGACATTCATCTCTTCCAGGTCGATACACGAGTTGCAGGTGAATGCCAGAGCGGCACCGGCTGCTATATATTTCAGATATTTCTTCATTGCTTTATCGTAGGATTATAATTTGATGGTTGCACTGATACCGATATAACGGGCGGAAGGGTCTTGCAGGTCCGAGTCGCTGGCACCGAAGTCGGGATCGAGGTAAGGCGTTTTCTTCCAGACTGCCAGGTTGTTGCCGAACAGGGTCAGATCCAGTCCCTTGATCACATTCGACTCGAAGAGGTTCTTCAGGTCATAAGACACAGCCACACGGCGCAGCTTCAGGTAAGAGCGGTTGAAAGTGTTGGCGAACAACTCGTTCTCGCTGGTACGGACCACGGCACGATACGGATAGTTCTGTGCCCAGGTCTGGATATTGACAGCCGTTTCATTCTTCTTGTACACACGGGTATCTGTCAGGATATTCCCGTTCACATCATAGGTAACCTCACCGCTGACGATGTTTACGCCTTCCGGCACATAGATCGCCTTGCCACCGTTCTCATATTCTTCCTGACGGTACATGGTCGACTTCGGATGTTTTCCGCCCCACCACATCTTCTGGGTGGTAGTCGACACCAATGTGCCGCCGATCGCTCCGTCCATATCGATATTGACGGTAAACTTTTTGATCTTAAACGTATTCTGAAGTCCGTAGCGAACATCGGGCGACTGGTTACCGATATGGGTGGTAAACGCGCTCTTGGTCGGCATACCGTTAGCATCCAGTATCAGCTGGCCGTCCGGAGTCTTTTCCCATTCGGTAGCGTACATGGCATCCGCCCGGTCGCCCACCTTCAGGTCGCCGAATTTATCCTGACCGCCGTAAATCTTTGTCAGCTTGCGGATATTACTGCTCCAGTTGGTCGACACATTCCAGGTGAAGTTCTTATTCTGTACAGGTGTGGCGTTCACGATCAGTTCAAAACCGTTCGTCGTATATTCATTGCCGTTCACAAAGCGGTAAGGGAAACCGGAAGCCTCGGAGATAGGCAGCTTGATGATACTGTTCTGGTCGAGCATACGGTAGTAAGTCAGATCCAACCCCAGACGGTTATGCAGGAACGAGGTCGACATACCGACTTCAAAGGAAGAGGTCTTCTGAGGCAGGATATCCGGATTCACCAGGGCTGTCACCGTTCCGGAGCCGGAAGGATCGGTCACGTCATTCGGATACGTCACCGAAGGCGTACTGCCATAGAGGATACCTTTTGCATAGGTCGCCTGCAAGGCGTACGGATCGAGGTCGCTGGATACCTGTGCCCAAGCAGCATTGACCTTCAGATAATCCATCCACGAAGGCAGCTTCACATATTCGTTCACCAGTGTACTGGCAGAAACAGAGGGATAGAAATAAGAATTGTTGGCAGCCGAAAGTGTAGACGACCAGTCGTTACGTCCGGTGAACGTCAGGAAGAGCGCTTCAAACAGGTCGATGTTCATAGAACCGTAGACGCTCTCGATTGCCTTCTCGTTCATCAGGTTGGTCGCACTGACCGGATTCAGGCTATTTCCCATATTATATACTTTCGGAACGATCAGTCCGTCGGTAGCCTGTGTTTCCTTGCGTATCTGGCGGTAGTAGAGTGAAGTTCCAAGATTGGCCGTAAAAGCGAAATCCTTGCTGACTGCCTGTGTATAAGTAGCCAACGCATCCGCATTGATATCCAGCTGATCGCTGTTCCAGGTCTTATAATCACCGTTACGTGAATCGCCGTAGTTCATATACGACTTCGGGCTTTTCATATCTTCAAACGTACTTTCCAGACGACCGGCGGCACGTCCCTGCAGGGTCAGTCCGGGCAATACATCCCAGTTGAGTTTCACCTGCCCGTTCACCGTATTGCGATCGTGTTTCTGTGTCAGCTCATTGGCTGCAAAATAAGGGTTGTTATACCAGGCATAGTTATAATTTGCCTGCCGGGTTCCTTCCGAATCCGGACGATACAGATGCTGTGACAGTTCCTTCCCGTTCACATCGTTACCCATCCACAACAGGATCGTGTACATGTGATTCTTCGGTCCGTAGCCATAGCGGGGATAGTTGGGGGAATAGACCTTATTATATGACAGGTTGGAAGAAAGAGTCACCGTATTGCTCAGGTTGAACATGCTGTTAAAGTTCAGGCCACCTGTATAGATCGAGGTATTCGGGACCTGTCCGCGTTGTTTGGAGAAATCGCCATTGAAGTTGTAATTGGCTTTCTTTGTCTTATTTGCCACGGAGAAAGTCGCTTTGGTGATCACACCCGTACGAAGGAAATCCTTCAGGTTGTCGTGTGCCTCCCAAGTGATCGGAACACGTTCGTAGCGTGTACGGTCGTCGTAGACAGAACCGGAGACATCGCCCCACCAGGGGATCACTTCACCTGTTTGCTTGTCACGGATCGGGCTGTTCCACTGGGCTATCTTCTGCCCTTCAAAACGGGGCCCCCACGTCATATCCCCATCGGAGATACCGCCGTCGGCACCATCCCAGAACTCATACTGTCCGTTTGAGCCGGAACCGAACTCATTCTGTGTCTCGGGAAACACGGTGAAACCAGCCGTTACCATGCTGGATATGCCGGCTGTTACCACCAGACCTTCTTCTTTCGCCAGCCTGGTCGTGATCAGGATCGCACCGTCCTTTCCCCTCGAACCGTACAGGGCTGCTGCGGCCGTACCTTTCAGCACGTTGATACTTTCGATATTCTCCGGAGAGACATCGAACAGGTCAGATTCCACCGGAATACCGTCCACTACCATCAGCGGTGTTTTACCCCGCAGAGAAAAACTCGGTGCCTGAAAAATACCTGTCGGGTTATTAACGGTCAGACCGGCGACTTGGCCGGAGAGGGCATTACCCACGTTCACCGTACCCGGTTGTTCAAGGGCTTCCGTGCTCACTTGCTGGGTGGTATAACCTAATTTCTTTTTCTGTTGTTTGATACCGATGGCTGTTACCACCACCTCGTCGATCAGCTTGACGTCATCGGACATCTCTACATTGACCACTTTCAGGTCGCCTATCGGGCGTTCCACCGTTTCGTATCCGACAAAAGAGAATATCAGGGTAGCGTTCTTCGGCGCTTCAATCTCGTAGTTACCGTCTATATCGGTTACTGTACCGACCGTAGAGTTCTTCACGACTACTGCAGCTCCGATCACAGGACCCAGCTTGTCCGTTACCGTACCGGTCACTTTCACCGATTGTGCAAAAGCCATAAAGGTACAGATAAGGAGTCCGCAAATCATTAAGTAAAATTTGTTCTTCATATCTAAATTAATTGGTGTACATAGAAAGCCGGAGGCAGGAAACAGACCTGCCCTAAAACTTTATTTATCAACAAAACTTATCTGGGGAAAAGGAAGAATTAATAAAGGCTTTTCAGTTTGACGTTGTCGAATATGGCCAGTAGGCGAGATGAATCTTTTTTATTACCCTGGAGGGCTTCTTCAAAGGTGTTGGTATCGGAGTCGATAGCAGCCAGGGCGATCTTCAGGACATTCGCGAACTCGTCTGCTGCAGCTTCCTTCGTCATTTTATTGCTTTTCACATCCTTGTTCAACTGCTTTTCGATGGAACGGACCGCATTGTAGATACCCGGTTTGCGGATCACCGTGCGGCGGGCAGGATCACCCGGAACCACTTCCTCTTTCACCACATACATATCCATAAACGCATTATACAAGCATCCGACCTCCTTACCGAACTTATGATTGTTTGCGTTAGCCAGTTCTTCAGCAGTAGGTTCCTGTTGGGTGGAATAGAACTCCCATGTTTCGACAGGAGCAGCTTCCACATTTGTTTTGCCAGCCTTGTCATTATCTCCATCGGCAACTGTCACGGCATGCAACATGGAGAACGAAGTACCTAATAAAACAACTAATAACACTAAACTCTTTTTCATAACTGTTTTTCTTTTTCTATTAAATTACGCTGCAAATGTAGAGGAGGCATATTACAAAACAGATACAAAGAAATTAAGTTATATTTACCTTTCTATTACAAGGGGGTAGACAAGCCCTGAGTGGCAGCAGGTTGGGTTGTTATCAAAATGAGCTAATCAGCCAATATGCTGATGTGCCAATGAAAATAGCAATAAGTTCTGATCTTATCAATTTCGAGCTATCCCCCTTATCAAAGTGACTTAGCTATTACAGGTCTATTTGCCGTCAGTTTTAACTGACGGGTTACAAGTTTTCTCTCTTTTTTGGCTTCAGCCACATTTCTCGTCACATAAAGAGACTGTTAAAATGGGACTAAAGTCCAAAGAGAGAGAGCATTTACTAATCCGTTGGTTAAAACCAACGGCAAATGAACCTGTAACTAAGCATGTCTTATGTATGACTGATCGCTTGCTCGGATAGTTCAATTATTTCTAAATCACCCCCCTATTTAATGGGGTAGTCCTATAACCGGTTTGTAAAGAAATTATCCTATATTTGAAGAAAATTAATCTTTTATGCTTTTTATACTATGAATACAGAGAAAACTACTCCCGTCACCGCGATCGTACTGGGAGCCAGCGGACGAGGGAAATTGTACGGCGACTACTCACTGGAGCACCCGGACGACCTACGGATAACAGGTATAGCCGAATTAGTCGAACTGCGGCGTAACATATACGGCGACAAATACCATGTCCCTAAGGAGAACCGTGTCGCCACCTGGGAAGAGCTGCTCAGCCGTCCCAAGTTTGCCGACGCCGTGATCATTGCCACCCCCGACCATCTGCACTATGCCCCCTGCATGAGAGCACTCGACCTGGGATACGATATCCTGCTCGAAAAACCGATTGCACAGACCGACGAAGAGTGTCGCCGTCTGGTGGCTTATGCCAGGGAGAAAGGTAAGATCGTAGGTCTTACCCATGTACTCCGTTATTCGCCTTATTTCCTGATGCTGAAAGAAATGATCAGCAGCAAGGTGATCGGCGAGCTGGTCAGCATCCAGCATTTCGAGCCGGTAGAACATGTGCATATGTGCCATTCGTATGTACGCGGTAGCTGGCGCGATTCGGAAAAGAGCACGCCGCTGGTACTGGCGAAATCGAGCCACGACCTCGATATCCTTCATTGGATGATCGGCAAGCCCTGTAAGAAGGTAGTCGCCTTCGGTGAGCTGACGCACTTCAAAGCGGAGAATGCTCCGGAAGGTGCCCCGGCACGTTGTACCGACGGTTGTCCGGCAGAAGCAACCTGCCCCTACTCCGCTCTGAAGATCTATCACCGCGACCGTACCTGGCTGTATGTGTTTGACCTTCCGGAAGACCCGGACAAACAGGGCGATGTCATCCTGGAGAACCTGCAGACGGGCCCATACGGCAAATGCGTTTACCACTGCCAAAACAACCAGCCGGATCATTATATGATGTTGATGGAGTTTGAAGGAGGCGTGACGGTCAACTTCTCGATCGAGGCTTTCACCTCCTATGGCGGACGCCGCACCCGTATCATGGGGACACGGGGTGATATCGTCGGCGATATGGAAGAGTTCACCCATACCGATTTCGCCACCGGCCTGTCCAAAACATACAACGCGAACGCTGAAGATGCCCTCAACTACGAAGGTGTCGGCCACGGAGGAGGCGATACCGGCATGATCCGCGATTGGATAGAGGCCATCCGCCGCCAGGATGCCAGCCTGATGAGCACACCGCTCGACGAGTCGCTGGAAAGCCACCTGATAGCGTTTGCAGCCGAAAGAAGCAGGAAGAAGGGAAAAGTGGTAGCTCTCCCAAACCCTTAGGCAAAAGTCTCTAGCAGATCAATTTATATCCGATCCCCCGTACATTCAATAGTTTGATACGGGGGTCTTTTTCCAGTTTATGCCGGAGTTTGGTGATGAAGACATGCAAGCTGCGGGTATTGTAAAAACTGTCATTTCCCCACAGTTCCAGTAGAATATCCTTGGTATTGACCGGAAAATTCCCGCTCTCGCAAAGCAACCGAAGCAACTCCGACTCTTTGAAGGAAAGCTCGACTGATTCACCCCCTGCCTCCAAGGTCTGTGTAGACGGATAAAACGTGTACAACCCGATTTCGTGATACGCAACGGCGGCAGGTTCAGCCTTGCTTTTGACGATCAAGGCCTTCACACGGACAATCAATTCGCGCAGGCTGAAAGGCTTCCGCAGGTAGTCGTTCGCCCCCAATTCGAACCCTTGCACAATATCGTCTACCGATGAACGGGCACTGAGAAACAGGACAGGCACTTCCTTATCCATCCGGCGGATGCGGTGCACCATCTCGAAACCATCCACCTCCGGCATCATCACATCGGCAATGATTAGTGCCGGATGCTCTTTAAAATAATGCTCTATCCCATCCAGTCCGTCACGGGCTACCGTTACCTCGTAGCCTTCCTCCTCCAATGCGTCTTTGACAATCATGGCCAGGGAGATTTCGTCTTCTACTAATAAAATATCCATAAGCTTGGGGTTATTGCGGTAATGTAACTATAAAACAGGAACCCTGGCCGGACACGCTCTCTACGGTGACCGTCCCGCCATGCTTCTCCACCATTGTCTTCACGTAAAAGAGTCCGATGCCGTAGCCCTTCACCTGCGAATGGCGGCTGGAAGGCAACCGGTAGAACTTATCGAAGAGATGCCGGCGGTACTCTTCGGGAATACCGGGGCCGTTGTCCTGCACACGCAGCTGCACTTTTCCTCCGGCAGCCTCCGCCCGTATCGTTATCTCCGGTTCCTTGTCCGCATATTTGACGGCATTATCCACCAGGTTGCTGATGATACTGTACAAATGTACGCGGTCGGCTTTCAGGGTTATTTCCTCCGGGACAGACTCCACGCGGATGCGGAAAGGGCGTGACGACTTGATCTTCTGCTGTTCCAGAATCTTGCCGATCAGGGCATTCAACGAGATATCCTCCATCACCAGACGGATCTCTTTCCGTTTTTCCAGGCTAAGGGTCAGGATCTGTTCGACCATTCCGCCCAGCCGTTCCAGTTCCTCGTGGCAGAGGTGGAGGTATTTGTCGGCCTTCTCCTTATTTCCCAGGAGGTTATAATGGATGATCGACTCGATGGCGGCATAGGATATGGCGATGGGTGTCTTCAACTCGTGCGTCACGTTATGGGTGAAGTCGTCTTTCAGTTGCTCCACCGTCTTCTGGTGGAGCAGGAACCAGATCATGTAGGCAAACGACAATACCAGGATCAACAGGATCAGGAACGAAGAGACCAGGATACCCGTCATTCCAGCCAGCGAAGCCAGCCGAGTCGGTTCCACATAGACATAATAGGCTTTCGGATGATAGGTGGTATACTCCCAGGTATAACGGTCGTAATGCGCCGGGTCTTCCCCAGTGGGGACGGAAGAGGCGACCACCGTACTGTCGGTAAGCGACCGTATCTCCGTGAAATGGCGGAGGTGCAGGTTTTTCTCCCGGAGACCGGCCGTCAGCAGGCTGTCGAACTTCGCCAGGTCGACGGGAAAGATCGTATCGATCACCTCGTGGAGGCTGCGTTGCATCTGCAACCCCAGTCGACCCAGTGAACTAAAATCATCGCCTACCCTGACTTTGCCGCTTTCGAGTACTTTCTTCATCTCGGCATCCACCTCGGGCATAAGAGGGAGTCCGGCTTCTTTCTCGACGATCCGGACGGTCTCCGGCACCGAGTCCTTACTCCGGAAACGGGTGGTCAGGGCGATACCTCCCCGGTCGTCGGCCTGCGAGAAGGTTTCCCGCCGCTTGTTCGCCAACCGGCTGATGGTGTCGGCACGGCTGAACAGTTCGATATGGTCCGCATTGCGGATTGCTTCAATGATATATTCCCTGTTCTGCTGCTGATGGGAATGATACAGCCGGTTGATCCAGAACAACTGGTAGGCGAATATCCCGGATAACGACACGATTACCAGTGCAATGATATATTTCATGGATGATTTCATGCAAACAAATATAGGGATTCTCCGGCTTGCCGCCTGCCGCTTTAAACCAAAATAACACAGTTTCGGACGAATGTTATTTAGTCTTACCAAATGCAAGCGTTTTTTGGAACTGTTCAGGGCCCTTTCTACCTTTCGTATAAAAATCACGAAAAGCACAAGAACATGAAAAGAATCTATTACCTGTTATTGATAGTCAGCCTGCTTCCACTACCCGCCCGGTTATCGGCACAAAAACAGACTAACGGTAAAGGTACGATCCTGGTGAACGACAGCATCACACTGGAACTGCCGGAGATATTCGTCAAAGCCGAACGCCCGCTGGTGAAGATGACCGAAGGAAAACTCCAGTACGACATTCCCAACCTGATGAAAAGCAAACCGGTGGACAATGCGTTCGATGTCCTGGGCGAACTGCCGGGCGTAGAAAAGAAAGGCGACAATATCTCGCTGCTCGGCACATCGGGCACGACGATCATCATCAACGGCCGGAAAAGCAGCATGACGCCGGAACAGTTGGCCGATATGCTGAAGTCGACCTCTTCCGATAAGGTGAAAAAGGTGGAGGTGATGTACAGTACTCCGCCGCAATACGGTGTACAGGGTGCCTCCATCAACCTGGTCATCGAGAACGACAAGAGCCTGAAAGATATCCTGAAAGGGGAAGTGTCGCTGACGGGGGAACAGGGGTATTATTTCTCACCTTCGGGACGGATGAACCTGTCGTACACGGGAAAGAAATATACGACGGACTTCTCCTACTCGGCGGGCTACCGGCACAGCCGCTCGACGGAAGATATGCATGCGGAACCGACCGTCGACGGACAGAGGTACGATATCCTGCAAAAGAACTGGTCGGAGAACAAAAGCATCGCCCACAACCTGCGGGGTGCTTTCGAATATGACTTCGACAACAAGGACAAACTCTCGGCTTCCTACACGGGACGGTATGTACAGGACGGACCCGCTTCCCACCGGGGAGGACGGACGGAGTTCACAGGCATCGAAACGGTAAACACCGCCAACCGGACAACCGGACCGACCTCCCTCCACAGTGCACGTATCGATTACAACGGCCATAAGAACCTGAACGCGGGTATCGACTATACCTTCTACAAAGATAAATCGTTGCAGGAGCTGGTCAACAATTTTGAAGACAACACCGACCAGGACAGACGCAACGAAAGCCGCCAGCAGACGCAACGGGCCAATATCTACCTGAACCATTTCATCGTTACCGCGAACAAATGGAAACTGTCCTACGGGCTGGAGGCTTCGTTGTCGGGGACGGACAACAAGGCGGAAGCACTGCTCGACAACACGGAAGAACGCGAAGGGACATTCGACCTGACGCAGAGGGAACATTCGGTCGGCGCTTTCGGTGGTTTCTCGCGTTCGTTCGGAAAGAAGCTGACACTGGATGCTTCGCTGACCGTCCGGTATTACAAGGCTTCGATCGACTCGGCGGGAAAGAAAAGTACGTTATGGGACAGGGCGGACCTCTTCCCTGCCCTGTCGCTCGTTTACCGGATCGATCCTTCCAACATGTTGCAGTTCTCCTTATCGAGCAACCGGAAGTATCCTTCTTATTGGGCGACTACGCCGAATACTTATTATATGAATGTTTACAGCGTGATCAAAGGCAATCCGGAACTGAAACCGGAGTTGAACTATTCGATGCAACTGACCTATATCCTCAAAAACAAGTATGTGCTTGGGGCCTTCGCCAATTTCCAGCCGGATAAAATACAACAGATGTCGTACCAGTCGCCCGACCGCCTGCAATCGGTCTTCCATACGATCAACCTGGATACGCACAATATGTTCGGACTGATGGCGGTCGTTCCTTTCCGCGCCGGCGAGGTGCTTAGTTCGCGGCTGACACTGATGGGCTTCGGTATCCACGACAAAGGGACGCTGGTCGATGTCCGTTTCGACCGGAAGAAGCTCTTCGGGCGGGCCATGCTGACTAACACGATCTTCCTGACCCGCGACAAAAACCTCTCCCTCGACCTCACGGGCTATTACTGTACGAAGGTGATACAGGGCCTTTACGATATCGACCCGCTCTACAGCCTGGATGCCGCCCTGGTATGGACGCTTCCCAAACAGAAGCTCCGCCTGACCCTCAAAGGCAACGACCTGCTGAACAGCCAAAAGCCGCTCACCCACATCGACCAGCAGGGTCAGAAGAGCCGCATGGAACTGTTCCAGGACAACCGTTCGATCTTGCTGACAATCCGTTACAGCTTCGGCGGCTACAAGGAAAAGAAGGTAAAGGCGGTGGATACGTCACGGTTCGGAACATAGAAAAAGGTGAAACAAGTATTTAGGCACGGATTTCACGGTTTTAGAAATATTTGAGCCTATCCGCCTATAAGCTATCAGTCATAAATAAGGCCTGCTTAGTTACAGGTTCATTTGCCGTCAGTTTTAACTGACGAATTAGTAAATGATCTATCTCTTTGGACTTTAGTCCCATTTTGAAACAGTCTCTCTCTATATAAGAGAAATGTGGCTAAAGCCCAAAAAGGAAAAACAACTTGTAATCCGTCAGTTAAAACTGACGGCAAATAAACCTGCAATGGCTAAGTAACTTTGATGAGGGCATGCAAGGATGCATGCGGAATATACCCGCCATTTCATCCATGTGGAATATCTTTTGAAGCAAATGGGGAATGAGAAAAAAATTAATAAGTAACGGAAACACTTTCAGGGATGAAATATAATCCTACCTTTGTGAATAAACAGGCAAGATATTTCGCATGAAAATAACCAGATGCGCATCCGGGCAAAACGGGATGCGCATGTAGGCAAAATTAGATGCGCATCCATTTATAACCGGATGCGCATGTAGCCGAAAATAGATGCGCATCCGGTTATAAATGGATGCGCATCTGGTTGAAAAAGGATATTTTTCTCATTGTTTAATCTAAAAACACTAGTATTATGACAAAGTACAGATTAAGAAAAATCAAGAATCCCCAGAAGAAAGACGATCCGGGAAAATGGTATGGTGCCCCCATCACCGATAACCGTTTAAACACACGTGCCGTATGTAAGATCGTGACACGCAACACGACGATTGCTCCCACGGAACTCGAGTCGAGTTTCAACCTCGTTTGCGACGGTATCCCACCTTTGCTCCAGCAAGGCAATTCGGTACAATTAGGGAGCCTGGGTACCATTCGCCTTTCCTATGGTAGCCAGGGCGTAGAGAACATAGACGATTTCAATACCTCGATGATCAAAGACGTGCGCGTCATCTTCACCCCTTCCAAGGAGTTGATGAATGCGATCAAAGACGGGCTGACATTCGAGAATGCAGGCGTGGTAGCAAACAGTTTCACCTTCGCCAGCGTTCAGGATTACAAGAACTACGACGTGACCAAACACGAAGAAGGCGGCGGAGGCAGCGACAGACCGGAGATCGAATAGAAAAGATACACAAGCAGAACACGCAGAAAAACGCAGACTTTTTTATTAATAATCAATATAGTCTGCATTCTTCTGCGCTCCGTCTGCGTAGTCTGCGTTCCTTAATTTCGACTTTTGACATACCTTCAAGGCCGGGATGCAATCAGTTTATCTGGTAAGCGACTGTCCTGCCGGAACGATCGAAACAGCCTCTCCTTTCCCTAACGCCAGCTTGAGAAGTCCGTTGTTCACAGGTATTGCCGATAGTTTCCGTGCCGGTTCGTTCATGGAGATGGAATAAACATCTACGGCACCGACCTTCTCCCACCCTTCCGGCATCAGCCAGCTATGGCTTTCGTATCCGTCGCCGGAATAGGCGATGATCTCGTTGTCGTTCCAAAGTGCCGGAACGAACAGGTTGTCGTTCTCACGCAGGATGAAATCGCCTTTACGGATGATGTTCTTTCCGTCTTCCACACGGGCAACGACTCCCTCACTATAATACAGGGCCTCATCGACAAAGGCAACCCGCTCCAGGCGGCTCAGGTAATACCAGGGCAATGTCATGGTACAGAACTGGGACAGGAAGCCGGGTAGATTGGCCAGATCTTTCTGGAAAATCTCCTCTCCCTGCATGCTGGAACCGAAACGGAAATCGCCCTGCCCTTCCCGGTGGGTACGCCCCCTTGCCGACAAACGTTCGGGAATCTCCATCTGGAAGTTCTTACCATCCGGAAACCACCACGACATCGGTTGAAGACCGACAAAGCCTTCGCCGGCAGGATGAGCCCAGAAAATGCCCTCGCCCGTCACGTCGAAGCCCTTTTCCCGCCAGTATTTGAATATCTTCCGTTGTGTTTCCACCTCTTTGTAGATGTCGATGCCTCCGTTTTCGGGCTTGGCATGCCAGGGACTAAGCGGACGGTTCTCCGGTTGCCAGTACGCCATAAAGGCGTCGATATGGATGGTATGGCCGTCTTTCAGTTCGGGAATCATGTCGATCAGATGGTCGATACGGGGTTTGGCAAAGCCTTTCTCCCACTCTTTCGTATAGCTCAGATGATAAGCTTTATGGCCTTTGACGTATTCCCAGATAGATTTCAGGTTGCCGTTGGCATCGCGGGCGATAATATCGTTCTTGATGTAGGTATCCCACAGGGGGCTTTCCTCAAAAGCATCGACCATATTGATGTGCAGGCTGATCGTTGTGTTATAGGCACGCGCTTCACGGATCAGCCAGCGGAGGCTTTCAAGGGCGGTGGCATCTTCTTCCCGTTTCAGCTTGGGGTTGACGATACTCCAGTCAGGATAGAGATGGTCGTGACCACCCCGTTGCCAACCGACCAGGTAGATGATCTTGGGAATACCGCGTGTCAGATTATCCACTCGTTTCACGACATCGAGCGCGTGGCCGAATGTACAAAGGCGGGACGGGTCTTCATGCTGGAAAATCACGTTGTTCGGATCGGGTTCGTTCAGTTCGCCGTCGTACCCCATAAAGAGCTTCAATACCAGTGTCTGGTGATAGTCGCGGTAATACGGAGCGACAACGACTCTTTTCTTCGCCTGGTAAGTCGCGCCGTCTTTCTGGTAGACGGCAGTCACTTCTGCCAGTCCGCCGTCCTTCGGGATCAACTGATCGCCGGATAAAGCGATAACTTCGACATTTCCGCTGGCACTGACCGTACGTACGGACAAAGCAATATCGGACAAAGGAAGATCGGTGGTCTTTCCATTGGAATAACGACCGGTAACATGAAGAGTTCCCCGTTCACCCGGATTACGGACAGGGTTCAGGGTTTCCTTATCCAGCCGGATAGTAATCTCCTCCAGTTTGTTCTGCATACTACAGGACAGACAGAACAGGGTTGTTAGAATATAAAATAGTGTCTTCATAAAATAATTTGTTTACACAGAGTTATATAATAAAAGAGAAAGATATGAGCTATATATCCAGTTTGTATTAAAGAACGCAGATGACGCAGACGAGCGCAGATAAACGCAGATAATATATTGTTTTAAAGAAAATAAAAAGTCTGCGAGCATCTGCGTATTCTGCGTCCCCTAATGCGATCTGAATAGACTCACATCTGACAATATCTGAACCGATTGGCATTCCTATTGATACCTTATTCAGATACAATGATCAGCCATCCGTGTTTCGGATCGACCGGGATCAGATCGGCTGGCGTAAACTCCTGTGCTTCCTGAAAGTCGGTAACAGCCGGAGCCTGCATACGGACAGACGACGGATTCAGACCTAATTGCTTCCAGTCGATATTCAGTTTAACTTGCTTCTTTGCTCCGGAATAGTTACCGATCGAGAGAAGCGTTTTGCCTTTATTCACGTACGCCGTTACTTTCACCTCTTTATCCGAAGTGGTTACAGCTGGATTCTTTTCCCAGAAACCGATCATCTGTGCATCCATGATCCCGAAGTCATCCCATAACCTCCAGATATATTGAGGATCGCAGGATACCCCTTCCGTCAGCCAGGGTTGACGAACGGTCATGCCGTACTGCATGCCCAGCCATTTATTACCGCCGCCATGCAACATATCCCCCATCAGACCGAACGGGATACCGGAGACTTCCACCAGCCAGTTTGCCGGAGACATCTCGTCATACATAAAGCTTTCGCCGAACCAAACCTTATCCACATAAGGGAAATATTCCGCATACTGGGTAGCCGGTCCGCGTGAGAAACCTGTATTTGAATGCAGGTCGATGATACAACCCGGCTTCACTTCTTCCATCGCATGACGCATCCGTTTCAGCATATCTCGACCGAAAGCGACATCATCCAGGTACAGCCCGTCGATACCGGTATGCTCCACCAGCCAGGCTAGTCCTTCCACATAATAATTATACCAGCGGGAATCGCCCGTTGCTGTCAGGACGGAAGCATCGGCTGCCACGCCCAGCTGCTGGTCTTCCAGATGCTGATACCATTGAGGAGTATAATCGGTTACATAATGCTCCCGGCACCAGGGGAAACCGCCACCGTTACCACCTTGCAGTATCTCGTCTCCCAGACTGCGTAAGGCCCATATCTCAGGGACTACATTCGTCAGTTCACGGATCGTATAATAAAGTTTCACCTTACAACCTTTGCCGTGCCATTCATCCACAAAGTCTTTTATCTTGTCGGCCGTAATGAACGGATAGTTGATGAACGGGTTCAGCGCGTTGGCATGGTGTACGTTGATGATCTTAATACCGGCGTCGAGGTTCTCCTGTCCCGGGGTCGGTGCTCCGCCATTATGGTAATAACGGTCGATAAACTGGCCATGGCTATTCACTTTCTTTACCGGGGTGATCAATAAGGCAAAATCGAACGTCAGGTTCTCGCCGGCTTTGAGGGTACGCTCGCCGCTGTATGCAGTAGCCGTTGTCCGGTTTCCGCTACGGTTGATGCGGAAACCGCCCTTGCCGTTGTTATACCAGCTTTCGGGATAAGCAGGACGATAGAGGTTCAGCAAAGGGCCGGTATAACTCGCTCCGCGTAATTCGCAATGAATACCGGCTTTTTCGGAACCACACCAGAAACTGTCGAAAGGCCATAACCAGGAAGTATTTTTGGAGGTAGGGATAGATACGGCGTAATCATGTACCGTCTTTCCCTGTGTCTCCCAGCCTCCGGAATAGTTGGCAGGAGTCTCCTGTCCAGGTAGGCCCAATCCCATAAAATAAGGGGCTGCTTCGCTTTTCATCGGTATCTCCAGCCGGATATCTTCGATCTGTAAATCCTTTTTGGGAGTGACGGAATAAACGTAGTTGATCCAGCCGTCAAACTCCATCGTACCGTTGCAGATCAGTGTCAGATCATCGTCTTCAGCTTTCCAGCTACCCGACATTTTTCCTTCGGATTGTCCGGTCAGGTCGACGGTTCCGTTCAGTTTCTTTTCTCCCGAAGAAGTACGGATGATAAAGCGTACGGGAGAAGCCAGCAGTTCATGCCCCCAGGAGTCGACGGAGGTCGGCAGGGCGGTCTGCATATCGAGCGATACCGTACGCCCCAGACAGGAAATACGATTGTCGGACAGAGACATATCGGTATATCCCTCTGTCGGTTTGTCACTGATTCCTCGGGTAGAATTGAGCCAGCGCAGGCGGCTATGACGCCAGAGTTCGTTATCTCCGCGGTCTGCCAGCATTTTACCGGACACTTTCAACTCGATATCCACAGGGACGACATATCCTGTTTCGTCTGAAACAACAATAACGCCTTTATAAGTGCCGCCGGGTTGGTCTGCTTTCAGGTCCACCCCGAACCACAACGGCTGAACTGCATCGGGTGCTACGCTCACCTTTTTGGTAAAAGGTTTTCCCAACGGATTCACTCCGTTTATATTAAAACAGGTAATAGCTTCCGCCGGGATCACATTGTTTCCGCTTTTTAGGCCGGATGTTTCATAAGTAATGCTTTTCAGTTCCTGGTTTCCCGCCCATATACCCAACTGGAACGCATAATATTCGTTGGGCATGGCAGCTCCTTTAAACAAAGAACGGTCCTGACCTTGCAGCCATTTGTAAGGTACATTCGTTTTCATCCGCACAGGGAAAGAACGATCCTCCGGAAAGACCAGGAAACGGCCGGGATTGGCTTGCCTGTATTGCTCTTTCTCGCCTGCTGAGGCCGTTACTTCCATCGGGAAGAAGCTGTCGAACTGCGTACGCGATTCCACGCGGGCGATCGTAGCTTCCGGAAACTGTCCGTCAGAAGAGGCGGACGATGTAGCAGACAGCCATTGCCGGTCAGGTGCTTCTTCCTTCGGATAGTATCCCCGGTGATAGTTCCCCCAGCCTTCCTGTACGCGGTAAGGCAGATAATAGAAAAAATAGGTTCCCTTCTTGCTGACGGGACCGAACAAGAGTTCACATTGCTCGTTATCCACTTTCAGCCTCTGGATATTTGGGATCGTATCCCCTGTCTCCGCATCGATTATCAGAAAACAGCGATCCTCCACCTCTTTATCCGGACGCCGCCAGTCGAAAGAAAGTCTGACGGCATCGGCCGGGGCGGCAACAGTCAATACTGCACGGTGATTACCCAGAGCCTCGCTCCACGGAGTCTCTGCTACGGCATAAGAGTATGGAGCCTGAACGGTATTCCCACCACAGGAAAATCCGAGACAGGCAAATAAGATAGACAGTAATATATGTTTCATGTTATTAGAATTTTAATAGGCTAAAAACCTGATTTATGACATCCGGTAGAAGGAAACACAGAGACAGCCTCATCCGGTTCGAGCGACAGGCGGACAGATCCGTCGGTACAGACCTCGCTGGTTTTATAAAAGATACCGGAAGGCGTTATCTTATAAATATCCACGCTGTGTACGTCCGACCAGTCGGGTGGCAACTGCCAGGACTTACCGGAGTAGCCTTTTACGGAATAAGCCATATACTCACGACCGTCACGCCAGAGAACCGGCATAAAGAGATCGTCCTTATCCCTTAACAAACGTTTGTGATGAATGATAGTCGAATCTTTAAGCGAAGCGGTCAGGTCATCGTTATAATAAACGACACGATTCTCGCCTTTCCCTGTCAGTTTTTCCCGTTTGTAACGGTTCAGATAGACATAAGGTAACGTTCCCGTATAAAACTGGTAACGGTATTTGTCTATCCAGTTGACGTCAGGTAAAGAACCGTTTTCCAGATTACCGAAGCAATCTTCGCCGCGTCCGCTCATACCGAAGAGGAAGCCCAGTTGGAGCTGTTCTTTCGTCAGGTCCGGGAATTGTTTGGCAAAGAGATAAGATGCACCGCCGGTTGTCAGATAAGCTGGATATTTCATATAGTCTGCTTCGGTCGCTTCAAACCACAGATACCACGGGGTCAGCCCGATGAACAGGTCTTTGCCTTCCCGCAGGCGGTTAAAACTTTCGTGAGTGACGTCGATACCTTTTCCCCTGAAATAACGGAATATTCTTCGCTGATAGCTCTCTTCCTCTTCCCACGAGATCTTTTCATACGGGTTGTCCCGCACGAAGAAAGCATCGATCATGATCGAACCGGCCTCCCCGATACAAGGCAGTAATTCCAGTAAGACATCGATCCGCCTGACAGCATAGCCGCTCTCCCACTCGTTTTTATAACAGATCTGGTAGGCTTTACGGTTGTTCCATACCCCGATCTGCATCGGTGTCCCGTCGGTATTCCGGGAGATAAAACCCTTGGAGAGGTATTCATGCCAAAGCGGACTGTCATCGTAAGCGTCCGTCATATTCACATGGACACTGATACAGGTATTATATTTCTTTGCCTCTTCAGCCAGCCAAAGCAAAGATTCCCGCCCGGTAGCATCGCATTCCCTTTTCAGTGCGTTATTCACTTCAAACCAGGCCGGATATTTATCGTCGTGCCCGTTATATTGCCATCCTACCAGGTAGAGCGTCTTCGGGAGTCCCCGTGTGACAGCATCCATCTGTTTTACCAAGGACAGGACCTGTTCAAAGGTATAACAAATAACCGGATTGCCTTTCTCATCCGGATAAGACAGCATGATCTTCATTAGCTGCATCTGATGATAGGCATGCATATAAGGCTGTTCGGGACGCATCGTTTTCGTCCAATCATATTTCTCTCCGGAAATATTCCGCCACGATTCCGGGGAAGTGCCCTGGGAGAACAAAGAGTGCGTGGCCAACAAAAAGGCTAAACACAATAATCCGAAATGAGTTTTCTTCTTCATATTCATTTTACATTAGTTGATAGAGAAAAGGCTGTCCGTCCCCATACAGGTAGCGGACAGCCTCAGGATTTCAGATCTAAGGGTATAAATATAGTTACTTATTCAATGCAGTAACCTGGATTGTCCAATCTTTTTTCGTACCGTTGGCAGCTGTCACCAGATACCTGCGTGTGGCAGAAAAATCACCGGGTGTACCTAATGTCGGGGCACCGTCCTGCGGAGCAATAACTGCCGCAGTGGAAAGGTTGAACTTTCCGACCAGGTTAGTCAGGGTAACCGTGTTACGGATCGCTTCCGTAAAAGGACCGTCGGCTGGAGGTACCGTGACCGTACAGGTGATCGTACCGGTTTCGGCGTTGATAACCTTATCGGATACAGTCAGAGTGACTACTTTCACGATCGGTTCTCCGTTGATCCATTCATCTGTCGGATCTTTATAACGAAAGTCGAACTTCACATCCGTGATATTGGCCTCTTCAAAAGCAGGCAGATCATCCAGGTTGCCTTTCAGACAGGAAGAACATACCAGGACAAGCATTAACAACAGACTACTCTTCATCAGTTTTATCATATTCTTTTTCATACTTCATTTGTATTAATGATTAATCATCTATTACCAACCCGGATTCTGAGGACCTAAATTAGCGTTACGGTCGATCTGTCCTTGTGGGATAGGAAGGAGATAACGACGGTCTTCACGGAACTCGCGGATATCATTGTCACCATGAGTCACCTTACCAACATAGAATGATTTACGGTCATTCTTAATTTCAACATAAGTCGGTATTTCTGTAAATCCGGCAATCTTACCACCCGGTGCCACACCGTTATTGGCATATCCTCCGTGTTTACCCCAACGTAGCAGGGTCCAGTAATAATCGTTTTCCATCGTCAGCTCACAACGACGTTCCTGTTTGTAGAACTTCCAGGCCTCTTCCAGGCTATTCACCTGTTTAGCCGGTAATTTACCATGAACGGTACGGGTCTGGTTGCAGATAGCTACAGCATCGGCATAGTTGCCCTCTCCCATTCCTGCCAGCCACAAGATGGCCTCGGCTTTGTTCAGCAGGACGCGACCATAGCGGGTTACCACATAATGGTAATTAGTCGGGGTTCCGGCCAGAACACGAGGTTCCACATTATACACGCCTTTACGCCAGTAATAATTGGTCAATCCCATATGAGGCCCTAAACCACCGTTCACCTTACGCCACAAGTTACCATTCACAGTCAAATGAATATCTTCATTCCACCAGGTCGTCCCATCGTACACGAAAGTATCATAGAAACGGGCATCACGGTTGCTATACATAATCTCGTTGATAAGCTTATCACTTTTCGTATTTCCATAAAACAATACTTCTGCCTTTTCCTGATCGATCGCCCAATCAGGAGCTGAACCCTGAACAAGCGTCACATTATTTTTGAACTGGGTCGATTCGTTCCAAACCACCCCCTGTCCGGTCGCTTCATCAATAACATCATAGCCGTCCACCAAATTTTGTGTAGGAGCCCACCATAACCAACCGATAAAGGGCTGTCCGCCATTTGTCTGGAACAACGGACCGCAGCCGTTCTTTACAAGGTTGTCATTATTGGTATTAGGCATCACATTCTGTAGCGGTGCTATGGCATCCGTATTTGTATTAGCTTTATCCCGGTAGATAGCAAAAATGATCTCACTGGAATAAGGATCTTTTTCATTGAAGATATTTCCATAACTGGTTCCTAAAGAAGCACCTTCCACAGCATCAGCTGCAGCAATGGAGGCTTTCAGCCATTCCTTCTTTTTTGCAGCGTCTGCTTCGTAAGCGGCAGCCTGCAACGCTATTTCCGACTTAAAGGCATAAGCCATATTACGAGACAATTCCCCTGCTTTTACAGAAGTAGGTAAATCAGGAATAGCAGCATCCAGATCGTTCAAGATATAAGTATAACTTTCCGTTGTTGTTTTTGTAGTAGGCATCATCATTCCATTACTAGCCGTATCAGCCGGAGCCAATACGCGATCGACCCATACAAAACGTCCCATCGTACGAGCCTGACGGTAATAGAGCAATGCACGTAATAACTTGCCTTTCGCTATCAGATCTTTAGAATCTGCATCCGAAAGACCTTGCCCTATATATTCAGTCGCTTTCTCGATAATCAGATTGCAACGGCGAATATTCCCGAAGTCCCCTAATCCTCCATCACCACTGTACCGGTCCATCTGTTCACGAACGAAACCTATTCCTCCGTTGGAATGAACAGCATTACCTGTACGTTCTTCCCAAGTTGTCTGGTTTCCGTTCACATAACCATACATCACATTACTTATCGTTCCCGTAACAAAAGCATCGGCTGTCGATTTAGATCCCCATACGGTTGCTTCATCATACGTTTCAAAGGGTTGAGTATCCAACACATTACAAGAAGCAACTCCCAGTAAAAGCGATAAGGATGCCAATGATACTATATTCTTTAGTTTCATAAGTCTATTCTTTATTTAATGATTAAAATCCAAGGTTCAAACTAATGGCATATACACGTTGCATCGGATAATCATAGTTGTTTGTACTACCATTTTCCGGGTCAAAGCCATATTTCGTAGCAGGTGAAATCGTAAATAAATTCTGACCACTCAACACAACCTGACATTTATAAAGCCATTTGATGTTCTTCAACAATACTGAACGAAAATCATAACCCAACTGAAGCGATTTCAAACGGATATAACGTCCGTTGACCAACCAAAAGTCGGAGGTAACATAGTTATTATTTCCATTCACACTCGAGTTCATCGCTATTCTTGGAAATTTAGCATTCGTATTATCCGGCATCCAATAATCCATCTGATAAGGATACACCATAGTATAACCACCGGTTGATTGTCCGCGTACCACATCTTCAATATACATGTCACGTGAAGTTGCTCCCTGGAATAAGATATTGGCAGAAAATCCCTTCCAGGAAAGATTGGCATATATACCATAGTTGCCGCGCGGAAAACTATTTTTCCCGATACGCCACTGGTCGGCACCGTCAATGAATCCGTCACCATTCATATCTTTATAAATGATATCACCGGCAACCAGATTGGAAGAACCGTCGCGACGGGGTAAATTCAATGTCTGATCAGAGTTCTGGTAATATCCCTGGTTCGTATAACCCGTACCATAATATCCGGTCTGCTGAACAGCTCTCAGATAGGGATTCTTCTGATTTGCCAGGTCTTCGTCCCAGGCAACGGCTACCAACTGATCGAAATAAGTAAAGTTAGCACCTACCTCATAATTGAAATCACCCGCATGGTCTTTCCAGGAAAGATTAAATTCATAACCGGCACGGCGGTGTTCGCCATTAGACTTCACTTTCGGAAGAGATAATCCCAACGGATCTGCATAGCCGACATTAGAAGGTGATGTTAGAAAACCTGTCGTTTTCATATAAAAATAGTCAAAGCTACCAGACAGACGTTCTCCCAATGTATTAAAGTCGAAACCAATATCTGTAGAGTTAATCGTATACCAGGTTATATCGTCACTGATCAAAGCTCCCTCGCTGAAAGTCGGAACAATTTTACCATCCAATACATAACCGCGTTCTGTCAAACCATAAGATGTCAAATAGCTAAACCGGCTTACATCTGCCATCCCGACCTGGCCATAACTGGCACGAAGTTTCAGGAAATTCAATATATTACGTTCTTTCAACGGCCTGAAAAAATTCTCTTCCGATACAGCCCAGGCTGCAGATCCGGAAAAGAAATTACCCCAGCGGCGATCTTTCGGAAACAAGTCACTGCCATCATGGCGTAAAGAACCTTCTATATAATATTTTTTCTTATAATTATAAGAAGCCCTGGCCACCAAGCCGGCACTTCCTCTTTCCCATTCATTACCACCGTTTTCCATTGTATCAGAAGGTCCGGCCCCCATCTGGTCGATCATAAAAACATAATTTTTACGTTTGGCATCGAAACCTCGTCCAAAAGCGTAACTTTGCTCATATCCCAATGTGGCTGATACGTTATGCGTTTCGCCCAAAAAGGAACGATTGTAATCTACAAAGTACTGCATTGTCCACATACGATTGTTGGAAGTTGTATATTGCAAGCTAACAGGAAAATCCGGCCCTTTATTTCCCTCTAAATCATATTGGGGAGCAGTCTTGTTCCATTCTTTGGTATCATACATTCCAAAACGGTAATTACCTCCCACTTTTACCTTCAATCCTTCCACACCGTATACATTCCATTCGGCATTAAAAAGACCGGTAATCATCTTGTTATCAAACTTAAAATAACCGGATTCAGAAGAGACTTCAGCAACGGGATTGTCGTATCCTACATAGATCTGTCCGTCTTTATTATATGCTAATCCCATAGGTCCCTGATTCTGGATGTGTCCCCAGGTTTGCCAGTAGCCGGTTGAATATTGGGAACGTGGAGTTTGCATAGTCGAAATATAACCATCCAAACCAAACGTCAGTTTCAATCCCAGATCCTTAAACTCCGATACTTCATTCATTCTGACATTGTATCTTTTAAACCATTCCGTATCGGCTTTGTACATCGACTTCTGGTCGTATGCCTGAAAAGAAACATAATACTTATTAAATTCCGAACCACCACGTACAGCCAGCGAATGCTTAGTTTCCGGAGTTAAATTACGCAGCATGATCTTTTGCCAGTCCGTATTCGGATAATTATACGGATCAGATCCCGTACGGTATTTTTCGATTTCCTCATCTGTCCAGCGAGGTTCCAAACCATACAGATTACGTACAGTATTATCGAATGATGCCCGTTCGTATGAATCCAGTTTCTTTTCCAAATAAGTCGGTTCACTCCAACTCTGGTTAAAACTATAATCTACACGAAGACCTTTCAAACCATTCTTCGTCTTCACCACTAATACGCCATTTCCGGCACGTTGTCCGTATACGGCAGCAGCAGCGGCATCTTTCAAAATAGACATTGATTCGATATCGTCTGAGTTCAAATTAACAAAGTCATTATACTCTGAAACAAATCCGTCGATAACAACAATAGGCGTTCCGCCACCACGAATAGAAACCGTGGATTGTTTATTCAAACCACCACCGGCTGAAGTAACGATCAAACCTGTAGCACGCCCCGCCAACGCATCTGTTACGTTAGCAACCGGTACGTTTTTCATTTTCTCAGCATTCACAGTCGAAACCGCTGAAGTAAGATTACGTTTTGAGTTGGTACCGTAACCGATCACAACAACTTCTTCCAGTGCTTTCGAGTCTTCCTTTAGTGTGATATTCAATGTTGTTTTATTACCTACAACCACTTCCTGTGTCGTGTAACCGATAAAAGAAATGACTAAAACCGGAGACTTTAGATCTCTCAGATCCAGGGAGAATTTTCCGTTCATATCGGTCGTTGTACCTATACCTGCCTGATCTTTTACCAGGACATTGGCACCGATAACTGGCTCGCCGAAGTCGTCGAGAATCGTTCCGGTAACAATCGTATTAGGTTGTGACTGTTGCTTTACTTCTTCTTTCTTAAATAAAACGATATGTCTGTCCGTTATTTTGTATCCCAACGATTTGTTACGGAGCAGTACTTCCAATACTTCATCTATGGATTTGTTCTTCAGATCGACGGAGACTTTCTCATCCAGGTTCACCTCATTCAGTTTATACACGAAGGTAAACTCTGACTGGCTCTCTATGGAATTTAACACCTGAAGGATCGTTCCATTCATTTCAAGGTTCAATTTTGTTACCTGGGAATAGGATAAGGCGGCTGTGGCTTCCCATAAACAAACAAAGAGGAACAATAAGGCTAATTTCGTTACTTTTAAAACTTGATCGCGTGTCTTATGAGAAATATTTCCCTCATTCATAGAGCTTTTTGCCCCATGAAACACTCTAATTAAATGTTTATTCATACATTTGCAAAATCTAGTTGATTATTTATGGCAATTGGTAGTTGCCGTTTACTTAAATGATCTGCGCTTAGAGCATAAATTGGGGATGTTGGTAGCATTCCCAATTTTTTAAACTGTTTTACGTACTGTTCATGGTCTTCAATTAATTTTTAAGGTTCAACAATCGTTTATCTGATATACACATCCCTATCCTTTATCTCAAATTTATATCTCATCGAGATTTGAAGGATAGACAATATTTCCTCCAGCGACTCCTTATGCGTAAATTGTGCCGTCAGGAATACATCTTTCATTGATTCGTTTTTCAAATGAAACTTCACACTAAAAGAACGTTCCAGTACACTGAGGATCTCTCCGAATGTGATTTTTTCGAAAAAGAAGTCACCTGTCATCCACGAAGTATAGGAAGAGGTCCTTACCGGACGTACTTCGATACTTCCACTCTGCTTATCGAACAGTGCCTGTTCACCCGGAATCAAAATCTCATCGGGTGTCGGGGTACTGTTTGTATCAGTATATAATGCAACCGAGCCTTCAACCAGCGTCGTTTCGATCAAATCCGAATCCGGATCTGCCCAGATATTGAATTCTGTTCCCAGAACTCTCACATGCATGCCATCCAGGTTTACAATAAAAGGTTTCTCTTTATTCTCAGTTACATCAAAGAACGCTTCACCCGTCAACTCAATCTGCCTTGTTTTACTATCAAACACTTCAGGATACCGGATATGTGAATTTCCATTCAGCCAGACAACGGTACTATCCGGCAACAAAACCTGTGTCTTTGAACCTATCATGGAAGTAACCTCCAGATAAGCCAGCGGCCTCGGTTCCGTATACATCTTATATAAGAAAGAAGAAACGATCAGCAAAGCAACCGAAGCAGCGATCGATGCATATTTCCAGACGGAAGAAACACCCATTATGATCGTATCCGAATTCATTACCCGCTGCCATAGTCTATCGTAGACAACATCCGGTTCTGTTTTAACCGGTTTAAACCGAATGCGTCCTATAATCTCTTCGTCTCTTCTATTTTTTATATCCGACATCTTTTTTTATTATGATAATTATCCTGTTCACTTATATAGATGACAGCTTCCGGAAAAAACCCTAATAAAGAATTTCATTTTTAACATTTTAATGAAAGGGGCAGAAAATTATATATACGGATATACACCTTTCGGCTTTTTTATATATATTTGTTTCGTGCTTAAAAAGCAAAGCGTTGCGGCACATTCACATGTTAAAAACATAAGCGTTAATGATATTATCCTAAATACGAAATCTAGACAATTTCATAGTAACCGGGTAGTAGACAACAAACGCTCATGTTCTTTATCTTGTTATATACGTACGTATACCCATGGGTGTACCTATATATCAAATAAAGAGCGTGGGTATGTTGTTTGTATCGGTTACTAAGGTAGTCTAGAACCTCGTATTTAGGTACATTCAACAGTTCCCACGCTTTCTTTATGTTCAATCCGGACAGGGAATTTTCGGATAAGCAAATAAGGTCTACCTTATGAAAAGCAAACGTCCATCATTGATTCATCCTATATATCCATTTGATTTACAGGAATATTACTCTGCCATTTATTTTATTAAAAACACAGAGAACAAACTGCACGTAAAAGAAAAGCCGTATATTTACTCCTGTAAAAACTGCTTTTTCCTTTGTATCGAGATAAACCACTGAACGCAGTACGTATGAAATTCAAAATGAGCGGATACACGAAATCATCCTTGATTGATAAAATCACCAAGGGGGACGAAAAAGCCTTTCGTCTGCTTTTTGACATGTACTATCAGCAGTTGTTCCATCAAGCTTTTTACTACCTGTCATCCAAGGAACAAGCTGAAGAAGCGGTATCCGACGTATTCTTTATTATATGGAAGAAAAGAGAGACGCTGGATAAAATAGAAAATATTGAAAGCTACCTGTATACCTCCGTAAAACATCAGGCATTACATTATATCCGCCGGACGAACGAGCCGGAAAAAGCTCCGTTGGATCTGTACCATATCGAAGTAATACCGGACAACAATAATCCTGAATCCAAACTACTGGATGAGGAGCAACGGGAACTGATACAGAAAGCGATCAACTCTTTACCGGAAAAGTGCAGGGAAGTATTCAGATTGTTTCTTTCCGATAAACTTAAACAGAAAGAAATCGCCACTTTGCTGGAAATATCACAAAAAACGGTGGAAGCCCATATTGCTACCGGCTATAAGAAAATACATGCTTATCTGAAGAAAAGGTATTGACTTATGAAATATAATATACATACAACTCTCATTCATTCCGACAGGCAAAATGTCAAATGTGTCAAAATGCTATTTCAACCTATGTCTGGAACGATTATACCAGCAAAGGATGGAGCTGATGAATTTTACTGTATTCTCCGAGGGTTTAGGTTTATCAAACAGGATGCTTTATGACAAAACAACAGAACAGATAGATAACATTTACCCCTATATTATATCCATTTATTTTACAAATCAGATATTTCCATTACTTATAACACTCTATTTTCTAACTTTTTCACAGACACTCCAGAGATAAATACTGCTAGAAAACATACTATTCAAGCTAAAAAAAGCATCAGTCTATCCTTCGCGCAACTACTTTTAACACTTTTTTCGTCTTAAACGAATCACCTACTCATTTAAAATGAAAAAAAATTCGTTTTAAACGAACTGACTATTTTTCCAAAATTTGTTTAAGAAAACGATTCCGGGGAATATTTGTTAATTATTGTAACCGAAAAAATTCTAAAAGCATTCTTCCGGAAGATCACCCGTAACCCATTCAGCAATATATCTGACATATTAATACAGAAATAGGAAATACGAAATCATTTTGCCAAGATCAATTTTCAGTAAATAGAATAACCTATGGCTATATTCAAAATAAACTCATTCAACCGGGGTAGTCTGAAAAGTGAAAGTGGATACGACATCGTCCGACGTACGGATAGTCAGGACAAAATCGTATGCTTTTCCTTTCTCAAACTTTATTTTAGGGGTTAGTGTCACATTTGTTTTGCCATAAGGGGACAGAGAGGTCAGTTTTGTTTGCCCGATCTCCTTCCTGTTTCCATCCTGAAGCTGTTCCAGTTTCAGAACGGCAGGTCCGGAGGCTACCTGGCCAAAATTCTCCACAACTACATTTATATTTTGGCTGTCAGAAGCAAATACCGGTAGACGGGCAGAAAGGATCGGGTCGTTATAGCTGATCCAGGGCAAACGGGCATATCCGTAAAGTAATTTGCCGGAAGTCGTTTTTCCCAATAATTTAGGGGCGAACTCTTCGGCCGTTATGCCGTTACCCTTTGCATCGAAAGTGACGATCAGGTCTTTCCCGTCATTCTTCGTGCTCTGTACCCGGCAACCTCTGCCATGATTGACCTCGGTAGATGCACCGAAACGCAAAGAAGCCAGGTCGATATCCGTCTGCGGGTTAAAACCTTCCTCGGCAGTGATCTTTACACGGATCGTTTTTGTTTTATCCGTAATCGGTTTCGTATCGAGAACAGTCAGTAAGACACCCGGATTCAAGGGAATGCTGATATTCTTGGAACTGTGGTTATCGTTCGGCAGATCTTCGTTCTTCAATGTATCGATAACTGCAAAATTTGCCTGGATAGCACGGCCGTACTTATCCTGAAAAATTTTGATTCGTTCGTATTTGAACCAGTTCTCCACTTTTCCATCTTCATGGAAAGAGACTCCCGGCAGATAAGCTTCTCCCGGATCGGTTATCCAATTGACACCATCTTTCGAACGTTGATAAAAGGCGATACGGCCCAGCCAGTCGTTTACGATCAGGTGATACTGGATATGGTCGCGCCACACGACAGGATCTTCAAACTCACCCTTTACCGGAGGATATACTCGTTTATCCGTAATCTGGTTGTAAGGGGAAAGTCCGGTTTGGCTGATCCATACGCCCCCTCCCCGGCAAACCATCAGAAAAGAGCCGTCCTCACGCCGGGCGAATGTCAGGTTTGAAAGGCCCTCTATGATCCGGCGGTCGCGGTTGTCGAAATCAAACTTCTTACGGGTCCACGGACCGTTCAGGTCATCCGCCAGATAATAACCGTCGATGACATAGACGACCACACGCCCGTCTTTCAGGCGGAAGGCTTCCGGATTATGTCCCGGTCCGATCGTATCTTTGATGGTGAAAGGGCCTGTCGAATTGTCGCATACAGCATGATAGACTGTCGAGTTAGGCCAAAACATATGCCCTTTCGGCGAGTTCTCCGGCCATCCGCAGACATACAGATGGTATTTGTTATCCTTCTCTTTCAGGATATTACCACCCCAATAGGAACGAACATTGTCTTCAATCCCGTTATCCACATAACGCGGAACCACCTCTTTGGCTCCCCAGACATCGGCACTCAGTTTTCCGGCAGGCATGGGAAGAAAGCGGTCTATGAACCGGGCACCTTCCACCAGGTTATCCCATTCGGCAGGACGCGGCCTTTCGGTTATCTGCGCAGTCAGACTTTGCGTTCCGATACAGAGAGCGGCAGATGTACACAATAATAAAGAATAGAGTTTCATAGTATTAATTATTAAGCTTTTAATACCTCAAATGTATAACTTTTATATATTGTATACAGCCGGTTATATGAAAAAAAACTACGCAAAGGTTTGCGTAGTTCCTTCTCCCGGCAGACCTGAGACAGGTGAGCAGCATAACTAAGCCAGCCACCTGACAGAATTATATCAGGTGGCTGGGAATATATAGCTAAGAAATACTATTTGACAACCGGTTTCTCCTTCAATGTTCCTCCTTCATTATACGTTTGGTTATTAGGCAAACCTTTCTTTCCGGTACCGTCTTCCATCAGTTTCTTCAACTCGTCCAAATGGGATTGATAGACGTTTCTGGGCTTGACACCATATTTTTTGCAGATAGAGGTAGCCATTCCGACCACTTCCCCCATCATTCCCGTTGTACGCATAACACGGACAGTTCCCAAAGCAACATGAGTCACGCTTATATTACGGCCTGCCATAAACAGATTGTCGATATTCCGGGAATACAGGCAGCGGTAAGGAATCGGATACGGATAAATATTGATGTGTTTGGCAATCGATTTGAATTCCTGCCCCGGGAAGTTCTTCGTGTTAGCGGGGTCGGGATAGTGTAAATCGATACTCCAGGTCGTAGCGGCTGTCCCGTCTTCATGCATCACGTATTTACGGAGGTCGTCTTCCTTCAATATATAATCTCCCATCAGACGGCGGGACTCACGTTTGCCGGACACATAGGCGACCCAACCCAACTTACGGTTACGGTATTGGGAGTTATCCTTCATACGGTTTTTCAGGTAGTTCCAGTTGGAATATACGACCAATAATCCGTAGTCACGTATGCGTTCGAAATCTTTTATCTGGTCATAATTCATTCCTGTCTCCCAGGTCCATTCTCCCATCATCACCTTTTCGCAATTCTCTTCATTAAATTCCACACCGTAGTTGAAGTGAGAAAATGCAGAAGGCTTTTTATTATCGACCGAATACCATTGGACCGATGCACCCATTGTCATTTTATCCGGCTTCTCCGGTGCGGTATTTTCACCGAATTCTTCCCGGCTCTCACGGCCCATACGATAATCGGCACCTGCCAGGTAACCGATCGTTCCGTCACCTGTACAATCCGAGAATAAAGGAGCCTTAAATTCGAGTTCTGCGCCGCTTTCAATATGTTTGGCCACAACCGAAGTAATATTATTGCCATCCTTCGCGACACCGATAGCACGATAATTGAGGTAAAGAGTTATATTCTTTTCGTTTGCCAGCCAGTCCAGCTTCTTCCGGTCTTCGTAATAATCCGCCGGTTGTGCATTTCCTCCGCGAGTCGGTCCAAATTCTTTCTGCAGGTTTCCCAGTTCTTTGTAAGGACCTGCCTCGATACGGCCACCCAGATGTACACGTATCTCCGAACTGTTGTTACCTCCGACAACGGGACGGTCGTTGATCAACGCGACCTTGCATCCGAGTCGGGCAGCAGATACCGCCGCACTCATCCCGGCAATCCCGGCCCCTATGACAACCAGGTCATACTGTCCTGCGAGAGCCGGGGTATCAGGCAGACCCAATGCCTCGCGCCGGAAAGCTTCCAGCTCTTTTACATCTGAAGGCGGCACTTTCCCCTCTTCCGTCGTAAAATAGATTGCATCGCAACGGCCGTCGAAACCGGTCAGGTCCTGCAGCTTCAGGACAGTCTTCCGATCCTTGACGGATATTTTCCCGGCAACCTGCCACATCCAGGCTGAACCTTCGGCTCCCAGGGGAGAAATCAACTTTTTGTTTCCGACAGACAGGCAGAACTTGCCGGGGCCTTCCCCGTCTTTCCAGGGAGAAGTCCAGTTATACGTCCGGACATAAGCATAATAGGTTCCTGTTTCGGGGAAAGTCACTTCCGTATAAGCATCCTCCACCGGTTCACCCATGCCATGTGCCAGCAGGTAAGGCGACCCCATCAGGTCCATGAACTGCTGGTCGACAACCCAACCGCCTTTATGAGTGAAGCTCTCGGCTTCGACGAACAGATCGGCGGCACGTATCGTTCCAAAACTCAATAATAAAAAGAATGTCAGTACTGTTTTCATGATACATATATTTACATTAGTCTAATTTATCAGCATCGGGAAAGCCGGGTTTACCCACACCCTGCCGCATCAACGTCTGCAAATCCGGCAAATACATTTCATATATCCCTCTGGGATACGTGTCGAACTTTTTACACAACGAAGCCGCCATGCCAACCACTTCTCCCATCATTCCACCGGTACGCATCACCCGTACCGTTCCGAGTGCGACATGGGTCACGCTTATATTCCGGCCTGCCATGAACAAATTTCCGACATTTCTCGAATACAGGCAACGGTACGGAACTGCATAGGGTTTTATCTCCTGCACATCACAATAGGACAGGAACGGTTCTTCGTCCATTCCCGCAATCGGTTTAGGATAATGCAGGTCTACTCCCCAGGTCGTCGTAAAGGTTGCATCTTCATAAGAAATATTCTCCAGCAAATCCTGTTCACGCAAAACGATATCTCCCAGCAAACGACGGGACTCACGTTTTCCGCCGATATAAGCGACCCATGCCAATTTCTTTCCGGCAAACTGTTCTTTCTTACTGCTTTGATTTTTCAGAAAGGCCCAATTACCGTAAACGGCACGAAGAGCATGGTCTCTGATATATTCAATCTCCGTGATCTGATCTCTGTCGAGACCGGCTTCCCAATCCCAGTCGCCCCGCATGGCGGGAACACAGGTTTCCTCTGTGAAGCGGATAGCCCACGGGCAATCAGGGAACCCGGAACGGTCAGGCGCATCCTCCGCATACCATTGCACAGACGTTCCCATGACCAACCGGTCGGCTTTTAAGGGAGCTCTGGCTTCACCCGTTTCATCCTTGCTTTCCCTGCCTACCCGATAATCGGCTCCGGCAAGGAATCCTACTTCACCATCCCCCGTACAATCAGCAAATAATCGTCCTCTAAAGATATATTCTTTTCCGGAAATAATGCTTTTCCCGATCACAAAAGTAATCCTATCCCCTTCTTTTCTAAGATCATACACCTGCATATTCAGGAATAAGCTGAGGTTTTCCTGCCCCTGCAACAAAGATTGTTTTTTCTCATCCTCATAATTTGTCGCCGGGCCTGCATTATGGATTTTCTTTTCCGGGTGACGCTGTAAAATCTCCCGGATCTGTTTACTTCTTGTCGACGATGGATCTTGTTTCGCTTCCCAGTCGTTCCAATGCCCCACAACGCCGAACTCATCAAGCAAATTGCCCAGGTTAGGGTACGGCTGGCTGGCAATCAGGCCGGAAAGACCGACACGGACTTCCGAGCTATTGTTCCCGCCCAACACCGGACGATTCTGTATCAATGCGACCTTACAACCCAGACGAGCAGCACTGAGAGCTGCACAGCATCCGGCCATACCGCCGCCAACGACAACCAGGTCATATTCACCGGCCTCTTCCGGTTCAGCAGGCAACCCCGACATCTTCCGGCGAAAATCAGCCAATTCATTTCCTCCGTCCGGGGGGAGTAAATCCTGCGAAGATGTCAGAAAAACAGCATCGCACCTGCCTTCAAAACCTGTCAGGTCATGAAGTTCCAGACTGTTTTCACCGGCCTTCAGCAGGACCGTTCCTCCATCCTGCCAATGCCAGACCGCCTTTTCCGTCCCGAAGGTCGTACGCAAGGCTTTTCCATTCAACAGCACTTCAAAACGTCCCGGAGAACCGGGCTTATCCCATTGCTTCACCCAATCCCTGGTTCGTACCCAGACACGATACTCACCAGCCTCCCGGACCTGCAGGAGAGTCGAGGCATTTTCCACCGGGACTCCCATTCCGTGTGCCAGCAGATAGGGAGACCCCATTTGTCCCATAGACTGGTTATCCAGAACCCATCCGCCTTTTTTGTCAAAGCTTTCCGCTTCTATGAAGAGGTTATCCGCTTTTAAACAAGGAGAGAGTATCAAGCATATTATAATCCACCATTGTTTCATAAAAATCGACATTTATTATTACTAATAACATAAGAAGACTATAAGATCAACTGTCCTTCTTCTTTCAATCTTTTCCTCAGATACGAAGTATCTATCTTATGGACGTCATTCCCGGTCTGCTTAACGGCATGTACGGCAGCCATACCGGCAGCTTCTCCGGTCACCAGGCAGCAGGGCATCACGCGGGTACTACCAAAAGCCTGCTCATCGGTCGAGATACAGCGCCCCGCCGTCAGCAGGTTCTTAATGCCTTTAGGGGTCAGACAACGGTAAGGTATGCCGTGCGATTCTCCTTTTTTATAATGCTCGGGGGTATGTTTGCCACTATGAATATCTATATAGTAGCAATTACGCCCTATTTCATCTTCAAAAGATTTCCGATCCCTCCAGTCATCGACCGTAAAGATATAATCGCCCTCGATCCGGCGACTGTCCCTCACTCCCAACAAAGAGGCGGTCTTTACCACAAAGGCATTGGCAAACGTCGTAGGACGCACATCTTTCATCGCTTCCAGGTACTCCACTGCTTTCCGGCGGCCTAGTACCATCGCTTCCGAGACAGCCCACGGATCGGTCGTATCGACATCCATATGCCCGGCATTGCATTGAATGACATCCGGACCTGCCAGGTTATTACAAAAATGGGTATCCACCAACGGATATTTACCCGAACGGACCGCTACATAAAGCGGTGTTTTCTCATCCTTCCACCGATAGAGGGTCGGACCGTTCATATAGTCATAAGAATCTATATTCGCGAAAGAAAAACACAGGCTGGACTTCTGAACAGCACCATCATCGCCATATCCGCGCCTGAACGGAGCACCTGCCCAGGCTGCCAGGTCCCCATCTCCCGTCGCATCTATATAGACCTTGCTTTTAAAAGCGACAAGCCCCGCCTTATTCGACACGACGATCGCATCGACCGTATCATCCGACGACATTTCCACTGCTGCCAGGCGGGAAAAAAACAGAACCTTAGCTCCGGCCTCCATGACCATCCTGTCATAAACGGTCATCAAATATTCGGGATTAATGCTCACCCAGTCGAGTTTATCCGCCGGTTCATGGGGTACTCCTTTCCGGGAAGCTTCGAATATTTTCTCTGCCAGTCCCCTGTATATGATCTTTTCTCCGTCGGAAAACGGGCACCAGGCAGGGACCATACCTGATGTTCCCATTCCTCCCAACTGCCCCATCGCTTCTATCAATAGAGTCTTCGCTCCTTCGCGGGCGGCGGAAATAGCAGCCGTACATCCGGCCGGTCCTCCTCCCACGACGATCACATCCCACCGGTCATCGACCTTTATTTTCGGACGTTTCAAAGACAAACTCTTTTCTTTTGAAACCTCTGATGCCGGGTACGCAATAGCAGGGACAGCCATTGCCATAGCCATCGCACCTGCCTTTTTTACAAAATCTCTTCTATTACTCATCATTCGATCCTGTTTTTCCGTTTTTGTATCAGGAAAGAAAAGGTATTTTATCTTCCTTTTACGAAAAATAAAATACCTTTTACCTTTCTGATCAATAATCCGGATTTTGTTTCATATTCGGATTGATCAGAATCTCAGTCGTAGGTATCGGCCACAAATACTGGCGATTGTCCCACTTCTTCTGTGCCACAACAGCAATCTTACCCGCTGCCTCTATTTTGGAAAAATCGGCCAGGCCATTCTCGTCGATCTCCGGAGCAAAAGGCCAGAACCAGTCACCCTGGCTGACTACTTTCTCTATCAGCAGTGAAGCCGGATAAAGCATCATATAGACCTTCTTGCTCATTACTTTATCCATCAGCTTCCAACGCATCAGGTCCATGTAACGAAGTCCTTCCTTGGCAAACTCCACCCGTCTTTCCATACGCAACTGAGACCTCAACGTATTCCGGTCGGTAGAAGTAAACGCCGGATATTGACCTACGGCAGATTTATCGACACCGTAGGCTCTTGCCCGAACTTCATTCATGGCATCCAGTACAGACTGATCGATCTGATTCAATTCGATCTTTGCTTCCGCATACATCAACAAGACATCCGCATAGCGAACGATAATCTTATCAGGATCAATATTATAAGCATTTTCCAGGCAACTTTCATCCATTCCCTTTTTCCATACCAGGCCATTGTAGGAAGCATACTGAGCGACTGCACGGCTATCGTTGTTCTTGATCATCGTACCTGTGTTATAATTCATTACTTCCAACGCTTCCGGATGGGGGTTGAACTCTATCCCCAGAAAAGTCTCACCAAACGGAACGATCGTCATGGACAAGCGGGGATCACGGTTCTTAAACGGGTCATGGGGATCGAACAACGGAGATTCATCGATCGGCAATCCGTCCGTACAGGTATACGAAGCGAACAATTCCCAGGTCGGATTCGGGACCGCATATCCGCCGGAATTCCGGGGCAACCAGCCTCTCACATTCATTACGACATTATATTCAACGGAACGGGGAATCAGGAAAACAGACTCTTCCGCATTTTTAGTACTTGTCAGGAATAAGTTCCTGTAATCTTTATGCAAAGAATACACTCCTAAATCCATAACAGCCTTCGTTGCAGCAACGACCACTTCGTAATCGCCCATATAAAGTGCATACCTGGCCTTCATTGCCAGAGCCGCGCCTTTCGTGGCCCGCTGGACTCCGGAATAGGAAACGGGCAAGGTTTCCGCAGCGGTATCGAACTCGTCATACACAAATTGTTTTACAAGGGCAATATCCGTGCGTCCCATCGCCATCCCTTCCTCTATGTCGATATCGGTCTCTACCAGAGGGATATCTCCGAACTTCGAGGACAATTTCGCATAGGCACATGCCCTGTGAAAATGGGCTTCAGCAACAAAACCATTGATCTTCGATTCAGAAGCTCCGGCCTCGACGGCACGGTGTGCTTTCAGAATAACCCCGTTGGCACGGGAAACGACTTTATATTGTTTGGACCACAAGTCCGTCACCTTATCCGTCTGCCCGTTCAAGGTCGCATTCTGAAAAGGAGTCAGGGACTCGCGATAGATATTATCGTCAGACCAATCGGTATTACCCTCTTCATCCAACGGCCAGAATGCATCTCTATACAATTCGTTGACAGCCATTTCTATCTCTATCTCATTGGAATACCAGGTTTCTGTCGAACCATAAGACAACGGGTTCAAATCCAAATCATGGCAGGCAGTAAGCAGCGTGATACCGCTGAATAAGCAAACTATTATATTATTTCGTTTCATGGTCTTTTTCATTTAAAAATTAACAGATACACCTAACAGCACCGACATCGTAATAGGATAGCCCGTCGTACTTACTTCAGGGTCCCAGCCGTGAGGGTATTTACTCAGGCAGAACAGATCATTGCCGGAGAGATAGAACCGGACAGACTCCATGCTTATCTTCTTCGTCCATACGCCAGGAAGCGTATAACCTACCGTCAGGTTCTTCATTCTCAAATAACGTCCGTTGAACATCCAATAATCTGACATGCTCATATTGGCATCCACGCTATTACGTGTCAGGCGGGGATACTTCACCCCTGCATTTTCCGCAGCCGTATTGTTCGTACTCCAATAATCACCTTCCAGGATGGAGGGGAATCCGCCCCAGTTCGTATTCAAGCCTTCGATCATATTTCTGCTGATACGGGAATTCTGACTGCCTACTCCCTGGAACATCATTGAAAAATCAAAGCCTTTATAGGAAGCCGAGAAATTCACGCCGAACATGTAGCGGGGAAGAGAACCTCCCAACAATACGCGGTCGTATTCAGAAGATATTTTACCATCGGGCACGCCGTCCGGACCGGAAATATCTTTATATTTGATATCGCCAACCGTCACGTTATTATTCAGTTTCGGTGAATTATCCACCTCTTCCTGTGTCTGGAACAATCCGTCGCTGATATAACCATACCATTCGTCGAACTGGCTGCCTTCCATCTTCACCTTCTCTCCCAGAAATTCAGTACCTCCCAGATTACCCATCTTCGAGATGAAATCAGATAAATTGGCCGAAACGGAATATCTGAAATCGCCCACCTGGTCACGCCATCCTATTTCCAGATCATAACCGGTCGTATGCATATTGCCCGTATTCACACTCGGGTTGTCGTATCCGATGAACTTGGGTATTTCGAGGGCCAACAGCATGTCTTTGGTCTTTTTCTTATAGAAGTCTCCGGAAAAATGTAAACGTCCATCCAGGAAATTAGCGTCCAGACCGATGTCCCATGTCTCTGTCGTTTCCCAGGAGATATTGCGGACAGCATAATATTGCTGGGCGGCACTCAACAGGGAATTCAGGGAATTTCCGCTATAGAACAAGGCTGAACCAAAATTCAGAGCAGACTGATACGGATAATAATTCTGTACGGTGCTGCTGTTTTTAGTCATCGTGATACGTTCGTTGCCCAACGTACCCCACGAACCTCTTAACTTCAGGAACGAGAGCCAGTTCCAGTTCAGGTTCTTCATAAACTGTTCTTCGCTGACAACCCATCCTGCCGAAAGCGAAGGGAAGTTAGCCCACCGGCTGTCAGGGGCAAAGCGGGACGAACCGTCACGACGGAAATTCACCTGCAACAGGTAACGGCTCGCATAACTATATGCTATACGGCCAAAGAAAGAACGATAGGCATATTCTTCGGCGTTGCCTCCATTGTCTCTCAAATTCTCCGGACCAATATCCAGATAAGGGAAATTCATCAGTTCATACTGGTCGCGGGATGCGCTCAGGTTTTCCCAGAATGCGTAATAATCTTCATAACCAATCATGGCGGAAAGATCATGTTGTCCGAATGATTTATTATAATTAGCGAAAAACTGGGTGGTTACATCGTAACTGTCATTCCTGTTCTCGGTCAACTTGGTCGTCGTAAAACCATTCATATATCCCTTTACTGTATTAGGATCGTTGGCATAAGTAAAAGGAACCTGTTTACGGAAACTTTTTACTTTATCGAAGTTATAGGTCGGGGCGATCACGCCAGATATCTTCAGTCCTTCGATCGGAGAGATATCGATAGCCGCCTTACCGCCCAAACGGTTATACCAGGAAGTCTTCAGACCTCCGTCGGTGATCATAGCCAATGTGTTCTCGCCGTCTTTCACATCTCCCCACATCCCGTTGCTCCACCGGGCCGCATAAATAGGCGGAGTAGCACGATATTGCAGGTCCATCGGGTTTCTATGCGGTTCCTCTGACTTGGAGCGTTTGAAATTCACATCTAAATGAGCTTCTATATATTTGTTGATCTTAAAGTCGTTATTGACCCGGATCATGTAACGCTCATAGTTCCGGTTCACATAGATACCGTCTGTTTTATCATACCGGAAAGAGGCTTTTGTCTGGACGACTTTACTACCACCGGCGATATTGATCGAATGCGTCTGGCGGGGTGCTGAGTTCTTCAGGATCTCATCCTGCCAGTCGGTGATTGGATAGGCATCCGGATCGGTCGCATTGTTTTTTATCCAGTTGTTGACCTGGTCTTCCGAATAGGTCTGATACCAACCTCCTGCATTATTATCGTTATAACGCAGTTCATTGACCATTTCCATAAACCTTTGGGCACCTACATATTCAGGTAGCCGCGTAGGCATCTCCCAGCCATATTCAAAATTATAATTGAGTGACAGGTCGTTTTCTTTTGCCCGTTTCGTCGTGATCACAATCACACCTGCCGCAGCCCGCGAACCGTAAATAGAAGCGGAAGCCGCATCCTTCAATACGGACATGCTTTCCACGTCATCCGGATTTACCTGGTTGATATCGCCGGGAACCCCGTCGACAATGACCAACGGACTCGATTCGCCGATAGTTGTCACACCACGTATCTTGATAGATGCCGTAGCTCCCGGAGCACTGTTGTCACGCGTAACCAGAACGCCAGAGGTCGCCCCTTGCAAAGCGGTGGACAACTGCGTTGTCTTCCGTGCAGACAAGGACTCTCCCTTCAGGGTTCCGACAGCTCCCGTCAGGTCTTTCTTTTTCATGGTTCCATATCCGACAACGACAACCTCATCCAATAATTCGGAGTCTTCCTCCAGAGAGATAGTAAAGCTGGATCTGTCTTTCACCTGAATATCTTTTGAGACATACCCTATATAGGAAACGCTCAACACGGCATTCGGGTTAACGGACAAAACAAAATTACCGCTCATATCGGTAATCGTACCGTTCGTTGTTTCCTTTTCTACGACGTTCGCCCCAATGACCGGGTCACCGTTTGCATCGATCACTTTTCCGCTGATCTTCTTTTGCTGGTTCACATTTTCCGCCAATAACGGCCTATTGGATAACACGATCTGTTTATCGACAATACGGTATTGCACGTTGGTCCCTCCAAATAAGATATCTAATAGTTCATTTATATTCTTATCGTGCACATCTACATTCACTTTCCAGTCAATATCCACAGACTTATCCGTGAACAGGAACGAGAAATCCGTTTCTTTTTCTATCTTGTCCAACACTTGCTCTACAGTAGCATTCTCCAGCTTCAGATTGATAACCGTATTCTGTGAATACAAATTTTCTGCATGTAGCTGGGCGATCATGACAAATAACAAGAACAGACCGATTCTCATAACACGCATTGATTTAGGTATACATCGGGGGATATCCCCATTGGATTGTTTTAGAATTTTCATAACTTTGTACTTGGATTTTTAATTAAACTAATTAGGCCCGATTGGTCTCGGACTTAATTTTTTGATTTGGGGACAGGTATAAGTTGGCGCTTATGCTTGTCCTTTTTTTTACATGGATCTTTTTCTTATACAACCTCCTTTCTTTAATCGGTTTATAGCTTCATTTTAACCAAATATCTATACGCTGACGCGGATAGGTTGAGTCCAGCAACTGTTTTGTTTCCGCTATTTTCCATTTCATCGGAGCAACCAGTTTCAGGTAATCGAGTATCTGGGTTATACTTTCCGTAGAGAACGATGCCCGGCATTTATAATCGATATTCGTTCTCTTATGCATAACTATATCTACATTATAACGGCGTGAGAGCTGTTTCACCACCTCATCCAGCGAAGTGTTCCGGAATATCAGACGTCCGTCTTTCCAGGCCGTCTTTTCATCCACATTGACCGGGCGGATCGATAACTTCTGGTTCGATCTGTCATAATAGGCCAACTCACTCGGTTCCAGCAATACGGATTGCTTATTCATAATGACATCGACCAATCCCGTCTCGAGCGTCGTTTCAATCCACTGTTCATCGCCATAGGCATTTACATTGAACTTCGTCCCGTGTGCCATTATTTTCATATTGTCATTTACAGATACATAAAAAGGGTTCTGTTTATCCGACTGTACTTCAAAATATCCTTCTCCCGACAAATAAACATTTCGCTCATTTCCCGTGAAACGGGACGGATAACGGAGTGAACTACCGGCATTGAGCCATACCTTCGATTTATCCGGCAATTCCATTTTTGTTATAACTCCCGGAGCAGAAACGACCTCCAGGAAAGAAACCTCTTTATCATTTTGCATCTGGCCGATATACAAATAAGATAATATCCCCGTCGACAAAATAAAGGGTAATAACAAGACTGCTGCAATCCGTAAGGCACTCCTGACAAGTCTTTGTTTTCGGGAACCGGAGGCTATTCTTCGCTGATTCCTCAGAAAGGCCCTTCCTATATTATAGTTCTCATAATCAACAATATCGTCATTGATCGCTTTTGCGAGAAGGAGGTATTCTTTTATATCTTTGTTATCTGGTTCCATTTTATTTCTGTTTATTACTAGACACACCAAAAAGGAAAAGAGGACACCCGAATTCTATTTTTCTTTCAAAAAAGTAAGGTTTATATTTTCTCATTGCTATCTTTGTTTGACAAAAGAAAGAGATTCAACGCATATTTATCCGTGGAAAAAGCTGTAACTGAAAACATAGACTATCTCTTATGGAGTATCTCCAATAACGATGACCAGGTCGCATACCGTTCATTATTCGAACAGTATTACGTTTCGTTATGCCAGTTCGCCAGACGATATATCGACGATCAGGAAACACGGGAGGATATTGTACAGGATGTGTTTTTCACCATCTGGGATAAAAGAAAAACGATCACGCCTTCTGTTTCCGCCAAGAACTTTCTGATAACATGTGTCAAGAACCACAGCCTGAACTACCTGCGTAACCAGGGATACAAACGGGAATATGAAACAGTTATCCAAAAGAACATCCCTATATATTTCGAGAATCAGGATGATCTTTATACATTGCAGGAACTGCAGCACCTGCTGAACAAAACGCTCGAAAAACTTCCTCCCGAATACAGACTGGCTTTCGAGCTGAATCGTTTCGAGAATAAAAACATTGAAGAAATAGCAGAAATAATGGGCGTCTCCACCCGGACTGTAAAAAGATATAAGAGCAAGGCGATAGAAATACTGAAGGAAGAGTTAAAAGATTATTTGCCCTTGTTCATGTTGTTCACTTCTATTTTCGACAAATAGCCGGGAACCGGACTCAATAATTTACTGAGACTATACTCATGCATTCACTGGCACTGACTACATACATTCCCTACCGGTAACTCCATACCGGAGTTAACAGCAGGGAATATAAAAGACCAAACTGATTTTTAGATTATACGTTTATTTATACTCCAGCCAGGCCGTAGCTTTCGTATCCGCATCCGTGGAGAAGCGAATCCAACGCCCCTGGAACTCTTCCGGAAATTCATACGCCCATTTTTCTCCAGCCTTCACCTGCTGTAATTTATATTCCATCCAGTCTCCATTTCCTGTCGGGTCTACCTCGATAGAAAACGTCACATCCTTATCAGATTGATGGGATAAAACTAACTGCTTCCTGTCATAGAGGCCGATCAGATAAGGATCGGACGGGATACCGGCCTTTACTTCCGTATCTTTCCACGGGCCACCTTTACCTACCGGTTTACCCAGCTGCCACAGATCGTCGATAACTCCAACCCATACGGCAGCCTTACCGTCATCGGAAACGATAATGTGTTCATTGTCTTTTCCTTCTTCCGGCTTTACTCCTGTAAGAATAAGCATTCCGCGATAAGAGGCGTAGTCGTTGATGCGATAGTTATGAGTCGATACCGGGCGTATTTTGGCATAGCCATCCGCATTCTCGGCCGGAAGTTCATAGAACGTTCCCATACAGGAGAACAGGTCACGCTCAGTAGCCACTTCCCGGCAAACACGGAGTTCTCCCCGATTAGTCAACGGTGCATAGGCTTCATCACCCAAAGGCAAACGCCATCTGCGTCCTAAATCGTCGACAATTAAAACGGAACTGTTCTCTATTGAAACGACCTGTTGCGGAATGGCAAATTTAGTCCGGATGAAATCAGCAACAACAGGATCGTCCTTACGGACCAGTTCGAGCTTCTCCCCCATTTCATAATAACCGGTTTCCGCAACCCGGCCATTCGTAACGGTATTTGCCAATACTCCCAGGGCACGACGGTTATCTCCCAGACCGTACAATAATCCGCCCGTCAGGTTTGTTTCCGCAGCAGAAGCCAGGCCCTTATACATAGCAGCAGGTTGCGAAGAACGGGTATCGGGTGTGGTATATGAGAAACTTACCGTCGCCAATGTATTCTTATCCGCTTTTACACGGATCCATTCTCCTTTATCTGTAGCGGTAAATAGTACACAGGCCGCTTTACCCGGCTTCACGGTTACAGCCCTTAACCTTTTCCATTCGTTCGTACCTGTTTCATCGACTTCATAGGTAAAGGTCGCCGGTTCTTTTCCTTCATTTTTGATCCAACCGGTACGATTCGCCCAACCGGCAAACAGGAAGGGTTCGGAAGCTTCATTCGCTTTGATACTTTCTTTGGCCCAGACCGCCCCTTCAGCCGTAGCCGGACCCAGTTCATCCGGTTTTGTGAAAGAGGTAAACCATAAATTGGAGTTGGATTGTCCCGGTCCTTCTATATTTCCTTTTGCTTTTCGTTTATTCAGAAATTCCTTTTGAGCAGAGTCGTCGCAACCAAATACCAACCGGTCATTCCATCGGGTAAAATCGCCGATTACTTTGAGATAGGCTGACCGCGGACGGATACCGGCACTGTTTTCCGCAGTAAACTGTCCGGGAAAACGCCAGAACAGACCATGCATCGTCATCAGGTAATCCGGATTGGTTTCCGTCCCGACATTGCGGATTCGCGGCCATTCCGTATTCCATCCGTGAGCCCCGTCATAACTATGGCTTGCTTTCGGAAGACGGTAGAACGACCAGCCTTTCTTCACATCGCGTACTCCCAGTATAACTGATTTATGATCCCAGCCGGTCGCCCATAACGGATCGGTCTCCGGATTCGTATTTCCGTAAATGCCGCCCGGTCCCGTCACTTCCACGAACTGATTCCGGCGAACTGTTTTCCAGTCTTTGCCATCCCATTCCGCCAGGACACCGGCTTCCACGTCAAACTTTTTCAACGCTTCCTGGGTGCCTTCCCCGTTATTGGTAAAGAGCATGACACCCTGGCCGGAATAGAGCCCTTTCCCATGCACTCCGGGTAATAAGGCGTTGATCGGACCGGCATCCGTATCATTCTTTTTCTGTTTCTTGTTATTTCCGTCCTGATACAGTTCTTTTACCTCCAGCGTATTGACATCTACTTCATAAAAGCCTTCTTCCATCGTCCCGTAATAGATTTTACCTGCCGGGTCCGTCAAATGACGGGCATTTCCGGTATGGCGTCCCGGCATCGTCTGGTAAGGTATCACACGAACTTTTCCGGTTTTATCAATGGCATACGGACCTATGAATAACTGATCGCTTTCTTTATGTATCATACGGTTCGCCGGGGTTCCCCCTATGCTCTCGTCACGTACGATCTGCCGGAAATCCGGTGTCACTTCATACAATTTGTCGGATGATCCGTTCGGCAAATGAGGTCCATAGGTTATGACCCACAGCCGGTCTGCCCAGGGAACAACCGCCCCGGTTCCACACTCTCCCTCATTGTTATAATATGCCAGACGCGGATAAATGCCGGAAACGGAATCCGGGATTCTTTTGGTTTCTTTCTGCGCTGAACAACTCATCACCGATAGTACAGCCATCAGACCTATCGTACTGTTTAATTTCATCTTCATCTTCTTTTAATTATTTCTGAAAATAATGTTTATACAGAGGCTCTCCGGCCAGGTTTTCATTTGAAAAGCAGAGAAGAGCCTCTGGTATTTAATAGTGCTAACCTATTCTTATCAATATCCCGGATTCTGTTTCAGGTTTTCATTGATCAGAACCTCTTTCGTCGGGATCGGCCAGAGATACTGGCGGTCGTTCCACATACGCTGAGACATCGGGGCTATCAATCCGGCTTTCTCCATAGCGGAAAAGTCTGGGATTCCATCTTCGTCTACCTGTGGAATGCCGGGCCAGAACCACAAACCTTTATTCACCACTTTCTCCTGTAACAGATTAACAGGATATAACATGCCATAATTCGGCCGTGTCAAAGCCTTGCCTGCAATCTTCCATCTGACCAGGTCCATATAACGCAATCCTTCTTTTGCAAACTCCACACGCCGTTCCGTGCGCAGGATCGTCCGTAGTTTCTGCTGGCTGGTCGTAGTTACTGCCGGGTAGGCACTTATATTGGTATAGTCGACACCATACGCTCTTGCACGTACCCGGTTGATCGCATCCAGAACCGATTGATCGATCTGATTCAATTCGATCTTTGCCTCCGCATACATTAACAGAACGTCCGCATAACGGATAATAATCTTATCCGGGGCCACATCCTTCCCGTTTTCCAGCCATGTTTCATCAATTCCTTTTTTCCATAATAATCCGTTGAAAGAGGCGAACTGGGCATTCACACGGGCATCATTGTTCTTTTGCATTTTGCCGGTATTATAGTTCATTACTTCCACGGCATCCGGATGAGGGTTATATTCAAATCCCAGATGCGGAGTTCCAAATTCGACAATAGTAGCCGTACAACGGGGATCACGATTCTTGAACGGATCATGCGGATCGAATAAAGGAGATTCATCGACAGGCAACCCGTCCGTACAATCATACGCTGCAAGCAAATCCCATGAAGGGGCGAAAGCTCCCCAGCCTCCGGTATTTCTCGATACCTCATTCATCACCGTCCAGTTACCCAATGTTACTTTATATTCGATAGAACGGGGAAGTAAGAATATGGATTCCTCCGCATTTTTTGTCGAGGTCAGGAAAAGGCCGGCATAATCCGGATACAACTTGTAAATATTCAAATCCATACATTTCTTTGTAGCGTCTGCTACAATATCCCAGTCCCCCATATACAAGGCAAAGCGGGCTTTCAATGCCAATGCAGCCCCTTTTGTGGCACGTTGGGAAGAGACACCTGTATATTTTTCAGGTAATCCCTCGATCGCCTTATCATAATCGGCATAAATCTTCGGTATAATTTCTGATTTCGGAGTACGTCCGAGCTTGAATGCCTCCTCTATATCGACCACTTCCGTCACATAAACAACATCTCCGAAATAAGTGACCAGCCTCGCATAACAGGAAGCCCGCTGGAATAAGGCTTCGGCTTCGTATTGTTTCAGCTTTACCTCCGATATTCCCATACTTGCCGCCTTATCCATATTTGCCAGGATCGTATTTGCCCGGGCAATCGATTTATACTGGTTGGCCCATAAGGTCGTTACGTCGCCACTCTGCCCGTTAAAAGTACCTTTTATGATCTCCGAAGGAGTTTCCCGATAAATGAAATTGTCCGTTTTATCTTCATTGTCCAACGGCCAGAAGTCATCGCGGTAGAACCCCTTGACAGACATTTCTATTTCCGTTTCATTGGAATACCAATTTTCACTGGAAGCCTGTGAAAGAGGATTCAGATCCAGGTCATTGCAAGAGTTTAATCCCAAACAACATCCTAATAATATAATCAATGTATGTTTCATCTTTTTATTCTTTTAAAATTTAACGGATAATCCAAACAACACAGATGTAGTGATCGGATAGGAAGAACTGCCCATTTCAGGATCCCATCCTTTCGGATACTTACTTATACAGAACAGGTCGTTCGCTGCAACATAAACACGGGCCCGTTTAATCATCACCTTTTCTGTCCAGGCAGCAGGCAACGTGTATCCCAAAGTCAGATTCTTCAGACGGAAATAACGCCCATTGAACATCCAAAAGTCTGACATGGCATAATTAATAGCGTTATTGGCATACGATAAACGAGGATAAAGAGCCTGTGCATTCTGAGCTTCCGTATTTTTCTCCGACCAATAATTACCATCGATAATAGCCGGAGTATTTCCCCAATTGGACTGAAGAGGCTGTACCATAGCCGGAGACAAACGTGTATTTCTCCGACCGATTCCCTGGAAGGCAACAGAAAAATCAATTCCTTTATACCCCAGGTTCAATGTCCCGCCATACTGGAAACGGGGTAAAGAGCCACCCAACAGAACACGGTCATACTCCGGTGAAATCTTTCCGTCGGGAACGCCGTCCGGTCCGGATATGTCTTTATATTTAATGTCTCCCAACTGAACATTATCGTTCAGCTTCGGGCCTTTCAAATCCTCATCCGTCAACATCAGGCCGTCACTCAGGTAACCATACCATTCGTTGAATTCACTGCCTTTGATCTTCACCTGATCACCCAGGAATTCGGTACCGCCCAGATCTCCCATTTTAGAAACAAAGTCTGAGAAGTTAACCGATATACCATAGGTCAGATCACCGATCCGGTCATTCCATGCCAACTCGAGATCGTAGCCGTTCGTATACATCTTTCCTGTATTTCTCTGAGGGTTATCGAATCCTACATAATCAGGAATTTCCAACGCCAGTAACATATCTTTGGTTTGCTTGTTGTAATAATCGCCGCTAAAGCGCAGACGGTTATTAAAGAAAGTAGCATCCAGACCGACATCGACAGAACGGGTAGTCTCCCAGGAAATATTCTCGACGGCATAAGCCCATTGTGCAGCCGATAACTCCGGCACAACATTTCCATTCTGATAAAACAGCACGTCACTAAAGTTAATAAATGCCTGATACGGATAATAAAGGGCATTTCCGTCCTTATCGGTAATCCGCTCATTTCCCAGAGTACCGTAAGAAGCTCTCAACTTGAGGAAAGATAACCAATCGATGTCCGCATTTTTCATAAAAGCCTCTTCACTCATCACCCAACCGGCGGAGAAAGAAGGGAAAAATCCCCAGCGATAATCGGAATGGAACCGTGAAGATCCGTCGTAGCGGACATTCGCCTGCAACAAATACCTGTTATCAAAATTATAGGCTACCCGTCCAAACCACGAACGATAAGATAATTCCGTAGCACTACCGCTGTTATCACGGAGGTCTAACGGACCGACATTCAGATAAGGGAAGTTTATCAACTCATACTGATCACGGGAAGCTCCCAGGTTTTCCGCAAAAGAGTTATACATTTCATAACCTGCCATCAGGTTCAGATCGTGCTTGCCGAAGGTTTTCATATAATTCGCTATGCCCTGAATGGTCACATTGTAACTGTCATTTCTATCTTCAGACAATTTTGTCGTATTATAACCTTCCATATAACCACCAACCGTATTCGGATCGTCGGCCAAAGAATAAGAGACTGCCTTACGGAAATGTTTCTTTTTCTCAAACGTATAATTCGGAGCAATTACACCCGAGATCTTTAAACCGTCGAGCGGAGTAATATTGATTGCAGCACGTCCTCCAAGCTGGTTATACCATTCATCCTTAAAACCTCCCGAATTTACATTTGCGTAAGGGTTGTTGCCATTCTTTCCGTCTGCATATTCCCCATTGGCCCATACAGCCGGATAGATCATAGGAGCCAGACGCATGTTAGCGAAAGGAGAGTAATGGGGCTGGTGATTCTTGGTCCGTTTAAAATTAAAGTCCAACGTTGCCCCCAGATATTTATTTACCGTAAAGTCATTATTGGAACGAATCATAAAACGTTCGTAATAACGATCGGCATACAGGCCATCCACTTTGTCATAAACAAACGAAGCATTCGATTTTACAGCTTTGGAACCTCCCGCCACGCTGATCGTATGGGTCTGGCGCGGAGCCGATCCTTTCAGGATCATCCCTACCCAATCCGTCATCGGATATTTATCAGGGTTCGTCAGATAATTTTTCTCCCAGTTGTTTATGTCTTCTTCCGAATAGGCCTGGTTCCAACCTCCGGATTTGTTGTCGTTATAACGCAGTTCATTGGTTGTTTCCAGAAAACGTTTGACACCGACATATTCAGGTTGTTTTGTCGGGATCTCCAACCCGTATTCAAAATTGTAATCAATCGACAGGCTCTTTTCCTGGGCACGTTTGGTTGTGATCAAAATAACACCGGCAGCGGCACGTGAACCGTAAATAGAAGCGGATGCAGCATCTTTCAAGACCGACATACTTTCTACATCATTCGGGTTCACGTCATTAATGCCACCCGGAACACCATCTATTATCACCAGCGGACTGGTATCGCCGATAGTCGTAATACCACGGACCCTGATACTACCGGCAGCAGCTCCCGGTGCACTATTATCGCGGGTCACCATCACTCCGGCAACAGAACCTTGCAAAGCCGTCGATAACTGTGTGGTTTTACGGGATGCCAGGTCATCACCCTTCACGGCAGCAACCGCTCCCGTCAAATCTCTCTTTTTCATTGTACCATACCCAACGACAACAACCTCATCCAACATTTCCGAATCTTCTTTCAAAGTAACGGTTACCGTATTTTTACCGGCTACGGATATTTCATTTGTCACATATCCTATATAAGTAATCACTAATGTTGCGTCTGACGCAACATTAAGGGAGAAGCTCCCTTCGGCATTGGTAATGGTACCATTGGTCGTTCCTTTCTCCACGACATTCGCACCGATAACCGGCAGTCCTTCTTCGTCGTAAATGACACCGGAAACCGACTTTGTATTTTGCTGGTCCACAAGAGCATTCAAACGCCCCCCGGCAGCCACTTTGATCAGCACCTGGCGATCTATGATCTGATACTCATATCCGGTATTCCTGAAAACTTGTGCAAGCACCTCTTCCAAAGAAACATCTTTCGCTTTTACGCTCACTTTCCTGTTTACATTTACATGGTTATCATTGAAAAAGAATGTAAACTCACTGTTTTTTTCAATCTCTTTCAGAATCTCAATTATACTACTGTTCTGTTTGTTTATTGAGACTTTGTAATCCTGCGCGTAGGTAGAAGCAGAAATACAACAGGCTACAGCCAGTGAAAATAAAACTGTGATCCTCATAATACGAATTGTTTTTCTGAATAACGGGACACAACAATCCCTGTCATTGTTTTTTTTCATAACTTTGTATTGTTTTTGATAAATAATGAATGCAAGTCATCGGCTTGGACTCCTTAAGACATGCATTTGGTCTAAAACATTCTGATTGGAAGGTACTTGCAGGTATCTTCCAATTTTTTAGGTTAACTGTTTATCCATCCATACGTATTCGTTTTAAGTTATTAATTATTTACTTGAGAATCAATTGATAATTCCCGTTACTTGTTTCCTTGTACTTTAACGGGGATGAGGCTCCCATCATAAAAAGAATTCTTTCAAGAGATTCATCCCTGATCTTAAATGTAAACCGGTATTTATCAGCCAGATCCTGCTGGCACATGATCTTACGCCCATACCATTGTTCCAGACGGGGAATGATCATCGATAACTTTTCATTCTCGAAACTCAGTATCCGTTGCTTTCGCCAGGCTGTATATTTATCCGCATCGACATCCTGCACGGAGGCTGAATTATCTCGTTTGTCAAATACTATTTTCTCATCCGGCGACAGAAGGTATCCGCCATTCTTATTATTCAGAGAGCTGTTGCAATTCACCCTTATCTTTCCATTCAACAGAATGGCCTCTGACTTATTCTCTATACCATAACTAAAAACCTCAAATGCAGTGCCCAGAGCTTCTATATCCATATCAGCAGTATGGACAACAAACGGCTTCTGAGGATTCTTATAAACATCGAAGAATGCCTGTCCATCCAGGCTGACTTCCCGCTTTCCGGAAGAAAACTCCGACGGGTAGGTCAATTTACTGCCCGGACCCAACTGGACCTCCGTTCCATCCGGCAATGACACCGATTGCATATTCTGAATACCCGAACTGACAATATACATCGGAGGATCATTCCTCTTTTCCAGGAAAAGGTAAGTCATTCCTCCCAACACCAGTAACAGCAGTATGGAGGCGACGGCACTATAGATTTTATAGAACTGCGTTTTCCCCGGTCTGTCACCCTCTATCCGCCTGCGTATGTACTGCCATATATGCATCCCGTCCGTCCGGTCAAAGGTTGCCGCATCCGGGGCATTTTCCCATTGATCGCCCATCCGTTCCTTTATAGCCACCCGATCGTTCAGGGCGGCGACCTCTTCCTCTGCCAATGCATCCTGCATCAGTTTCTTCAGTATATATTTCTTATCATTCTGATTCATTTCTTCTATGCGCTTTATAATAAATACACCTAACCCGAGGGTGTCCCCCTATCCGGCCATAGATTTTTTTCGATTTTCTGAAATAAAAGAGAAGAGATAACCTCTTTACAGGAAAAGAGCAAGCATCGATATGTTCTTTCTCAAATACTTTAAAGCTTCACTGATCTGATTTTCTACAGTTTTTTCTGAAATATGCAATAGTTCGGCTATTTCCTTATAACTCTTATTTTCTTTCCGGCTCAGGTTAAATATTTCGCGACGACGCGGAGGGAGTTCATTGATCAGCAGATCGATATAGTCACTCAGGTTCTTAGCCTCTATCTCTTCTTCTATATCATACGAACTTTCCATAGCCGAGATAACGGTCATTTTATAGAAGTCTTCGTTCAGGCTCTTACGGTGTTGGTTAAAGATCAGGTTACGGGTTATAATAAATAATAGTCCTTTGAAATTATCTTCCTGGCGCATAAAGTCACGCGATTCCCAGATTTTGATAAAAACTTCCTGTACGACCTCCTCTGCCGCATCCTTACCGGTCAGATAAAGCCGACTGAAGTTGTATACTTGCCTCCAGTACTTTTTATACAAAGCAGTAAAAGCATCTTTATCACTTTGTTTTAACAATAATATGAGTTCATTATCCTCCATCTCGTTCGTCCAGAATACTGCAAATATAAGAGAATTATTTTATTGTTAATAAATAAAAACAAAATATACCCTGTTTATGGTATATATCATAATCAATCCGATACCTATCTTTGTTGCATAGATAAGAAACAACTTAAAAACATAAAAGAATATGGGAAAAGTAGCAAAATCATTGACAGACCTGGTCGGTAACACACCGTTACTGGAGTTCTCGAATTTCAATGCAAGCAAGGGAGTAAAAGCGAAACTGATCGGCAAATTGGAATATTTCAATCCGGCTGGAAGTGTGAAAGACCGCATTGCTCTGGCAATGATCGAAGACGCAGAAAAGAAAGGACTGCTGAAACCGGGAGCGACCATCATCGAACCGACAAGCGGAAATACCGGAGTCGGACTGGCTTTCGTTTCGGCTGCCAAAGGATATAAATTAGTCCTGACGATGCCTGAAACGATGAGTATAGAACGTCGTAACCTGTTAAAAGCACTTGGAGCCCACCTAGTATTAACTCCCGGAGCCGACGGCATGAAGGGAGCCATCGCCAAAGCCGAATCATTACGTGACGAAACACCTGGTTCCATCATCCTGCAACAATTCGAAAATCCGGCTAATCCGGCCAAACATGTGGAAACGACTGCCCAGGAGATCTGGCGTGATACGGACGGCAAAGTCGATATTTTCGTGGCAGGTGTCGGCACAGGTGGCACGGTCAGCGGTGTCGGAGAAGGTTTGAAAGCACATAATCCGGATATAAAGATCGTAGCGGTAGAGCCGAGCGACTCCCCCGTCCTCTCGGGAGGAAAACCGGGACCGCATAAGATACAAGGTATCGGAGCCGGCTTCATCCCTAAAACATATAACGGCAAGTTTGTCGATGAGATCATTCAGGTTGAAAACGACGATGCTATCCGGACCAGCCGCGAACTGGCACAGACAGAAGGTTTGCTTGTCGGCATCTCTTCGGGTGCAGCAGTGTATGCGGCATTGAAACTGGCAGAACTGCCGGAGAATGCCGGAAAGACAATCGTCGCCTTACTGCCGGATACAGGGGAACGGTATCTTTCTACGGTACTGTACGCGTTTGAAGAGTATCCGTTGTAAGTGAAGAGTATTCATTGTAAGTGAATATCAGAAATGAACTGTACCATTATAAAAGAGGCTTAGCTGTTACAGGTTCATTTGCCGTCAGTTTTAACTGACGGTTTGCAGATAGTTTATCTCTTTTGGCTTTAGCCAGATTTCTCTTTAATGGGGATATATTTTAAAATGGAACTAAAGTTCAAAGAAATAGCTATTTACAAATCCGTCAGTTAAAACTGACGGCAAATGGACCTCTAACAAATAAACCTTACTTGAAATGAACCTGTAACAAGCAAGCCTTACTTGTTATCTCTTCCCCAACAAATAATAGTCAAATATTAAACTAATATCAAAGAAATTCCTATCTTTGCATCCCAAAAACAGCAAGTATGACGGATAGTGAATTAGCGCACGAACTTAATTTATTGATATTAAAAACCCGGATGACATTCCGGCAAACGATTCAACGATTACTTAAAAGAAACAATGTCGATATGACCTTCGAGATGCTTCAGGTCATGCATTGCCTATGGAAAGAACAGGGTGTCAGCCAACAAACGCTGGCGGAAAAGACGGCGAAGGACAAGGCATGCCTCACCAACCTGATCAACAACCTGGAGAAAAAAGGATGGGTCGTACGCCGGGAAGACACCAACGACCGGCGTAACAAACTCATATTTCTTACGCCGGAAGGAGAAAAAGTGGCGGAAAAGATAAAGTCACTCCTAAAAGATATGTACACACAGATAGGCAACCAAATGAATACCCGCCACATGGAAGCCTGCATGAAGCATCTGAATAAATTGAATGAGATATTTGATCAGATATAGTTTATTAATGTTACTGTTTATTTGTAAGCCTGTTGCGACTTATTCCCAACAGGCTTACTCGCTTTCTCTCGACGAGTTATTCCGTCTGGGGACAGAGAACAGTTTGCGCCTGCAAGCCTCCCGCATGGAGGAAGTCATCGCGGGCGACAAGGAAAAGACAGCAAAGACCTCACGCCTACCCGGTATCAGTATCGGTGCGACGACCGGATATATCGGACAGTCTACCGTCTTCCGCAAAGGATTAGCGCAGCCCGTGCATCCCGACCTGCCCGACTGGTCGCACAATTATAATGTAGAGGTGACCCAACCCGTCTACCGCGGAGGGAAAATCCATTATAACATCAAGCGGGCTTCCCTGGAAAAAGAGATTGCCACACTGAACTCGACCAACAGCGAGGCAGAGATCAAACTCCTTTTGCTCCGCCGGTATATGGACCTTTTCAGCCTTTATAAACAAAGAGACGTATTCGCCCGCAACGTGGAAGAATCCACACGCAGGCTGGACGATATCCGCAGGTTGAAGAAGGAAGGCGTCGTCACCCGTAACGATGAATTGCGCAGCGAACTGCAACTGACCAACGACCAGCTAGCCTGCCGTGAAGCTGACGACGATATTTCCATTGTTTCGCAACAGCTCGACGTCCTGCTCGGACTGGACGAGTCGTTACTTCTGCAACCCGATACGACACTGCTTTATACAGCTGTTTCGCTGGAAGACTACGAGATATACGTCCTGCAGGCTTACAGCAACTATCCGGAGTTGCAAATCGCCCGCTATAACACGAAACTGGCGGAAAACGACATTCGCCTGTCGCAAGCAGATTATCTGCCTTCCCTTTCCATCCGGGCCGCCAATACACTGTCACGCCCGTTGAGCACAACGATGGAAGATCTGTTTTCCAATAACTGGAATATAGCGTTAAGCCTGTCTTACAACCTGTCTTCCCTCTATCAGAACAAGCATAAAATGCACGAGGCCAAACAATACGTCCGCCTCCGAAAAAACAGGGAAGACCAGATACGGCAGGATATCCGTATCAATGTCAGAAGTGCCTGGATCAGGCATCACGAAGCACTCGACCGTGTACAGGCACTCCTGTTATCGGTCAGGCAGGCCGAAGAGAACTATCGCATCGTGCGGAACCGTTATCTGAACCAGTTATCCATCCTGACCGACCTGCTCGATGCCAGCAGTGTCAGGCTCGAAGCCGAACTGCAACTAACGAATGCCCGTACCGAGGCCGTTTACAGCTACTACGAACTGATGCGTTCGTGCGGCAATTTATAACCGATAAAACAATTCTGTATGTCAGCATTACATAAGAAAAGAAAACAATTACTACGGTTGAAGATCAGGAACATCACGCTCAACACGGTCTGTATCCTGCTTGCCTTCGGCGGAATATCGTGGACTGTGAACTATTTCTGGAAATACGTGAACTACGAGATCACCAACGATGCCGTAGTCGACCAGTATATCATCCCCGTCAATATCCGTGTAGCGGGATACATCAGAGAAGTCCGTTTCACCGAACATCAGCAAGTCAAGGTAGGCGACACGCTTCTTATCCTCGACGACCGTGAATACCGCATCAAACTAAAAGATGCTGAGGCGGCCCTTCTGGATGCACATGCGTCTAAAGACATCTTAAGCTCCGGTATCGAAACCTCGCAGGTGAATATCGGTATCCAGGAAGCGAACATCGCGGAGACGAAAGCTCGTTTGTGGCAACTCGAACAGGATTATCAACGGTATGCCAACCTGCTGGCGGAAGAATCCGTCTCACAACAGCAATATGAACAGGTCAAAGCAAACTACGAAGCAATGAAAGCCCGTTACGATGCTTTGTTGCGCCAAAAGAATGCCGCCCAGTCCCAATACACGGAAACGAGCAAGAAAAGCGGCAGCGTCGAAGCCACGATTCTTCGCAAGGAGGCTGATCTGGAGATGGCGCAACTGAACCTCTCCTATACGGTTGTCACCGCCCCTTTCGACGGATACATGGGACGGCGTACACTGGAAACCGGGCAACTGGTGCAGGCAGGGCAAACCCTCAGCTATCTCGTCCGCGGCAACGACAAATGGATCACTGCCAATTACAAAGAGACACAAATCAGCCACATCTACATCGGGCAGCAGGTCCGTATCAAGGTGGATGCCATCGACAACCGTATCTTCCACGGCACGGTAACGGCTATCTCCGAGGCGACAGGATCTAAATATTCGCTGGTCCCGACCGATAATTCGGCCGGTAATTTTGTCAAGATACAGCAACGTATCCCCGTGCGGATCGACCTCACAGATGTTTCGCCCGAAGATATGAATCTGCTCCGTGCCGGAATGATGGTGGAGACGGAAGCATTAAAGAAACAGTGAAAGATACGTATTACACGGATTTTCTTATTTAAAGCAAATAGAAGCATATGGCTCAACAGGTTTTACTGAATGTCCCGATACGCCCCTGGGTTCCCCGGTGGCTTGGGATTGTCACGGCCTTCGTCGTCATGCTGCCGATCATCCTCATCAACGGAGCTTATACGGGGAATATCACCGAAGTTTCGGGAACGCTCGGCGTATTGAGCGAGGATATCAGTATGGCCTACTATGCGACATCGGCAGGCATGGCAGTCTCCTACCCGCTTATCCCCAAGGTCCGCCCGGTGGTAACAACCAAGACGATCCTGTTGATCGACCTGCTTTTGCAGGTTATATTGAGCTTTATTTGTGCGCAGGTGAACCAGATGGATATCATCATTGTCTGTAGTTTCTTTATCGGTTTCCTGAAAGGGTTTGCCATGCTGGAAATCATCCTGATGATCCGCCCGCTTTTCAGTCCGCAGAATGTCCGCAGCGAGTTTTATGCCTATTTCTACCCTATCGTCTTTTCGGCGGGGCAGATATCGATGGCAATCACGGCACAGCTCGCCTACTACTATCAATGGCAGTATATGTATTATTTCGTTATCCTGCTGTTGCTGGTCGCCATCTCTTTTATCCTGATGTTTTTCCGGTATGCGAAGCGCCCCGTTCATTTTCCTTTTAAGGAGATAGACTGGAAAAGCATCCTGATCATAGCCTCTATCCTGCTCTTCACGATCTGGTCGGCCACATACGGCAAAACGCTCGACTGGTTCTCGTCCGCCAAGATCACCCTGTACGTATTGTCATTGCCGGTATTGGCCTGGTTGTTCGTTTCACGGCAAAAGACACAAAAGAATCCTTATATCCGGCTGGAAATACTGAATAGCAGCAAAGCATTGATCGGTTATTTCTTTATGATGCTGGTCATGTTCTTTTCGGCTACGAGTTCGCTGATCACAAGCTATATGAATAACATCATACGGGTCGACAGCGTGCATGCCAACTTTCTGAACCTCTGGATGCTGCCGGGCTTTATCGGCGGGGCGGTAGTTTGCTTCTGGTGGTTCCGCTGGCAGCGGTGGCGTTTCCGTATACTGATAGCCTCGGGAATGGCGTGTTATGTGGTTTATCTTGCTATCCTTTATTTCGGGATCACGCCGGACGGGACATATGAAATGTTGTATCTTCCGATGTTCCTCCGGGGTATGGGGATGATGATCCTGTTTATCGCTTTCGGGGTGTATGCGGTGGAGGATATGAATCCGAAGTTGATGATATATAATGCTTTCTTCCTGATCAGTTGCCGTTCGGTGATAGCTCCTGCCCTGTCGTCGGCATTCTTTAACAATATACTTTACCGCCTGCAATTACGGGGTATGACAACCCTTTCGGAAAATATGGACCTGCAAAACCCACTGGCGGCACAGCAATATAATCAGTCTCTCAACAATGCGCTGGCACAGGGGCATAATATTACCGATGCCACCCAGCTTGCAACCAATAGCTTGTATGCAACGCTGCAATCGCAAAGTTTACTGCTTGCGCTGAAAACGATTATCGGTTATGTGTTGATATTCGCCATCGTAATAATGGTTATTTCTCGCTTTACTCCTTTCCATAAGACACTAAAAGTGGAGATTGTGAAGACGGGAGATGATATGGTGTAATATGTTACTTTTCTCTGGATGGAAAAGTAGATTCAAATATAATATTCCGTCGTATCGACAATCCCGGCACGCAACGCATACTTGGTTGCTTCATGCACATTGTTGACTTCCAGTTTTCGGAAGATATTCTTTCGGTGGGTGGTGATGGTATGGATACTGGAGAAACGTTCGGAAGCTATCTCTTTGGTCGTTTTTCCCAAAGCGATGGACTTTAATATCTCTTTTTCCGTGGAGGTCAGTACCGGGTGCTCTTTCGGTTCACGAACAGAGTTCTTATTCGAAAGCAGGTGATGGATTCGCTGGCAGATAAAACGCCGGGAATGCAAAGCCGATCGTAAGGCTTCCTGTATCTCATCCGATGAAGCATCTTTCAGGACAATACCGAATGCCTCGCTGCTGAAAAGGATGCGGCGGATAAAATCTTCACTCAGCTCGTCGCTGAAAAGTATCCAGGATACCTGCTTGAAACGTTCCTGCACGATCAGCAGTTCGTCGTCACTCGCCAGGTCGAAAAGCGTATAATCGAGCAGGACTACAGCTTGCGGATATTGTTGCAGAAGTTGGAGCAGTTCACGTTTACCGGCAGCCTCGGTTACAAGCGAGAAGTCCGGCATCTTATCAGTCAGATATAAGATGCCGGCTTTCGTGATATCCTGATTATCGGCTATGATCAACGTTCGCATCAGCAGGTTACGGATAAGGCTTGTTCAATATCATTGTACAGATCATCGACCGGTTCAAGGCCGACCGACAGGCGGACCGTCTGCTGACTGATATCCATATCCCGACGCTGCTCCTCCGTGAAACTGCCGTAGATGGTACTGGCAGGATGGATAGCCAATGTCTTGTTATCAAACAGATTCGTAGCCCTGCGAATCAACTTCAGGCGATTCATAAAGGCAAAACAGGCTTCGCGGGCAGGCAGGTCGAACGTCAGCATCGCTCCGGGATAACGACCGAACTGGGAAGTGCTTAATTGGTAATACGGATTATCTTCCAGCCCGGTATAATTGACGGACATGATGCCATGCAGGCTTTGCAAACGTTTTGCCAACTCCAGGCAGGTGGAAGCCTGCCGTTCAAAACGGAGCTGCATAGTTTCCAGGCCCAATGTCTGCATATAAGCGACCTGCGGCGTCATATAGGCTCCCAGATTCCGGTGGATCTCTTTACGCAGGCGACCTGTGAATGCACGTTCGCCATATTGCTCATACCAATGTTTCAGGATGAATGAACGGCTCCAGTCGAATGTTCCGTTGTCGAGGATCAGCCCTCCTACACTCGTTGCACCTCCGGAAATATATTTGGTACTGGATACGATCTCGATGTCTATCCCGAAATCCTTTCCGTGGAAAACCGTGAAAGGGACGATCGTCGTATCTGCGATCAAGGGAACTTTGGCCTCTCCGGCGATAGACGATAATAGCTTTAAATCGACCACTTCCAATTGAGGATTGGTGATCACTTCCACAAATACAGCGCAGGTATTGTAATCGACATTTGCACGAACCTCATCCGGATTTGTCAGATCACAGAAACGTGCTTCGACTCCGAATGCGGCCAATGTCGTTTTCATCAGCGAATAGGTATTACCGAAGAGATGGGGAGAAGTCACGATATTCGCCCCGGAGAAGCCGATCGCCATCAAGGTATTGCAGATGGCAGCCATTCCGGAGTTGAGCGCAGTCACACTCATCGCTCCGGTGATAGCCTGTATGCGATCTTCAAAATATTGCACGGTCGGATTCGTTATCCGCGAATAAGCATGGTCGGTCGTGCGGCCGCAGAAAGCGGCTTCCATGGCTTCGGCGGAATCAAATTCGTAGGCCGCTGTGTGATAGACCGGCATAGACAACGCGTTGTAGGCATCCGGCCTTTCGTAAGGAGTATGAAGCAAACGGGCTTCAATGCTATTTTCTTTCATTTTGTACTATCCTTGAGTAATTTTCTTTTTGCCGGTACAAATGTATGATTCATTTACATTCGGAGTATACAAAATGAGATTTTTTTACCATCCTCCCGGTCTTCCGCCACCGCCGATATTCCCTCCGCCGCCCGGTCCGCCGGAGTAAGAACCGACGGTCGTGACTATCGAACTAACGGTAAAGGTGGCGGCCTGTGTACCGCCGGAATAGGTCGATCCGGTATATAAGCCATAAAAATCAGAGCCACCCGTAGCTGTTCCTCCGGTATAGATGGTATAGCCCGAACCGGATGTAAGGGCAGGACTACTGAATAATAATGTCATTTGCTGGAGCGTACGCGGTATCTTGAAAGTCAGGATATCGGCACCATCATCCGAGCTTATATGGAATAATGTATTTTGAGTACCGCTTCCACCGTAGATCAGGGAAGATTGAGTGCATGCGTTAGTGGTCGGTGTGCTGGTGCTTCCTCCTACTCCGATGATTGTGCCGCCGGTGATCTTGAATGTATTCTGGTCACAGTCAAAACCATCTTCCGGCGAAGATGTACCGATGGAGATGACAGTGCCTCCGGTAATCGTCAACGTGCCGTTAGAGTCGATGCCGTCGTTTGCGGTGCTGTAACAATAAATGTCTCCGCCATTAATGACAATGGAAGTGGCGGCATTGATACAGTCGTCGTAAGCCTCGACGATGATATAGCCGTCGTTAATGACCAGTTCGCGCTTGCTCTCGATACCTTCCGCTTCCGAACGGGAGGTTTTTACCGTTATATTTCCTCCGTTGATAGTCAGGTTGCCCAGGCTTTTTATTCCTTTGGCGGAAGTGCCCGTTGTCGTTATACGAATCGTTCCTCCGTTGATATCCATGTAGGGATTAATAGATGAATCGGAGCCTTCGTAGGAGGTGGTGATTCCTTCATCACCGCTGACGATCGTAATATCGCCGTCCTGGATAAGGATATAGCCTTCTTCACATTCTATGGCGTCGGTTGCCGCATGGATCGTCAGGGTTCCTCCGTCTATTATGACGGCATCGTTCGTGTGGATACCGTCGGAGACTTTACTGGTAAGCATGAAATTTCCTTCATAAATACGAACATAGTCGTCACTGCAAATGGCATGCTTGTTATTGCCGTTGACCGTCAGCGAGCCATTACCGTTGAAGATCAGCTGGCCTTCACTGAAAAAGGCTGCTTTCTGGTCTTCGCTGCCATTGGTTGCATAGGAGGAACCATCCGTCAATATATTCTGCGTGTTATCATTTAGCTGGACAAATACCCGTTTATGTGATTGGATATTAACAGCCGGACCGGAAGGGTTGGTGATGGATACACCATCCAGTGTCAGCTTGAATTTATAGTCGCTGTAAATCTTAACCATTCCGTTGGTCGTCGAACCGGAGAGAACATATTCTATTTCTTCGGCTGTCGAAACGATCGTCACTTGTCCGTCACTAATCTGAACAGATACGCCGTTGTCCGACATCGGGTTGGAGACTGTGACCGTGTTATCAAAAGAAACCGTGACCGTACTGGAAAAAGAAGAGTTATCTACCTGATCATTCTCATCGTCCGGGACAGCCTTTGTTTCCTCACCGGAAGAAATGTCGTCTGCACTGCATGCCGGTAAAGACGATACCAGTATGAACAGGGAAACAGCAAACAGATAGCTCTTTACAATGGTATATTTTATCATATCCTTTTGTTTTTTGATCTCCAAAAATAGCGTTCCCTCCTATCTTCTAAAAAAAGAATCTGTAAACGGGATGTTTTTATCAATGAAATAAATCTTATATCGTATTATTTCATTTATTATCAGATTATCGATAACCTCACAAAAGTAAGTACAACTGAAAAGTGACTACCGGATAGGAGCAGATAGGGATGGTTAGTGCTGGATAAAGACAGTTAGTCTTTATTGGAAAAAGAGCTGACAACTGACTTGTACTGAAAAAAGTTTACACAATCACAAAAAGAAAATGTGTAAACCAAAGGTAAGTTATCAAAAATATACGGACGAGTTTCGTATAGCAGTCGTCAAAGAGTATTTGGCAGGTGGAATCAGTAAACACGCACTGAGTAAAAAATATTCTATCCCTCAGCAGTGTACTGTAAGCAATTGGATTCGTAAATTTGTGGGCGAAGAAAATGAAGAAGTACCCATGAAGAAAAACGAATCCCCAAGAACGGAAAGTGAAGAAATAAGCCGCCTCAAACGGGAACTGAAAGAGTCGAAACTGGCTATTTATCAGGAAAGAATGCGTGCAGATGCCTATGACACGATGATTGATGTGGCAGAAGAAATGTTCAAGATTCCGATCAGAAAAAAAGCTGGCACCAAACAGT